>NZ_JAENSQ010000002.1:0-400065 GCF_016613125.1 Pseudomonas sp. MF6776
GCAAGCGCTTCGACTTCAAATGCCCCATCGAGGTGATGGGAGAGGTCATGCAAAACTCCATGGCAATGCGGCATGATGCTCCGGCTTCAATTCAATAACCGTGTTGCACTCAGCTCCTGCAACCGCCAGGTTTAAACTCACCATGTAGTCGCCCGGAGTTGTCCCCGCAGAGCCCGCGAATAACACGTCATATGAAAACGTGTTGCCGACATACAAAGGCACGCAACTGGTCGGCACACAGGTTGTGCCGGTTGTTCCCATTCCGCCACTTTTAAGGAATTGGTTGCTGTTTGTATGAAACGCAACGAAGTCGGCACTTTTGCCTTGATTGTATTGCTGCGTAAACGAAAGGTTAGAACCTTTGGGATACCAGCGCGTCACTCGGCAGTTTGCCGTCATGTGTACTTGAATGTTCTCGGAAGGAGCCAGAGTTCCCAAATCAACGATGCCATGGTCACCTGTCGCGGTGCAGGTCATGTTGTTCTGGATAATCGCGAACGCTTGCTGACTTGCAAAACTGAACAACAAGCCGACTGACAACAGGATCGCGGTTGCCCATTTCGGGCGCTGGGGTTTGAACGTTGAGTCATGCATCGGGAGTACCTTGAGTGTCTGCCGGCATTGCCAGCTGTGCATCGCAACGGATCTGCAGTTGCCCGATGCCCGTTTCCGCCAGGTTGTAAGTGTTCAGATCCAACGCTTTGGAGCACCACGGCTTGCCATTGACGTTGATCAGCAGCTGCGCTTTGTCCGGCACGCCTGTCATGAACACCCGGCCTTTGTCTGCCACCATGGCGCTGTTCATCAAGACGCCATTGAGGTCAAACAGCTGAGCCTCGGCCGCAAAGGGCGCAGGCTTGCCATCGTTGGCGTTCACGCTAATCAACAGACGGCGGCCGTTGCGGGTTTCAAAGTTGGCCATGACAAACGCGCCGCGGTTAGGGGTGACGACCTGAACCAGGTTCGCGATATCGGTGTTGTCCGATAACGAGTCAGTGTTCAGCGCTATTTTGTTTTTACGGTAAGGCTGGGCGGAAGGAATAACCGTGTAGCCACTGCCGTTGGTTTTGATCCCGCTTTTGGTCAGTACGCCTACATCGCCGGCCCCCGGTGTGGCCACGATGATGTTGGTTTCGCCCAGAGGCTGGGTAAACATCAAGGTGTCACGCGTGGCAACAACCCCGCCTTCTACGCCGTAGTCCATCTGCCGGGTGCTTTGATCCCTGTTGTAAGAGCCGTGCCAAATGGCATTCGCTGCGTTGTAACGCGCGGCAATCGAACTGCCGAGCATGCGATCTTCATCACTGATCTGTTGATTGATGCCCACGCTGTAAGACAGTGCATCGTCCTTGAATTGAGAGCCGCTGAACGTGGCGTTACGACTGGCATTGCCCGCCGAGTCCTGATTGGTACTCAGGCCAATCCGGCTGCTATTGCCCGGATTGCCCAACGGAATACTCACGCTCAACGACAGGCTGCGAACGTCATCGCCGGTGCCACTGTTCTGTGCCAAACCCACGTTGTAGGAAGCTTGGCCGACACTGAAGCTGTAGCCCAACTGAATCGAGGTATTGCTTTGGGCCCGGTTCCAATAGTCGGTTTTGGTCAGGTTGGCGTACATGCCGCCATAGCTGCCCAGTTGCTGCGAGACGTTGGCGGTAAAGCTGCTTTTCATGTGGCCACCCAGGTAAGGCGAAAAAGCACCGCTGTTGATCATGGTTTCATCGACATAGGGCGTCAGCGTGTTGTTGGCGCGCGCATCAATGGCCTCGTTAAAGCTGTAGTAACCGCTGGTGGAGTAGCGATAGCCCACCAGGCTGAAGCTGGTGTCCGTCAGATCGATGGACTTGGAGTAGCGAAAACGGTACGACTGACCCGACAGGGTTTTGGCATCAGTGCCGATGTCATCGCTGATGGCATGGGTGACGTCCAGCGAGATGGCACCGAAACCGGCGAAGTCATGCGCAAAGCCCAAAAGTGCGGACTTGTATTGTTCGCTGACAATGCTGCCACCGAATACGGTGGTGCCTTCGGTCAGGCCGCGGCGGTAAGTACCTTGTACAAATCCCGGTTTCTGCCTGTTGAGGGTGCCGTCGGCCGGGCGATATTGGCCTGCGGTCACGCTGTAGCTCTGCTGTCCTTCGCGCAGCATGTAAGGCACAGACGAGAACGACTGGATATACACCTGACGCTCACCATTGGGACCTTCAACGGTGACTTCGATGTCACCGTTGTTTGAAGTCGAATACAGCCCCTTGAGTGCAAAGGGACCCGAGGGCACCCACTGTTCACTGATGACATAGCCGCGCTGGCGCAGCGTTACCCGTGAGCGGCCGTTGGCGACGCCACGGATAACCGGCGCAAAATTGCGCGCATCATCGGGCAACATATCCAGATCGGAAGCGATGCCCACGCCGCGATAGGAGATCGTGTCAAACAGGTCACTGTCGGTTGAGCTTTCACCGATGGTGCCAATGGCCATCATGTTGCCCAGGTCGCGCTGGACATAGGTGTCCACCGATTTCCAGTTGCCTTCGACGTTGGTACTTTTTTGCCAGGTCGAAAAGTTGCGAAAGCGCCAGGCCCCACTGTTAAATCCGCTGTGCACACTGCCGAACTGGGACTGCCGGTTGCCGTTGCGGGTTTCGGACTGACTGCCGGAAAAACTGTAATTGGCAAACGCGACCTGCTCGCCATCACTCCAGTTTTTACGACGAGACTCAAAGGGCACATCGCCAATAAATGCCTGAGGCACTTGCAGGTTCAGCTGCTGCTTGTTGAAGTCATAGTCGTAGGTGATACCGGTCAGCTCGCGATTGAAGTACACGCATTTGTCGCTGCTGATTTCGGCATCTTTCAAGCGTGCGGGATCAATACCCAACTCGGTCAGCGCCTGAAGACTGAAGCAGGGGAACAGGCCATTAGGGGTTGATACCTGACTGGCGGTTTCGCGAATAAAATTCATGTCCTGCTGCTCGATCGGTCGGTCATTCACTGACAGGTCGACTCGGTAAATCCCCGGCAGTTGGCCTTGGCTCATGGCTTTTACTTGTTCAGCCACTTCGGCTGAAGCATTGCCACCACCAATTTCCAGAAAGGATGAGTCGAAGCTGTAATCTGCATGCGCGACGGTCGCTGTAAGACCGATAGCACCAAGGCCTGCAGTGCTCCAGGTTTTTACTCGGCGCGCGAAGGCGCACATGCGCAGTCGCAGCATGAGGAGGTCCTTCTATTCGACTATTCAATCAGGCATCAATGAACGGTGATGGGTGCTGCCTTGACGGTGCTGCCGTATTCATTGATGTAGGTGAGTTCCAGCTTGTCGCTGTTTTTCAGCGGTATCGCCGTAGTGACGGTACTGCCGGGTTTGATCACCTCAGGCATGCCTTGGCTCGCCTTGTTGTTAATCAGCAAATCACTGACGACCACGTTAAAACCTGACGGGTTGTGCACAGTCAGGTGTCCGCCTTCAGCACGCCATTGCAGTTTTTCCACAGTCTCTTGCAGAGAACCTTGCAAACCCGCGGGGCGGTAGAACAGTTTGATGGTGGTCTTGAGCGCAATCTGTAATACGTTCTGACTGCTCTGCTCGGTACTCTTGGCCGGGATCGCTTTGACATTCAGCAGAAACAGGCTTTCTTTATCTGTTTGCAGGTTTTGCGCATTGGTCGCGATGATTCGCAGGATGTTCTGGCTTTTGGCGTCCAGACGAAACAAGGGTGGAGTGATAATGAACTCATCGGCACTCTCATCCCGATTTTCATAAGGGCTGACCCAGGACTGCACCAGATACGGAACACCGTCTTCACCGGAGTTTGAAAGTGAAAGGTTGGCTTCTTTTTCCTTGCTTTGATAAATGACCCGCGTGGAGCCGACATTGACGCCCGCTTGAACTTGCGGCAGCCAGAAACCTGCTGCCAAAGCCAAAAAGGCTGCAACTTTTAAACGCATTAATATGTCCTCTGTTCAACGCCAGAGCCCGGGCCGAGCCACGGACTCCTGCGTTAAAAAAACGCGTTACTTGTAGGTAACGTCGAAGGTAGCCAGCGCATTGACCGTACCCGTTCCGATGCCGCGGGTATCAGGAGCGCCATCTGCACCCGGGGTATCAGCAACAAGACGTACGTAGGACGCCTTGAAGTCGAACGTGTTGGACTGGGGGCGCAACACGTAATCGGTGCTCGCGGTGTTCAACGGCAGTTTGTCGCCAGTACGGGCGTCGGCGATCTGGATACCGATACCTTTGACCTGGTTAGCGCCGACCATGCCCAGAACGGTGGCGTCCGTTGCAGCCTGTTGGCCGCTGAACTTGATAGAAGCGTTTTTCAGGGTCGAACCGCTGCAGTTCTCCAGAGAAATCGAGAACGGCGTTTCTCCGGCAGTGGCACCTACGGTGTTGGCGAAGTCAGCGATACGAACCTGGCCCATATCAACCGACTTTTTCACGCTTTCGCTGTTAATGGTGCAGGCGTTATCGTTAACAGTACCGGTGAATTCAACTTGGCCATCGGCCGCTTGAGTAGTAGCCGCTGCCATGGCGATCAGCAGCGTTGAACCACACAGAGCGGTGTATTTGCCGATTGTTTGAAACATGAGAGATATCCTCTACAAAGTTATGTGTCATATCCGTTTTTAACAGCCCCTCCCTGCCATGGGCTCGCCGCAGCAGGTGTTGCAAAGGATGCAACGTGTGGGTGGCGAACCCCATCAGACGATTCCTGTTTTAGAACGCTCTGTATCCTTGGTCTGTAAAGCTCTCGATAGGCACCTTCCATGAAGCAAGCAAAAGTACGCCTCGGTGCATTGGCACTGAGTTCACTCAGACTCAATAAACTGTTGTTCCTGCTGACCGGGCTGGCCCTGTTGCTGGTAAGCATGAGTTTTTGGGCGGTTAACCGGGTGTTGAAAGAAGAGAGTGAGAAAACCGATTTTCACTTTGCGCGGTTGATGGAAAGCATTCAGGAGCATGAAGCTTTTTTGCGCACTGCCGCAGAGAGCTATGGCAAAGGCGGTAAGAACCTGCTGCCGGATAGCAAACCGAGTTCACATATCGAGTTGATGAGCCAAGCCGATGAACGCCTGTTTCAGAACAGCGACACGGCCAAATCAATGCCTTTTACGGTCAGTCAGAGAGATAAGTTCACCTCTGATCAAATGACGGGGGTCTACTCGTTTGGCGTTCAATTGACCGATCTTTTTGCCGCGTACTGGTCCGAATCCTATTACGCGGCGCCGCAAGTGTTTGTGTTTTCACCAACGGCCCAGTTCACTATTGCAGTGCCTGGAATTCAGGGGGCGAGGCAGCTGTCACTGCTGCAGAAAGATAATTTCTTCGATATCACCAAGCGCCTGTATGACCAACTGATACCCCAAAGCCGGATGCTTGAGAACCAGCAATTACTATGGATGCGAGCCCCGGCGGGACTCATCCAAAAACGTAAATATATTGTGGGGGCTATCGGTGTTGACCTCTCACATCGCTTCCTGCCTGCGCCTGAGGATGATGACTCAGTCATAGTGACCGCCCTATTGGATATCAGCGATATCAATGATCTTGAGCGGTTACTGATGCGCTCCAGCAACAGTCGCCTGACGTTGATATCGCCTGCTGGCGACGTATTGCTTGGCAACGAGCAGGATGTACAGGAGCTGCCTTTTGGGTTGAGCTTTGAGCCCGACGGTTTGCACTTCAAGTTGAGTTCGGGCGGGGCGGCCCCCTGGATCGGCTTATATACCATCAGCTACCAGAAGTTTTTTGGTTACGCCAAGTGGCCGTTGTCAGGCGCTGCAATTCTGGTCTTGCTGTTCGGGATCCTTGGTTGGTATCTGAACCGCTGGTATCGCTTGCGGATTATTGAGCCTGCTCAACGCTCCAGTCAGTCACTGGCTGAAAGTGAAGAGTTCAATCGAGTCATGCTCGACAATGCACCCGTCGGGCTGTGTGTGGTACTGCGCGATACGAGGGCCGTGTTGCTGGAAAATCAGCGTGCACAGCAATGGCAGGGCACACCTGAACTGATTGCCCTCTTGAGGCGCAATTATGCGAACCTCGAACCGGGTGAGGTTCAACTTGAGGTTGCCGGTCGTTATCTCCAGGTCTGTTTTGCCTTCACCCGTTATCAGGGCAGAGACGTCGTTCTGTGCGGTTTTAACGACATCACTCGGCATGTAGACGATGCCAATATGATGGAACAGGCACGGCGTTCTGCCGATGAGGCCAGCAAAGCCAAAACCCTGTTTCTGGCCACCATGAGCCATGAAATTCGCACACCTTTGTACGGCGTGCTCGGCAACCTTGAGTTGCTTGAAAGAACCCCTCTTAGTGACCGTCAGCATGAATACCTGAACACGATCCAGCGTTCATCGGCCGTGTTGTTTCAACTCATTAGCGATGTATTGGATGTATCCAAGATCGAGTCCGGGCAAATGGCGGTCGAACCCAAAACGTTCAGTCCTCTGGATTTGTTTGAAGACGTCGTACGCAGCTATGCCGCAGCGGCAGGCAATAAAGGTCTGAAGATATTTGCCTGTGCGGACGCATCCTTACCGCCTCTGTTGTGCGGCGATGCTGTGCGAATCCGGCAAATCATTAACAACCTGCTGAGTAACGCGATCAAGTTTACTGACTTCGGTCGTGTGGTCCTCAGGCTGAAAGTGACGGACATCGAAGACGACCATGTGTCGCTGCAGTGGCAGGTGTCCGACACCGGAGTCGGGATCAGCGATCAGCAGTTGCCCCTCCTGTTCAAGCCTTTTTCTCAAGTGGGAGGAAGCGAGCGCTCTGGCGGCGCTGGGTTGGGTTTGTCTATCTGCGCTCGACTGAGTGAAATGATGGGCGCTAACTTGCGCGTGGTCAGCGAGCCCGGGTTGGGCAGCAGCTTCTCACTCCATATACGTTTGCCCGTGGTTAAAGGCACATTGTCCAACTGTGCGGACATTGATCTTCATGGGGTGAGTCTCTATGTGCGAGCGCCGCTCAAGGATCTAGGGCAGAGCCTGATCGAATGGCTCAGCCTTTGGGGCGCAAGGGCTCAGACTTTGCCGGCGGCAGGCTATGAAGACAGCAATGCCGTATTACTGGACGTCGAGCCGGATCCACTGACGGCAGCGCCATGGTCAGGTGTGAGCGTCGTTGCAAAGGGAACTGCGACGAGTCAGCCGAAAAAAACGGCGTACGGCTGGGAGGTCAACGCTTATGACATCCGCGCTATTGCCAGAACCCTGATGCAACTGGCGCAAGGCGCCGCCCCTGAACTGTGTTTCAAGGTCTCTCAGCCTGCTGAAGAACTGGATTTGAATGTGTTGGTTGCAGAAGACAACCCTGTTAACCGCGAGATTCTCAAGGAACAACTTGAAGCTCTTGGTGCTCGGGTTACCTTGGCTGAGGATGGCGAACAAGCCTTGCAGCGCTGGCAGGAGTCTGCATTCGATCTTGTTATCACCGACGTCAACATGCCCAAGCTCAATGGTTATCAGCTCACTCAACGCTTGCGCCATCTGGACCCGGACGTGCCGATTATTGGTGTAACCGCCAATGCCCTGCGTGAAGAGGGAGAACATTGTCTCGCGGTCGGGATGAATGCATGGTTGGTCAAACCCTTGAACCTCAAGACACTGCTTCAGACCTTGTCAGATTTTACCCGGCAACCTGCGCCCGTTGCTCCGCAGGCAGTCGAGGAAGATGCACCCGATCTACAAACTGATGATCTTGAGGGCTGGATGACGCTATCGCCAGCCATGCACCGTTTGTTTGTCGCAACCATGCAAGAAGACCTGATGCAGGCCGAACTGGCCATGCAAGCGTCTGACAACTCAAAACTGGTGAGCCATTTGCATCGGATAAACGGATCGTTGGCCACGGTAGGTGCGCAGGATTTAGCGGCGGCGTGCAGTATTTGTGAAGTCACTTTGCTGCATGAGCGCTTGAATCCAGAGTCTGCCCGCGCGTTAGAAGGGCTGTTCAAGCGCTTACACAGTGCCGTGCTCAGAATGGTCGAGGGTGAGTTGTATCCAAAAAGCTAATCGCAGTGGGGACTGACCGAGGCGTCTGGATGAACTACGCCGACAGGACATACTCAGCCGCACTCCGATTTTGAAAAGCCCACAAATCGGCCCCCTCTCCCTCGGAAGAGGGCTGGCGTGAGGGGCAGCCCCAACACAGAACAAAAGCCGATCGCATGCTCTTCCACCACTCAACAGGATGAGCGCAAGCTCGGCTGCCGCTCTGATCTTGATCCACCGGCCCCGTCGGCAGGCTTCGTTCCGGGATTGATCCGGGGGTGGGAGCGCAGCGACCGTTTGGCGAAGCCAAACACATCGAGAGGAGGTGCAGCGCAGCAAACCGGAGACGATGCGCCCGGATCAATCCCGGACGGAACCGCCAGCCGCAGCACCCGAAGAAACGGATATTCACACAACCAGCCAAAGCATGGTCGCCTATAAGGGCGCCATCGCTGGCAAGCTCCCACAGCGAAATGAAGTCGCCCTTCAAATCGCAGGCAACAAAAAACCCGCAGACAATCACTCATCTGCGGGTTTCCTGTTCAAGCGGCTATCAGAAATCTTCCAGCCGCCACACCTCATAAGCCGGTGTCTCGTACGGATGACTGAGCTTCAACGCCGCCACAACAGCAACAATCAACTCATCCGCAACAACAAGCTCAACCTTCCATTCCTCAACCTGCTCGACCTGCCCCGCCTCACCAATGAACGGCTGACTGCCGTCCAAAGGCCGAAACTGACCAGACCCGAGCACCTGCCAGGCACAGTGGTCATAGTCACCGATCCGCCCACCACCGGCAGCGAACACAGCCCCTTTGACCACCTCGACATGACTGTCAGGAACGAAAAACGCCAGCTTGTACACAGGCCTCAGTTCACCCACACGCGAGCATTACGGAACATACGCATCCAAGGTGCGTCTTCGTTCCAGTCTTCCGAACGCCACGAGTTCTGCACTGCGCGGAACACACGCTCCGGGTGCGGCATCATGATCGTCACACGGCCATCACGGCTGGTGAGACCGGTAATCCCGCGCGGCGAACCGTTCGGGTTGGCCGGATACGATTCAGTGACCTTGCCGTGGTTGTCGACGAAACGCATCGCCACGCAACCGGACAGATCGGCTTCCAGCAGTGCTTCTTCGCTGGAGAACTCGGCGTGACCTTCACCGTGAGCGATGGCGATCGGCATACGCGAACCGGCCATGCCTTGCAGGAAGATCGAGTTCGACTCCTGAACCTGCACCATCGCCACACGCGCTTCGAACTGCTCGGAGCGGTTGCGCACGAAGTGCGGCCAGAACTCGCTGCCCGGAATCAGCTCGTGGAGGTTGGACATCATCTGGCAACCGTTGCACACGCCGAGGGTGAAGCTGTCGTTGCGCTCGAAGAAACCCTGGAACGCATCGCGGGCGCGGCTGTTGAACAGTGCCGACTTGGCCCAGCCCTCACCGGCGCCGAGTACGTCGCCGTAGGAGAAACCGCCGCAAGCCACCAGGCCTTTGAACTCGTTCAGGTCGACACGGCCGGCCAGAATGTCGCTCATGTGCACGTCGATCGCGTTGAAACCGGCGCGGTCGAACGCGGCGGCCATTTCCACCTGACCGTTGACGCCCTGCTCACGCAGCACGGCAACCTGTGGGCGGATGCCTTTCTTGATGTAAGGCGCGGCGATGTCCTGATTGACGTCGTAGCTCAGCTTGACGCTCAGGCCCGGGTTGTCTTCTTCCAGCAGCACGTCGAACTCTTGTTCGGCGCAGTCGGCGTTGTCGCGCAGACGCTGGATCTGGTAGCTGGTCTCAGCCCAGGTACGTTGCAGCAAACGACGCTGGCCTTCGAACACGGTGTCACCGTTGAAGGTGATGTTGATCTGGCCGTTGTTCATTGGCTGACCGATCACCGACACGCAGTCGCCCAGACCGGCAGCGCTGAACTGCGCGAGGATGTCTGGCGTGGCGTCCTGACGAACCTGGATCACGGCACCCAGTTCTTCGTTGAACAGGATCGCGGCGATGTCAGCCGAGGTTTCAGCCAGACCATCAAGGTTCAGGCTCAGACCGCAGTGACCGGCGAAGGCCATTTCCACGACGCTGGTCAGCAGACCACCGTCGGAACGGTCGTGGTAAGCCAGCAGGTGACCGTCGGCGTTGAGGCCCTGGATCACCGCGAAGAAAGCTTTGAGATCTTCAGCATCATCGACGTCCGGCGCTTGCGAGCCGAGCTTGCCGTGCACCTGAGCAAGGATCGAGGCGCCCATGCGGTTCTGACCGCGACCGAGGTCGATCAGGATCAGGTCGGTGGTGCCCTTGTCCATGCGCAGTTCCGGGGTCAGGGTCTGACGAATGTCAGCCACTGGCGCGAAACCGGTCACGATCAACGACATCGGCGAGGTCACGGTTTTTTCTTCACCGTTGTCATTCCAGCGCGTGGCCATGGACATCGAGTCCTTGCCCACCGGAATGGTGATGCCCAGCTCAGGGCACAGTTCCATGCCGACCGCTTTCACGGTGTCGTACAGACGTGCATCTTCGCCCGGATGGCCGGCAGCGGACATCCAGTTCGCCGACAGTTTGATGTCGGAGATCTTGTTGATGCGCGAGGCGGCAATGTTGGTCAGGGTTTCACCGATGGCCATGCGGCCCGACGCCGGAGCGTCCAGCAGAGCCAGCGGAGTGCGCTCGCCCATCGCCATCGCTTCACCGGTGTACACGTCGAAACTGGTGGCGGTAACGGCAACGTCGGCCACCGGAACCTGCCATGGGCCGACCATTTGGTCACGGGCAACGAGGCCGGTGATGGTGCGGTCGCCGATGGTGATCAGGAAGCTCTTGCTCGCAACAGCCGGGTGATGCAGAACGCGCTCGATGCTTTCGGTGATATCGAGATTCGACGGATCGAAGTCATCACCCAGCTCGGCTTCACGAACCACCGAACGGTGCATGCGCGGGGCTTTGCCCAGCAACACTTCCAGTGGCATGTCCACCGGGTTGTTGCCGAAGTGGCTGTCGGTGACGGTCAGTTGCGGTTCGGCAGTGGCTTCACCAACGACGGCAAACGGGCAACGCTCGCGTTCGCAAATCGCCTGGAAGCGCGCGAAGTCTTCAGGGCCGACGGCCAGCACGTAGCGTTCCTGGGATTCGTTACTCCAGATTTCGTGCGGGGCCATGCCCGGCTCGTCGTTTGGAATGTTGCGCAGTTCGAAACGACCACCGCGCTCGCCATCGTTGACCAGTTCCGGGAAGGCGTTGGACAGACCGCCCGCGCCGACGTCGTGGATGAAGCTGATCGGGTTCTTGTCACCCAATTGCCAGCAACGGTCGATCACTTCCTGGCAGCGACGCTCCATCTCAGGGTTTTCACGCTGTACGGAAGCGAAGTCCAGATCCGCCGAGCTGGTGCCGGTGGCCATGGAGGAAGCCGCGCCGCCGCCCAGACCGATCAACATCGCCGGGCCGCCGAGCACGATCAGCTTGGAGCCAACGACGATTTCGCCTTTCTTGACGTGTTCTTCGCGAATGTTACCCATACCGCCGGCCAGCATGATCGGCTTGTGGTAACCGCGAACTTCGTCACCGTGCGGCGTGGTAATCGATTGTTCGAAGGTACGGAAGTAACCCGTCAGGGCCGGACGACCGAATTCGTTGTTGAACGCGGCGCCACCGAGCGGGCCTTCGATCATGATGTCGAGGGCAGTAACGATGCGCTCAGGCTTGCCGTACGGCACTTCCCACGGCTGTTCGAAGCCCGGGATCTGCAGGTTGGATACGGTGAAACCGGTGAGGCCAGCCTTTGGCTTGGCGCCACGACCGGTTGCGCCTTCGTCACGGATCTCACCGCCAGAACCGGTGGATGCGCCCGGGAACGGGGCAATCGCGGTCGGGTGGTTGTGGGTTTCAACCTTCATCAGGATGTGCACCGGCTCCTGCACCGCGCCGTACTGGCGGGTTTCAGGGTTCGGGAAGAAACGGCCGGCAACGTTGCCGACGATCACCGAGGCGTTGTCCTTATAAGCCGACAGAACGCCTTCGCTGTGCATCACGTAGGTGTTCTTGATCATGCCGAACAGGCTTTTTTCCTGGTTTTCACCATCAATATCCCAACTGGCGTTGAAGATCTTGTGGCGGCAATGCTCGGAGTTGGCTTGGGCGAACATCATCAGTTCGATGTCGTGCGGGTTGCGCTTCAAACCGTTGAAGGCGTTGACCAGATAGTCGATTTCGTCTTCAGCCAGGGCCAGGCCCAGTTCGGTGTTGGCCTTTTCCAGCGCGGCGCGACCGCCGCCGAGGATGTCGATCGCCGTCAGCGGCTTCGGCTCGGCGTGGCTGAACAGACCGGCTGCCTGCTCAAGGTTGCCGAGGACGATTTGCGTCATGCGGTCATGCAATACATCAGCAATCTGCTGCGCTTGGGCGTCGCTGAACTGACCGGCAACGTAGAACGCGATACCGCGCTCCAGACGCTGGATCTTGCTCAGGCCGCAGTTGCGGGCAATGTCGCTGGCCTTGCTCGACCATGGCGAGATGGTACCGAACCGCGGCAACACCAGGAACAGACGGCCGGTCGGCTCTTGAACCGGAACACTTGGACCGTACTTCAGAAGGCGCGCAAGCACCTGCTGTTCGTCGCCGGTCAGGACGCCGGTAACTTCGGCGAAGTGAGCGAATTCAGCATATAAGCCACTGACAGCCGAAACTTTCTGGCTCAGTTGCTCAAGGAGTTTGCTGTGGCGAAAGGCAGAAAGGGCAGGAGCGCCGCGCAGGATCAACATCTTCGGGACAGCCTCGGGAAGGGGTGTGCTTTGAGGCCGTGCATTCTAGCCTAAACCGCCCTCAACATCACCCGAAACGCTACGCACGGTTGCACTCGGGTGTCGATCTGTGTTTCTGCCTCGAGAGTCAAATTTACGGGGCAAGTGAACAACGTTAATTTTTACTGTAACAAAATGCCCTTCACTCCCGTTTCTGCGGGGTTTCGGCTGGTTTTGTGATCTCTAGCAGAGTCGCCCTGCACTGTCGAGATATGGCGCCCGCAGTCCTTTGCGTATACTGCGCAAATGTTTTTCCCAACGGCTTTGCGTCCGCGGTACGCCAAATGGCTGATCGCAACCGGACTCTTCCTGATGCTCGGCGGCTGTGTTGATAAACCCAACACACTCGAGCGCGTAAAGGAGGATGGCGTGCTGCGGGTGGTTACCCGAAACAGCCCCGCCACCTACTTCCAGGATCGCAGTGGTGAAACCGGCTTCGAATACGAGCTGGTGAAGCGCTTTGCCGACGATTTGGGTGTCGAACTGAAAATCGAGACTGCCGACAATCTTGACGACCTCTTCAACCAGATCGGCAAACCCAACGGGCCGGTACTGGCGGCTGCCGGTCTGGTCAGCAGCGACCAGCGCAAGCAGCAGGTGCGGTTCTCCCACTCCTACCTCGAAGTCACTCCGCAGATCATCTATCGCAACGGCCAATCGCGGCCGACCGACGCCGCAGATCTGGTCGGCAAGAAGATCATGGTGCTCAAGGGCAGCACCCACGCCGAGCAACTGGCCGAGCTGAAACAGAAATTTCCCGGCATCGAATACGAAGAGTCCGACGCTGTCGAGGTGGTCGACCTGTTGCGCATGGTCGATGAAGGCCAGATCGACCTGACGTTGGTCGACTCCAACGAAGTGGCGATGAATCAGGTGTATTTCACCAACATCCGCGTGGCCTTCGACCTTGGCGACGCGCGCAGCCAGAGTTGGGCGGTGGGCCCGGGCGAAGACAACAGCCTGCTCAACGAGATCAACAACTATCTGGACAAGGTGCAAAAGAACGGCACCTTGCAGCGCTTGAAAGACCGCTACTACGGCCACGTTGACGTACTCGGTTACATGGGCGCCACCACGTTTGCCCAGCACTTGCAGCAGCGTCTGCCGAAATACGAACAACACTTCAAGAACTACGCGAAGAAAGAGAAAGTCGACTGGCGCCTGCTCGCGGCCGTCGGTTATCAGGAATCGCTATGGCAACCGACGGTCACCTCGAAAACCGGCGTGCGCGGCTTGATGATGCTGACCCAGAACACCGCTCAGGCGATGGGTGTATCCAACCGCCTCGATCCGAAGCAGAGCATCATGGGCGGCGCCAAGTACCTGGCTTATATGAAGGATCAGCTTGATGACTCGATCAAGGAGCCGGATCGCACCTGGTTTGCACTGGCGGCGTACAACGTCGGCAGCGGTCATCTGGATGACGCGCGCAAACTGACGGCCAAGGAAGGTCTGAATCCGGACAAGTGGCTGGACGTAAAGAAAATCCTGCCACGTCTGTCGCAGAAGCAGTGGTACAGCAAAACCCGCTACGGCTATGCCCGAGGCGGAGAGCCCGTGCATTTCGTGGCGAACATCCGTCGTTACTACGACATCCTGACCTGGGTAACCCAACCGCAGCTTGAGGGTGATCAAGTGGCCGAGGGCAACCTGCATGTGCCGGCGATCGACAAGTCCAAGCCTGCGCAAGAACCTGCCCCGCTTTAAAAAACACCCCAAAAACAAATGTGGGAGCGAGCCTGCTCGCGAAGGCGTCGTGTCAGTCGATATCATCTTTGACTGATACACCGCTTTCCCGAGCAGGCTCGCTCCCACAGGTGGGGTTGCGTTGCCGCTTAGTGTTTGGCAGCCGCCAGAATCAGCGCCTTCATCTCAGCCACTGCAGACTTGAAACCCACGAACAACGCATGCGCCACCAGCGCATGGCCGATGTTCAATTCGTTGATGCCCTTGATCGCCGCGACCGCTTCAACGTTGTGGTAGTGCAGACCGTGACCGGCATTGACGATCAGCCCCTGCGCCAGACCAAACGCCACACCGTCCGCCACACGCTTCAACTCTTCAGCGATTTGCGTCGGGGTTTCAGCGTCGGCATAGCGTCCGGTGTGCAGTTCAATCGCCGGTGCGCCAACACGTTTGGACGCAGCAATCTGACGCTCGTCGGCGTCGATGAACAGCGACACTTCGCTGCCGATTTTCGACAGACGCTCAACCGCTGCCTTGATCCGCGCTTCCTGCCCCGCCACGTCAAGACCGCCTTCAGTGGTCAGTTCCTGACGGGTTTCCGGTACCAGGCAGATGTGCGCCGGACGGATAAGCTCGGCGAACACCATCATTTCTTCGGTGACGCCCATTTCGAAGTTCATGCGGGTTTGCAGCACATCCTTGAGCAGCAGCACATCGCGTTCTTGAATGTGGCGGCGATCTTCACGCAGGTGCACAGTGATGCCGTCGGCGCCCGCCTCTTCAGCGTCCAGCGCAGCCTTGACCGGATCCGGATAGCGCGTGCCACGGGCCTGACGCAGGGTGGCGACGTGGTCGATGTTCACGCCAAGAAGAATGCGATTGCTGGTGGTCACGGATGCGCTCCTGAATTGAGAGATTCGGCGCACAGCATACGGTGAGATCAGGGCTTGCGAAACAGTTCGCGACTGACGAGGGGGCGGCCGCCCAAGTGAACGGCCAGCGCTTGGCGCATCAAACGCTTGGCAGCGGACAAAGCACCGGGGGCCGACCAATCGGCTTCAGCCATGGCCAGCAGTTCGGTGCCATTGAACAGCCCCGGTTGCAACAGATAGACGCGCTCAAGCCCTGCATCCACTTGCAGGCGATAAAGTCCGTCCGGCGCGACAGGTTCGCCGTGAACATCAGTGTTCATGGAAAACCCGTAGCCAAGATCATCCAACAATCGCCACTCGAAGGAGCGCAGCAAGGGTTCCAGCGGTCGACCTTCAGCCAGGGCCGACAGCGTGGCGGCGTAGTGATCGAATACTGCCGGATGCGGATCTTCGGCGGGCAGCAAGCGAATCAACAGTTCGTTGAGATAGAGGCCACTGAACAGTGCCTCGCCGACCATCCAGGTCGCGGTTCCGGCACTCTCCATGCGCCCGACGTTCTTCAGTTCACCCTTGCCGCGAAACTCCACTTCCAGCGGCACGAATGGCCGCGCCAGTGTCCCGGCCTTGCCCCGCGCACTGCGCAACACCGCCCGCAGCCGACCTTGCGGCGTGAGGAAGTCCACCAAAGCGCTGGTTTCGCGGTAGGCGCGCGAGTGGAGGACGTAGGCGGGTTGGGCGGGAGGTGGGCTTTGCGACATTGAGTTCTCGATGAAGAAACGCAGTTTTACACACAACCCAAAACCACTGTGGGAGCTAGCCTGCTCGCGAAAGCGGAGTGACAGTCAACATCAATGCTGAATGTTACATCCCCTTCGCGAGCAGGCTCGCTCCCACAGTGAGTATCGGTGTTCTTGAAATCAGTGCTTACAGGTCGCCGTAACCCAGCGAACGCAATGCACGCTCGTCGTCGGACCAGCCGCCCTTCACCTTGACCCACAGGTTGAGCATGATCTTGGAGTCGAACAGCAGCTCCATGTCCTTGCGCGCTTCGGTGCCAATGCGTTTGATGCGCTCGCCCTTGTCGCCGATGATGATCTTCTTCTGGCCATCACGCTCAACGAGGATCAAGGCGTGGATGTGCAGAGTCTTGCCCTGCTGCTTGAATTCTTCGATCTCGACGGTGATCTGGTACGGCAGCTCGGCGCCCATCTGACGCATGATTTTCTCGCGCACCAGTTCGGCGGCAAGGAAACGGCTGCTGCGGTCGGTGATCTGGTCTTCGGGGAAGAAGTGATCATTTTCCGGCAGGTGGTTGGCAATCACCTTTTCCAGCGCTTCAAGGTTGTGCCCGTGCTGCGCCGAAATCGGGATGATCTGCGCGTTCGGCAGTTGTTCCTGCAACCACGACAGGTGCGGCATCAGCTCGGCCTTGTCTTCGATGCGGTCGGTCTTGTTCAGCGCGACGATCAGCGGGCCGGTCACATACTGCACGCGCTCCAGAACCATCTGGTCTTCGTCGGTCCACTTGGTGCGGTCGACCACAAAGATCACCACGTCGACGTCTTTCAACGCCGCTGAAGCGGTCTTGTTCATGTAGCGGTTCAGCGCCTTTTCGCCACCCTTGTGCATGCCCGGGGTGTCGACGTAGATCGCTTGCACGTCACCCTCGGTCTTGATCCCGAGCATGTTGTGGCGAGTGGTCTGCGGCTTGCGCGAGGTAATCGCGAGCTTCTGGCCCAGGATGTGGTTCAGCAGCGTGGACTTGCCCACGTTGGGACGGCCGACGATGGCAACATAGCCACAGCGAGTTGCGTTTGTATCAGTCATTGCCATTCTCCACGCCCAGGGCAATCAGTGCTGCGGCGGCCGCTACCTGTTCGGCAATACGACGGCTCACACCCTGACCTCGGCTTTTTTCATTCAGTAAGACAACTTCGCATTCAACGAAGAAGGTTCGGCAGTGCGGCTCACCCTGGATATCCACCACTTCGTAACGTGGCAGGTCGCAACCGCGCGATTGCAGATGTTCCTGCAGGCGGGTCTTGGGATCCTTGTTGGTGTCGACCAGCGTCAGGCCTTCGAACTCGCCGGCCAGCCAGGCCAGTACGCGTTCGCGGGCGACGTCCATGCCGGCGTCGAGGTAAATCGCACCGATCAGCGCTTCAAGGGCGTCGGCCAGAATCGATTCGCGACGAAAACCGCCGCTTTTCAGTTCTCCGGAACCCAGACGCAGATAATCGCCGAGGTCGAAACCGCGAGCCAGTACGGCCAGCGTCTCACCTTTCACCAAACGTGCGCGCAAACGCGACAACTGGCCTTCGCGGGCGAGGGGGAAGCGATCAAACAGTGCTTCGCCGGCGACGAAATTGAGGATGGCGTCACCGAGGAATTCCAGGCGTTCGTTGTTGCGCCCGGCAAAACTGCGGTGCGTAAGGGCCAGGAGCATCAACTCCTGATCCTTGAAGGTGTAACCGAGCTGACGCTCGAGACGGCTTAATGAGGCGCTCACGGTTTACCCACGCTGTGTTCAAAGCTGGATTCCACCGCCATCACCGGGATACGGCGCAGGCCTGGGACAATTAACGCTGTGTTCAAAAATTAAATCCTGGCGATTGCGAAGCCGATTGTGTCGACTCCAGAAATGCATTCGGCGCTGTGGTCAACAGCGCCGTGTGTGATTACTTGATCAGGCCAACCCGCGAGAAATTCGGCAGGTGGCTGAGTTTCGGTTCCGGCCAGCTCATCCAGACCGCGAAGGCCTTGCCGACGATATTCTGGTCGGGAACCATGCCCAGCAGATCCTTGGGAATGTTCGGATCATCCCAGTAACGGCTGTCGTTCGAGTTGTCGCGGTTGTCACCCATCATGAAGTAGTGCCCGGCAGGCACTGTCCACGTACGATCCGGCGGGGTGCGGTAGCGGCTCATTTCCTTGCGGATAAGGTGCTCGGCAGCGCCGAGTTTTTCCTTGTAGAGCTCTGCGCTGCCCAGCGTGCCCGGCTCGGAGCCGACCAGTTGCTCGGCAATCGACTCGCCATTGACGAACAGACGCTTGTCAGCGGTGTACCGCACGGTGTCGCCCGGCAGGCCCACTACACGCTTGATGTAGTTGACGGCAGGGTCGCTCGGGTAGCGGAACACCATCACATCGCCACGCTGAGGATCACCGACTTCGATGATTTTCTTGTCGATCACCGGCAGGCGGATCCCGTAAGAAAACTTGTTCACCAGAATGAAGTCGCCGACGTCCAGGGTCGGCTTCATCGAGCCGGATGGGATCTGGAACGGTTCCACCAGGAACGAACGCAGCACCAGCACGATGAACAACACCGGGAAGAACGACTTGCCGTATTCAACCAGCAGCGGTTCCTTGTTCAGTTTCTCGACCACCACGCCGTCAGGCTGGCTGACGCTGCCCTGATAGGAGGCAATGGCAGCACGCCGACGCGGCGCGAGGATCAACAGATCAAGCAACGCCAACAGGCCGCAGACGAACACGGCGATGACCAGCAACAGCGGGAAATTTAGTGACATAGGACCTAACTATCCAACCTGAGCACTGCAAGGAAGGCTTCTTGTGGAATTTCCACGTTGCCGACCTGCTTCATGCGTTTCTTACCGGCCTTTTGCTTCTCCAGCAGTTTCTTCTTACGGCTGACGTCACCACCGTAGCATTTGGCCAATACGTTCTTTCTGAGTGCCTTGACGGTTGTCCGGGCAACGATCTGACCACCAATGGCGGCCTGGATCGCGACGTCGAACATCTGACGCGGAATCAGTTCTTTCATCTTCTCGGTCAACTGGCGACCTTTGTAGTGCGAGTTGTCACGGTGCACGATCAACGCCAGGGCATCGACCTTGTCGCCGTTGATCAGCACATCCAGTTTCACCAGATTAGCCGATTGGTAACGATCGAAATGGTAGTCCAGCGAAGCATAGCCGCGGCTGGTGGATTTGAGACGGTCGAAGAAGTCCAGGACCACTTCGTTCATCGGCAGGTCGTAGGTGACCTGCACCTGATTGCCGAGGAACAGCATGTCGACTTGAACGCCACGCTTCTCGATGCACAGGGTGATGACGTTGCCCAAGTGTTCCTGCGGCACCAGAATATTGGCCCGCACGATCGGCTCGCGCATGTCTTCGATCGACGACACATCCGGAAGCTTGGATGGGTTGTCGACGTAAATCGTTTCACCGGTTTTGAGCAGCAGCTCGAAAATTACCGTCGGCGCCGTGGTAATCAGGTCCAGGTTGTACTCGCGCTCGAGTCGCTCCTGGATGATTTCCATGTGCAGCATGCCGAGGAAGCCGCAACGGAAGCCGAAGCCCAGTGCGTCGGAGCTTTCCGGGGTGTACTGCAGCGACGAGTCGTTGAGGGTCAGCTTCTGAAGCGCTTCGCGGAAATCTTCGAAGTCGTCGGAGCTGACCGGGAACAGACCGGCGTAAACCTGCGGCTGGATGCGCTTGAAGCCTGGCAGCACTTCAACGTCCGGCGTCGAGCTCAGCGTCAGGGTGTCACCCACCGGCGCACCGTGAATGTCCTTGATGCTGGCGATGATGAAGCCCACTTCGCCGGCCTTAAGATCAGCCGTGGCGGTATGTTTCGGGTTGAACACGCCAACGCTGTCGACCAGATGGATCTTGCCGGTGGACTTGACGAGGATCTTGTCGCCCTTCTTCACGCGGCCATGACGGACACGCACCAGGGAAACAACGCCCAGGTAGTTGTCGAACCAGGAATCGATGATCAACGCTTGCAGCGGATCTTCGATATTGCCGGTTGGCGCAGGAATGGTATGCACCAGACGCTCGAGCACTTCGTCGACACCCAGGCCGGTCTTGGCGCTGCAGGTGACGGCGTCAGTGGCGTCGATGCCGATGATCTTCTCGATCTCGTCCTTGACGCGATCAGGGTCGGCCTGTGGCAGGTCGATCTTGTTCAGTACCGGCATGACCTCAAGGCCCTGCTCGATCGCGGTGTAGCAGTTGGCCACGGACTGGGCTTCAACACCCTGCCCCGCGTCGACGACCAGCAATGCACCTTCGCACGCAGCCAGGGAACGGCTGACTTCGTAGGTGAAGTCGACGTGGCCCGGGGTGTCAATGAAGTTCAGCTGATATTTGATGCCGTCTTTGGCGGTGTAATAAAGGGTGACGCTGTGGGCCTTGATGGTGATCCCGCGTTCACGCTCCAGATCCATGGAATCCAGTACCTGGGCTTCCATTTCACGCTCGGCCAGGCCGCCGCACATCTGGATGAAGCGATCGGCCAGCGTCGACTTGCCATGGTCAATGTGGGCGATGATGGAGAAATTGCGGATATGACTCAAATCACTCACGGATCAACACTCAAAAAGGCTGCAGGCATAGCCCGCCGAAAAATAGCCGGGAATTGTACCTGATACACGGCGCAAGCGTCACGTTCACCTGTCACCCGGATTGCATGCAAAAACGCCCCGATCTGTCGACCGAGGCGTTTTCAAGGTTAAACAGTGGATGAAAACTTGTTCATCAACCGGCTCGTCTAAGCAGCCAGACACCCGCCAGCGCACAGACCCCGGCCGGTACCAGTACCGCAAACAAGGGCGAGAAACCGAACACCAGGCTCGATGGGCCGAGCAAATCCTGGACGATGCGGAAGGTGAAGCCCACCAACACACCCGTGAACACACGCTGACCCAAGGTCACCGAACGCAACGGGCCGAAGATAAAGGAGATCGCCATCAGTACCAGCGCAGCGGTAACCAGCGGCTGCAACACCTTGACCCAAAATGCCAGCCAGTAACGACCATTGCTCAGGCCCTGTTCAGCCAGATAGTGGATATAACCCCACAAACCGCTGATCGACAGCGATTCCGGCGCCATGACCACGGTGCTGAGCAATTGCGGACTCAGTGCCACATCCCAACGCTCGGTTGGCATGTTCACGACTTCAGTGCTGCGCTCATTGAACTTGGTGGTCGACACGTCGCTGAGCTGCCAGTGATCGCCGTCGAACTCAGCCTTCTTGGCAAAGCTCGAACTCAGCAGGTGGCGCTCCTTGTCAAAGTGGTAGCGGGTCACGCCATACAACAGGCCGTTGGGTTGCACGGCGTTGATGTGGATGAACTCTTCACCCTGACGGTGCCACATGCCGTGCTTGGCGCTTTGCGCGTCGCCACTGCCCTGAGCCAGCGAGCGGTTGGCCTGGGCCATGCTTTCAGTAGCTGGCGCGACGTATTCGCCGATCAGCACGCCGGCCAGCATCAGCACCAGCATTGGCTTCATGACCGCCCACACGATACGGCCGATGGACACACCCGCGGCGCGCATCACGGTCAGCTCACTGCTGCTGGCCAGACTGCCGAGGCCAATCAGACAGCCGATCAACGCCGCCATCGGCAGCATTTCGTAAAGACGACGCGGTGCGGTCAGCAGCACGAAGCCCAGCACGTCAACCAAGGTGTAGGTTTCGCTGACGTCGCCCATTTCATCGATGAAGGCAAACAGTGTCGCCAGGCCGAGAATGATCGCCAGCACAGCGATGATCGCCATGAACACGCTGCTGCCGATGTAGCGGTCGAGTTTAACCACGGGCCACCTCCAGCGCAGCGGCACGACGGCTGGCCATCTTCAGGCGCAGCGGCTCCCAATAGAGCAGGCCGAGGCCGATGAACAGGAAGATCGCATGCACCCACCACAAGCCGAGCGTCGGATGGATCTTGCCTTTTTCAAGGGCGCCGCGCGCGGCAATCAGGATGGTCAGGTAAGCCATATAAAGAAGAATCGCCGGCAGAAGCTTGAGGAAGCGCCCTTGACGCGGATTGACTCGCGACAGCGGCACCGCCATCAGGGTCACGATAAACACCAGCAACGGCAAGGACAGACGCCATTGCAGTTCGGTCTTGGAGCGGATGTCGTCACTGCCCAGCAAGGACGACGTCGGCATGGCGTCACGGTCGGTGACTTCTTCGCTGACGTCCGGCTTGGGCAGCAGCACGCCATAGTTCTCGTAATGAATGGCGCGGTAATCAGCCTGGCCCGGGCTGCCGTCGTAGCGATAGCCGTTATCGAGGATCAGGTAGCGATTGCCGTCGGGGCGGATTTCCTGACGACCCGACTCGGCTACCAGCACGGAAATCCCGCGGTCCTTCTGATCGGCGCCGAGGTTCTTCTGCGAGATGAACACGCCACCCAGGTTGACGCGATCATCGCTCAGGGTTTCGGTGTAAGTCACCCGAGTGCCGTCGCGCAGGGCCTGGAAGCGACCAGGCTCCAGGGTGTCGAATTCGGTCAGCGCGTCCTGCTTGTTCAGCAGCAACTGGAACTGGTTGGCACCTTGCGGCGCCAGGCCCAGGCTCAGCCATGCCACGACCAGCGCAACCAGCGTCGCCGGAAACAGGGTCATGCGCAGCAGCTTCTGCTGGCTCATGCCGGTGGCCGAGAGCACGGTCATTTCGCTTTCGAGGTACAGGCGACCGTAGGCCAGCAGGATCCCGAGGAAAAGGCCCAGCGGCAGAATCAGTTGCAGGAAGCCCGGCAGGCGAAAGCCCATGATCAGGAACAGCGAGCCCGGATCGAGCTGACCGGCAGCGGCCTGCGCGAGGTATTTGATAAAGCGACCGCTCATGATAATGACCAGCAGCACCGCACTCACGGCACTGAGGGTCAACAGAACTTCGCGGGACAGATAACGGAAGACGATCAAACCAGACACTCCAGGGTTGTCAGGCTAAGGCGGCCAAACAAGCAAACACACCGACCGGCCCGCAACGCAGAGCCGTCGGAAAAAGATGCGGCATTATCCTGTGATTGAGGGCGCCTGTCACTGCGCACACTCATCCTCGCACGCAATACGTTGAAGATCGTGCAACCTAGGGGGCGCTCTCAATTGGTTTTCACTCCGCGCCGGGTTGCGCCTTAAAGCCGGCCAATCTGCGTTGCAGGCCTTGGAAAGGGACCACCATTCCCCGCGGCCTGCGCCTTGCATGGCCTGCGTTAAGGCGACAACGCGGTGTGGAAACTAATTGAGAACGCCCCCTAGGGTTGTCAGGCGCGGGGAGCGAGGTTCAAACTGCGGCCCTTGTCGCAGGCTTTGGCCTGCGCTCTTCTATTTATAAGCAGGCGAATGCGGACACCGTCGAACGCCTGCGTGTTGACCATTCATTCAGGGATCCGGACATGGAACTGGTTGTAAAAAGCGTTAGCCCAGAAACGTTGAAAACCGCCACCCTGGTGGTTGCCGTCGGCGAAGGCCGCAAACTCGGCGCTGCTGCCAAACAGGTCGACGAACTGAGCGGTGGCGCCATCAGCGCCGTCCTCAAGCGTGGCGATCTGTCCGGCAAGGTCGGTCAGAGCCTGCTGCTGCACAGCCTGCCGAACCTCAAAGCCGAGCGCGTGTTGCTGGTAGGTGTGGGCAAAGATGAAGAACTGGGCGATCGCCCGTTCCGCAAAATCGTGGCCGGCATCCTCAACACCCTGAAAGGCCTGAATGGCAGCGATGCCGTGCTGGCGCTGGACGAAGTCATCGTCAAGGGTCGCGACAGCTACGGTAAAACCCGTCTGCTGGCCGAAACACTGGTCGACGGCAAATACTGCTTCGATCAGTTCAAAAGCGTGAAAGCCGAACCGCGCGCCCTGAAAAAAATCACCCTGTTGACCATCAAGGCTGCACAAGCCGAAGTGCAGCGCGCCGTGACCCACGCCACTGCAATCGCCAACGGCATGGCCTTCACCCGCGACCTGGGCAACCTGCCGCCGAACATCTGCCACCCGACGTTCCTTGGCGAGCAAGCCAGGAATCTGGGCAAAGAGTTCAAGGATCTGAAAGTCGAAGTCCTCGACGAGAAGAAGATCAAATCCCTGGGCATGGGCTCGTTCTACGCCGTCGGCCAGGGCAGCGAACAGCCGCCACGCCTGATCGTCATGCAATACAACGGCGGCAAGAAATCCGAAAAGCCCTACGCGCTGGTCGGTAAAGGCATCACGTTCGACACCGGCGGCATCAGCCTGAAACCGGGCGCCGGCATGGACGAAATGAAGTACGACATGGGCGGTGCTGCCAGCGTGTTCGGCACCCTGCGTGCCGTACTCGAGCTGAAACTGCCGATCAACCTGGTGTGCATCCTCGCCTGCGCCGAAAACATGCCAAGCGGCAATGCGACCCGTCCGGGCGACATCGTCACCACCATGAGCGGCCAGACCGTGGAAATCCTCAACACCGACGCCGAAGGCCGTCTGGTGCTGTGCGATGCCCTGACCTACTCCGAGCGCTTCAAGCCGCAAGCGGTGATCGACATCGCCACCCTGACCGGCGCTTGCGTGGTTGCTCTGGGTGCCCATACTTCGGGCCTGCTGGGCAACAACGACGAACTGATCGGTCAACTGCTCAGCGCTGGCCAGACTGCCGACGACCGCGCCTGGCAACTGCCGTTGTTCGACGAGTATCAGGAACAGCTGGACAGCCCGTTCGCCGACATCGCCAACATTGGCGGGCCGAAGGCCGGCACCATCACGGCTGCGTGCTTCCTGTCGCGTTTCACCAAGAACCTCAACTGGGCGCACCTGGACATCGCGGGCACCGCGTGGACCAGCGGCGGCAAGGACAAGGGCGCCACTGGCCGTCCGGTGCCTCTGCTGACCCAATACCTGCTGGACCGCGCCAAAGCCTGAAACCGCTGACGAGCGGCGTCACTTTCGGGTGACGCCGCTTGCCGCTCTGGAATCGCAACGACCAAAGTCGACTTCTATATCCTGCCCAGCGCCGATCCTTCCGCGCGCCTGGACTTTGCCTGCAAGCTCACCGAAAAAGCCTGGCGCATGGGCCACCGCATCTACCTGCATTGCAGCGACGCCGCTCAGCGTGACGATCTCGATGCACGCCTGTGGGCGTTCAAGGGCGAGAGCTTCGTACCGCATGGCCCGGCCGACAGCGAACCGGACGGTTTGATTGTCCTGGGGCTGGGCGATGACTGTGGTCAGCATCAAGACCTGCTGGTCAATCTCGACCTGAAGGTCCCGGCTTTCGCCAGCAAATTCGCCCGTGTGGCGGAAGTGGTGGTAGAAGATCCGACCATTCGCGCCGCTGCGCGGGAGAGTTTTCGCTTCTACCGCGAACAGGGCTATCCTCTGCAAGATCACCGTTTACAGCGACTCTGAGCATTCCAATGGACACTCCGAAACCGCAGCAAAAGTCCGCGCACTTGCTGGATGATCTCGAATCAATCCGCCAGTTGCTCGGCGATGACAACCTGCAACCGCCACTGCTGACCGACACGGTCGATGACGGTGAGCAGGAACAGATTCCGATGCTATTCGACTCGGTCGGCAACGTACCCTCAGCCGCTGAGCCGCCACCGGCACCGGTTGCGCAACCTGCAGCCTCTGTCGATAAAGGCCCGGATGCCCTGCTACACCTGGACAGCGAATTGCGCGCCGCTGCGCAATTGATCATGCAAGACGTGATCGACGACTTCGCCCCGCACATCGAAACAGAAATCAAACGCCGCCTCGATGCGCGGATGGAACGGCTACTCGCCGCAGCTACGAGCGGCAAGCTTTAAGCTGCAAGCCAAAGCCAAAGCAACCACCACTCTCTCCTTGCAGCTTGTGGCTGGTAGCTTGCAGCTGCCCCCACGGCTATACTTCCCGGCTTTTCCTGAATAAATGCCAATAGGGTCCCGCCGCGCATGGATAAGACCTACCAGCCGCACGCCATTGAAACTTCCTGGTACAACACCTGGGAGTCCGAGAACTACTTCGCCCCGCAAGGCGCGGGCGATTCCTACACCATCATGATCCCGCCGCCGAACGTCACCGGCAGCCTGCACATGGGTCACGGTTTCAACAACGCGATCATGGATGCTCTGATCCGTTTCCGCCGCATGCAGGGTCGTAACACCCTGTGGCAGCCGGGCACCGACCACGCCGGTATCGCCACGCAGATGCTGGTGGAACGTCAACTCGAAGCCAAGGGCCAGAGCCGTCACGACCTCGGCCGCGAGAAATTCCTCGAGAAAATCTGGGAATGGAAAGATGAATCCGGTGGCAACATCAGCCGTCAGATCCGTCGCCTCGGCTCGTCCGTTGACTGGAGCCGCGAGCGCTTCACCATGGACGACGGTCTCTCCGAAGCGGTTAAAGAAGCGTTCGTGCGCCTGCACGAAGACGGTCTGATCTATCGCGGCAAGCGTCTGGTCAACTGGGACACCAAGCTGCACACGGCCATTTCCGACCTCGAAGTGGAAAACCACGACGAGAAAGGTTTCCTGTGGAACCTCAAGTACCCGCTGGCTGACGGCGCGAAAACCGCTGAAGGCAACGATTTCCTGATCGTCGCGACCACCCGTCCGGAAACCATGCTCGGCGACTCCGCCGTCGCGGTAAACCCGAACGACGAGCGCTACAAAGCCCTGATCGGCAAGTTTGTCGAACTGCCACTGGTTGGCCGTCGCATCCCGATCATCGCCGACGATTACTGCGATCCTGAATTCGGCACCGGCTGCGTGAAAATCACCCCGGCCCACGATTTCAACGACTACGAAGTCGGCAAGCGCCACAACCTGCCGCTGCTGAACATCTTCGACAAGAATGCCCACGTACTGCCGGCCTGCCAGGTGTTCAACCTCGACGGCACACTGAACGAGAGCATCGACGGCAAGATCCCGGCTGAATACGCCGGCCTCGATCGTTTCGAAGCGCGCAAGCAGATCGTTGCCGCGTTCGACGCCGCCGGCCTGCTGGTCAGCGTCGACGACCACGGCCTGAAAGTGCCGAAAGGCGACCGCTCCGGCACCATCATCGAGCCGTGGCTGACCGACCAGTGGTACGTGTCGACCAAGCCTTTGGCAGAGCCTGCGATTGCCGCTGTCGAAGACGGCCGCATCCAGTTCGTGCCGAAACAATACGAAAACATGTACTTCTCGTGGATGCGCGACATTCAGGATTGGTGCATCAGCCGTCAGTTGTGGTGGGGCCATCGGATTCCGGCCTGGTACGACGAGTCGGGCAAGGTCTACGTCGGTCGCGATGAAGCCGAAGTGCGTGCCAAGAACAACCTTGGCCCGGACGTTGCGCTGCAACAGGACAACGACGTTCTCGACACCTGGTTCAGTTCGGGTCTGTGGACGTTCTCCACCCTCGGCTGGCCGGAGAAAACCGAGTTCCTGAAGAAATTCCACTCCACCGACGTGCTGGTCACCGGTTTCGACATCATTTTCTTCTGGGTCGCCCGGATGATCATGATGACCATGCACCTGGTGAAGAACGAAGACGGCACGCCGCAAGTGCCGTTCAAGACCGTCTACGTGCATGGTCTGGTGCGCGACGGCCAAGGCCAAAAGATGTCCAAGTCCAAGGGCAACGTCCTTGACCCGCTGGACATCATCGACGGCATCGACCTGGAAACGCTGGTGCAGAAACGCACCTCGGGCCTGATGCAGCCGAAACTGGCGAAGAAGATCGAGAAGCAGACCCGCGACGAGTTCGCCGACGGCATCGCCAGCTATGGCACCGACGCCCTGCGCTTCACCTTCTGCTCGCTGGCGTCTACCGGTCGTGACATCAAGTTCGACATGGGCCGCGTCGAAGGCTATCGCAACTTCTGCAACAAGATCTGGAACGCCGCGCGTTATGTTCTGGACAAGGGCGAAGACTGCGGTCAGAACGGCGAAGCCTACGAGCTGTCGCTGGCAGATCGCTGGATCATCTCGCAACTGCAGCGCACCGAAGCCGAAGTCACCCGTCAACTGGATCAGTTCCGTTTCGACCTCGCGGCGCAAGCGCTGTACGAGTTCATCTGGAACCAGTACTGCGACTGGTATCTGGAATTGTCCAAGCCTGTGCTGTGGGACGAAAACGCTCCGGTCGAGCGCCAGCGCGGCACTCGTCGCACGCTGGTTCGCGTACTGGAAGTGGCGCTGCGTCTGGCGCACCCGTTCATGCCGTTCATCACTGAAGAAATCTGGCAGCGCATTGCACCGCTGGCCGGTATTCAGGGCAAGACGATCATGCTGCAACCTTGGCCAGTGGCCAATGAAGAGCGCATCGATCCGGCTGCCGAGAGCGACATCGAGTGGCTCAA
The DNA here is from genome assembly GCF_016613125.1 of Pseudomonas sp. MF6776. Classification (NCBI taxonomy): domain Bacteria; kingdom Pseudomonadati; phylum Pseudomonadota; class Gammaproteobacteria; order Pseudomonadales; family Pseudomonadaceae; genus Pseudomonas; species Pseudomonas sp. MF6776. The sequence goes on from NZ_JAENSQ010000002.1 coordinate 28,425, forward strand.
AGAGCTGATGCTCGGCACGCGTAACATCCGTGGCGAGATGAACATCGGCCCGGGCAAACCACTGCCGATCTACCTGAAAAACGTCAGTGCCGAAGACCAGCGCCGTTTGACCGAGAACGAAGCGCTGCTGAAGAAGCTGGCGCGTCTGGAATCGATCACCGTCCTGGCCGCTGGCGAAGAAGCACCGCTGTCCGCCACCGCACTGGTCGGCGAGATGGAAGTGCTGGTGCCGATGGCCGGCCTGATCGACAAGGCTGCTGAACTGGCGCGCCTGGACAAGGAAATCCTGCGTCTGCAGGGCGAAGTCCAGCGGGTTGGCGGCAAGCTGTCCAACGCCGGTTTCGTCGACAAGGCCCCGGCCGAAGTCATCGAGAAGGAACGCGCCAAACTGGCCGAGGCTGAACAGGCCCTGGGCAAACTGGCCGAGCAGCACGCGCGGATTGCCAGCCTGTAACGGCAAATCGCAATGAAAAAGGGAGGCCCGTAATGGCCTCCCTTTTTTATGCCCGCCACACATGCCCTGCGGCATCTCCGACATGGGTTCGGCGTATAAGTCGTCAATGTGGGACAATACCCACCACTTTCAGCCATACCCGAATCGACCACGCCCATGAACGCCCCCCGTACACCTCGCCCGCCGCGCAAGAAGCCTGATTCCGCCACCTCGGCCAAAGCCGTGGAACCGCGGGAAAAGGCCAGCCTGCACCCGCGCAATCGCCATCAGGGTCGTTACGACTTCCCGGCACTGATCAAAACCACGCCGGAACTGGCGAAGTTCGTGATCACCAACCCGTACGGCAAGGAAAGCATCGACTTCGCCAGCCCCGACGCGGTGCGCGTGTTCAACCGTGCGCTGCTCAAGTCGTTCTATGGCATTCAGCATTGGGACATTCCGGCAGACTACCTCTGCCCTCCGGTTCCGGGCCGTGCCGATTACGTGCACTTTCTTGCGGACCTGCTGGCGAGCATGAACGACGGCAAGGTGCCGCGCGGTGCGATCGTCAATGTGCTGGACATCGGCATGGGTGCCAACTGCGTGTATCCGCTGATCGGCAACAGTGAATACCGCTGGCACTTCCTCGGCTCGGAAATCGACCCGACGGCCGTTGCAGCCGCCAAGGCGATTGTCCAGTCGAACGACCTGAGCAAGGTCATCCAGCTGCGCCAGCAGGAGAATCGCAAGCACATCCTGATCGGCTTGCTGGAGCCAGGCGAGCGTTTCGACCTGACCATGTGCAACCCGCCGTTCCATGCCTCGATGGACGAAGCGACCAAGGGCAGCGAGCGCAAATGGCGCGCACTGGGTAAAGCTGATCCGAAACGCAAGTTGCCGGTGCTGAACTTCGGCGGCCAGTCGGCAGAGCTGTGGTGCGAGGGGGGTGAAGCGCGTTTCGTGACGCAACTGATCGCCGAAAGCGCCAATTTCCAGCACAAGGTGCTGTGGTTCAGCACACTGGTGTCGAAAGCCTCCAACCTGCCGGCCATCGAAACCGCGCTGAAAAAGGCTGGCGTACTGGAAAGCCAAGTGGTGGAAATGTCTCAAGGGCAGAAACAGAGCCGTTTCGTGGCCTGGACCTTCCAGACCAAGTCCGAACAGCAGATCTGGCGTCGCGAGCGCTGGACGCGCTAAACATCGCATTGACCGACGCAGGTCAAATCTGCTCGCGAAGGCGGCGTGTCAGTCAACTTTAATATCGACTGACCCACCGCTTTCGCGAGCAGGCTCGCTCCCACATGGGATCGCGCGGCATCGCCAAATCGCAGACACAAAAAAACCGTGCCCGGATCGCTCCGGTGCACGGTTTTTTATTGCTGCGTCTTACTTGTTCACAGCGTCGGTCAGGCCTTTGGCCACAACCAGCTTGATCACTTTCTTCGCAGGGATTTCGATGGCAGCGCCAGTCGAAGGGTTACGGCCAGTGCGGGCAGGACGCTCGGTCACTTTCAGCTTGCCGATACCTGGCAGAGTGATTTCGCCGCCGTTTTCCAGCTGATCGGCAACGATTTGGCCCAGTTGGTCCAGAGCGTTACGCGCGGTGGTTTTCGGCGCGTCGATAGCTTCAGCGATGTCGGCGATCAGTTGGTCTTTAGTAAGAGCCATGTAGTGTTCCTTCCCTATCAAATTCATATGGATTGCAGAGTGCAGTGTCAGCCATCGAGCCCGATCTTCTGGATCTGGCACCCTCGGCGATAACCGCGACGAGTCGGGTTATAGATACCGAAATCAGGGTTTGGTTCGACCTGACAAATGCTGATTGCACGCTTAACGCAGTGACTTCGCGTAAGACCGGGCAAAACTAGCACAGAGACAAGGAAATATCCGCCTCTAGCTACCCATTTGGTCAGCTTTATTGCTCTAAACCGGTAAAAAACTGCATAAGGGCCGCACAGCGCCCAGGATTTGCCCTTCACCCGGCGCCAAAACCAGTGATTGCGGTACACTGGGCGCTTTTTCGGGGGAGCCTGCCCTCCTCCCATCCAACAGCCGAGAAGCCCATGCCGATCCGTCATTGCATCGTCCACCTGATCGACAAAAAACCCGACGGCACGCCCGCAGTTCTGCACGCCCGTGATTCTGAACTGGCGGAGTCAGCGGCCATCGAGAACATGCTCGCCGACCTCAACGAGAGCTACAACGCCAAACAGGGCAAAGCCTGGGGTCTGTTCCATCCGGAATCTGGCGCGTTCCCGTTCAGTGGCTGGCTGAAGGAGTACATGGAAGGTGGCAGGGACTTCACCGCATTCAGCAAAGTGGCGGTCGAGCATCTGCAGAAGCTGATGGAAGAGTCGAACCTGTCGGTCGGTGGCCACGTGCTGTTCGCCCACTACCAGCAAGGCATGACCGACTACCTGGCCATCGCTCTGCTGCACCACAGCGAAGGCGTGGCCGTCACCGACTCGCTGGACGTGACCCCGTCACGCCACCTCGACCTCGGCCAGCTTCACCTGGCCGCGCGGATCAACGTTTCCGAGTGGCAGAACAACAAGCAGTCCAAGCAGTACATCTCGTTCATCAAAGGCAAAAACGGCAAGAAGGTTTCGGAATACTTCCGCGACTTCATCGGCTGCCAGGAAGGCGTCGACGGCCCGGGCGAGACCCGCACCCTGCTCAAGGCTTTCAGTGACTTCGTCGAGAGCGAAGACCTGCCGGAAGAGTCCGCTCGCGAGAAAACCAAGACGCTGGTCGATTACGCCAGCAGCCAGGCGAAACTTGGCGAGCCAATGGGCCTGGAAGAGCTCTCGGAGCTGATCGACGAAGAACGCCCGAAAGCCTTCTACGATCACATCCGCAACAAGGATTACGGCCTGTCGCCAGAGATACCGGCGGACAAACGCACCTTGAATCAATTCCGCCGCTTCACCGGTCGCGCCGAAGGTCTGTCGATCAGCTTTGAGGCGCACCTGCTGGGCTCCAAGATCGAGTACGACGAAGAGAACGGCACCCTGATGATCAAGGGTCTGCCAACCTCGCTGACCGATCAGCTGAAGCGCCGCAACTGATGCTCGGCAATGTGCTGAAGAAGGTCGCGCTGGTTCTGCTGGTGGTCGTGGTTTATCAGAACTGGGGCAAGATCGAGCGGGTGTTCAACCCGTCGCAGATGGTTGCTGAGCAGACGCGGGCGCAGGCTAATGTCGTGCTCTATGCCACAGACTGGTGCGGCTACTGCAAGCAGACCAAACGCTTTCTCGACAGCAAGGGGATTGCGTTCAAGGAATTCGATATCGAGAAGGATGCCGAGGCGCGCAAGGCGTACGAGGCACTGGGTGGACGCGGGATTCCGCTGATCGATGTGAATGGCACGTTGATTCGAGGATTTGATCCGGACGAGATCCTCGCTGCCCTGAAATAACTGTGGGAGCGAGCAGGCTCGCCCCCACAGGTTTGCATCTGACTTGAAAAATCAGCGTGCTTCGATACGGAAACCGAAGCGCGGGAAGTGCACATGCACCACGCCGCCACGCTCGTCTTCGCGACGCACGATCAGCTCCTCACGACCGGCAAACAGCAACTCACCCACCACCGGATCAACCCCGTAATCCGTCGCGGCAATTGCCACCTGCTGGCCTGCCTTGAACCCGTTCGGATCAACAAACTGTTCATCCGGCAATGCCGCTGGCGTCGCATTGCGTGCAACCTCCAGCGCCTCCTCGGACGTCATTTCGCTCGCAGCGCCATGCCCGAAGCCCAACACACGTCCCAGCCACGCGACGACGGCTGGATACTCATCCACCAGAGGCGCTGTCACATGGGTCGCCTTGAGAAACCACATCGGGTGCGCCAAAGCAAAGTCGGCAATCGATGGACCGCCAAACAGGAAGTCACCTTGCTCGCGCTGCAACTGCTGCTCCAGACGCGCCATGATCGTCGGCCATTGATGCTTGGCCTGCTCGGTAGACAAACGCGTGGCGCTGCCGCCACTGAACAGGCCGGCACGGTCGGCCATAAACGCCTTGATCGCTTCTGGCGGTAATTTGCCGAAACGCACGGCAACCGATTCCGGCTGGAACACCAGACTGACGGCATGCTGGAACACCACCGAGTCGGCCCACGTCGCGAAGCTGGCGGTGGTCATCTCCTGACCTTCGGGGAAAAACGACGGCTGCGCCTTCTCTTGCTCCAGGCGGCGGGCGATCAACGAAGTGTCGCAATAGATGTCAGCGCCGATCTGCAGCACTGGGGTTTTGCGATAACCACCGGTCAGGGCGGTCAGATCCGGTTTCGGCATTACCGGCGAGATATTTACCGAGCGCCAGGACAGACCTTTGAAGCCCAGCAGCAGACGGGCCTTCTCGGCAAATGGAGAGGTCGGGTAATGATGAAGAATCAACTCGGACATGCTCGGCTCCGCTGCTCAGAAAGTGAGTCGGCAGCTTAGCGCGCATTTACTTAGCAGCCTACAGATCTGGCTGATGGGAACCGATCAGTCAGATTGATAAGACGAGTGTGGCCCCCGAACGAAAAAAACCGCCTCAGCCGAAACCGAGGCGGTCGTTCTCACCTCAATAAACCTTACATAAAGTCATCGAAGTGATCTCGCAGGAATTCGTAAAAGCGAACCGCTTTAAACGATCTCCATACGAGGCTCAGAGTACGCAGCAATAGCTTCATACGTTTTGGCCTCCAGTCGGGGGACCAAACCTCCAGCGCGCTTACCGGACCGTGTACGCCTTCGGAATACACGCTAGCGTATCCAGTGAGGCGGCCGATTGAGACACCCTTCGAAAAATCATTCCGGCACGGGAGCAACTCCGTGTCAGAGGGCATGAAACCGTTACGCCAATCAGCCAAGCCTCACTAGCTGCACTGTCATGCGAGCGGATGGAGAGTAATCGCGTTTCAGAACCGCCGTTTAAACAAATCGATCTGAAATCGCGCTCTTCCAAAAATCGCCTCAGGCTTGCTCGATGGCAAAAAGACGAATAATCTTCACCCACGCTAGTGTATCCAGTGAGAACAGTAATCCCGGCCGCAAACCGAGGTTTACGAAAAAAACCGCCCCGCAAGGCGGCTTTTTTTTGCCTGCCATTTGCATGGTAGTCGTCTCTATCCGCAAGGATTTCTACCACCCGACAGAATCTGATCAGTCAGATTGATAAGACGCGACCAGACACTCCTTCGCGCTCTTGCGAAGTTTTTTGATCAACCGCTCCTGCCGCAAAGCGTCGCTCTTGTCGCGACAAAGCTCGGTGTAAACCAATGCCGTGGCCGGGCTGGACAGGAAGAAGCGCGCGCCTTTGCCGCTCTGGTGCTTGGCAAAACGGCGCGCGGGATCGTTGCTGATCCCGCAATACAACGAACCGTTGGCCGCGCGCACGAGGTAGACGAACCAGGACTTGCTCACTGGCTCGACAACATCGACAGATTTTTCGCTAAGGCTGGTCACTTCGGGATCAAGACGCGTAGGAAACAGGCCGCGATCTTATCAGCGACCGGCCTGAAATGCCTTCAGTCCCTTCAGCGCCTGGGCACGTACAGCGTTGCGCACCAGAGGCGTCCAGCCCAGCAGCAAACCTTTGAAACCCAAGGCCTGACGCGACCAGCGCCACAGATCGAAATGATCGTGGTGCTCGCAAATCTTGCCGTCTCGGAACACGAAGCGTGCCTGGATATCGTTGACCACGATGTTGCCGGTCTGGCTGAACAAATACGTCGCCACCCAATGCGCACCGCCGCTGCGCTCATCGGCGCGAACGTTGTCGAAAGTCAGCGAAAAGTCTTTGGCGCGGGTGGTCAGCATTCGCCACATGTCGCCAGCATCGCGCCCACGCAACTCACCAAAGGCCGGGTCGCTGAACACCACATCGTCGGTGTAACACGCAGCCATGGCCTCGGCGTCGAGGCGCTGGAAAGCCTGATAGAAGCGGGTGATCAACGCAGCGTGGGCGTCACTCATGGGCAAACTCCGAGGAATGGACAGATTGCCAGCACGATAATCTGCAAAGCGCGGAAACACTATCGACATTCGCCCACCGAATACCCTTCTTGGCCTTCAGGCGACGATAAAACCTGTGGGAGCGAGCAAGCTCACTCCCACGGGGAACTGCGCTATTCAGATCTTTTCGCTTGTGACCTGCACGTACAGCGTCCGTCCGGCGCCGAGGCCCGCGATGATCGCCCCCGTGCCAATGATGCCGAAGATCCAGCCCACCGCATTCCAGCCGCCCGTCCAGTCATGCACAACGCCGACTGCAAACGGCCCCATCGAGGCCAGCGTGTAGCCGAAACCCTGGGCCATGCTCGACAGGTTGGCTGCGACATGGGAGTCACGCGAACGCAGTACGATCAACGTCAGCGCCAGACTGAATGCACCGCCCTGCCCCAGACCGAGCAGAATCGCCCAGCCCCACAGGCCTTCGATCGGCGCATACAGACAACCGAACAGACCGCCGAGGGTCAGCGACATCACCACCACGATCGCCAGACGCTGATCCTTGCCACGAGTCGCCAGCCACGGCGCCGCGAGTGAACTGGCGAGCTGGACGATCACCGAACCGGACAGCACCAGGCCGGCCTGGGTCGGCGTCAGACCGCGACCAATCAGGATCGACGGCAACCAGCCGAACACGATGTAGGCCAGCGACGATTGCAGGCCCATGTACAAGGTCACCTGCCACGCCAGCGGATCACGCAACAGTCCGCGCACGCGATAGGCGACATTGTGCGCACCGTGTTTCTGGCCGACTTGTGGTAACCAGAACACCGCAGCGACCAGCGCCGGAATCACCCAGAAACCCAGACCCACGGCCCAGCTGCTGCCGAAGTGCTCACTCAACGGTACGCTCGATCCCGCCGCCATCGCGGCACCGAGACACAGCGCCATGGTGTAAACGCCCGTCATGGTACCGGCGTGTTTGGCGAAGTCACGTTTGACGATGCCCGGCAGCAGCACGCCAATGATGCCGATACTGGCGCCGCCCAATACGCTGCCGGCAAACAGACCGATCTCACCGAAATTGCTGCGCAGGATAATCCCGCCTGCGAGGGTCAGGAGAATTCCCAACACCACTCGCTCGGCACCAAAACGCCGCGCCAGAATCGGCGCCAGCGGTGCAAACAGACCCAGGCACAGCACCGGCAACGTGGTCAGCAGACCCGCCTGAGCGGCAGACAGCCCGAGACTTTTCGATACGTCGCTAAGCAGCGGCGCCAGGCTCGACAGCGCCGGACGCAGGTTCAGCGCCACCAGAATCAAGCCCAGCAGCAACAGCCATGGCCGGCGCACCAGCGGATGGCTTTGCTGTACTTGTTCGTCATCAGCCTCGGCATCGATCAGCAGCTCTTCGAGCTCTGCCGTGCGTTTCGGGGCTGTGGATATCTCGTTGCGGGGCATGGATTTCTCGGTTTCAAGGTTCATTGATCAACTGCCTGGATAAGGCTTTGGCCCGTTCCGGGTCGCGTTGTTCGACGGCATCGAGCAACTCGATGTGCAGGTCGAACACTTCCTGACGGCGCGGAACGATGTTCAGCGTCTGACGCAATTGCGTGCCGACGATGCTGGAAAAATAGCGATACAGCTCGCTGAGTGTCGGGTTATGCGCGGCGTCGACCAAACGGCGGTGGAACACCAGATCGCAGGCGATGTAGGTGTCGAGATCGCCGTGGTAATGGCTGCCGCTTGTGCCGAGCGCTTCACGCAAGGTGACGAGGTCTTCATCGGTGCGGCGCAACGCCGCGAGGCCGATGGCCTCGACCTCAAGGATATGCCGGGTTTCCCGCGCCTGTTCCAGCGAACAACGCGAGAGCGCCTTGAGGGTGTCCAGCGGATCAATCACCGCACGCAGATAACTACCGTCGCCCTGGCGAATTTCAATCAACCCGGAAAACGCCAGCACGCGCATGGCCTCACGCACGGTGTTACGGCTGATGCCCAGCTCGGCGCACAGCTCGGGCTCGGTAGGCAATCGCTCGCCGACCTGCCAGGTGCCGCTGTTGATGCGCTGACGCAATTGATCCAAGGCCTGATCGACCAAGGACCGTTTAACAAGAGGAGAAATGTCTGACATAGGATTCGCCCTTTCATCCAATCATAGGATGAATTTTCTGACATGTTAGTCAGACCCGTGTAGGACGGCAACCACCTAGGGTCAATTGGAGGGAAATGAAGCGGGATTTTCGATTAGTCAAAATTACCCTTAGAGGGTAATTTCAGGGACAGGGTTTGGTTTCTTATGGAGAAGAACACGCCCCATTACGACTTGGCGGTGATTAAGGCTGAGGTCCGGCGGCTTGGCAGACAAGCCTTCACCAAGACCGCGGAAAAAACCGGTCTGGATCTAGGTTTTGGTTTCAAAGAGATGCAAGAGATCGTTTTCGAGTTGCAGAACAGGATGTTGTACAAATCGATGACCAGCTACGACGATCATCGAGTCTGGCAAGACGTGTATCACATCAACTCAAAAGACCTGGAGATTTACATCAAGGTGACCTACCGCCCCGGCGGCGGCCCCCCGGTGATCTCCTTCAAGGAGAAAAACCCATGAAAACCCGGCAATGTGTCAGCTGCGGTGCACGTGAGGGAATGAGACATTTTGAAGGGCGCGGCGAGACCTTGAGTGTCAAAGGCATGGAGCGCCGTGTAGATGATCTTTCTGGATGGGAATGCCAGCAGTGCGGAGAAGTCGAGTGGGATGACGATACCGATAGTGCGGAACGTTATTGTGACGCAGGGGATGAGCTGGTTATCGCTGCAAGGCAAATGATCGGGGCCGAGATGAAGCGTATCCGGCGCAAACTGCATCTCACGCAAAAAGAGACGGTGCAACTGCTCTCCGGTGGAGGGCATAACGCGTTCTCTCGCTACGAGCGCGGCGAAACATTACCACCCAAGGCGCTGATGTTGCTGATGCGACTGTTGGATCGATACCCCTACTTGCTGACCGACGTCAAAACCCTGGGCGAAGGGGCAGACTTGCGCGGAGCGTTCAAATACACCGAGCACAAAGAACACGAAACCCTCACCGTATCCTGACCCCCAAAAAAACAAACCCGGCACAAGGCCGGGTTCGTTTTACACATCAGCCATCAATGCAGAATCTGGCTCAGGAACAGCTTCGTCCGCTCATTCTGCGGATTATCGAAGAAGTCGTTCGGTGCCGCCTGCTCAACGATCTCGCCCTTGTCCATGAAGATCACGCGATTGGCCACGGTGCGGGCAAAGCCCATTTCGTGGGTTACGCAGAGCATGGTCATGCCGTCTTCGGCCAGACCGATCATGGTGTCGAGCACCTCTTTCACCATCTCAGGATCAAGCGCCGAAGTCGGTTCGTCGAACAGCATGATTTTCGGTTTCATGCACAGCGCGCGGGCGATCGCCACACGTTGTTGCTGACCGCCGGACAGTTGCCCCGGATACTTGTGCGCCTGCTCCGGAATGCGTACGCGCTCCAGGTAATGCATGGCGATTTCCTCGGCCTTGCGCTTGGGCATCTTGCGTACCCACATCGGCGCCAGGGTGCAGTTCTGCAAAATGGTCAGGTGCGGAAACAGGTTGAAATGCTGGAACACCATGCCGACTTCACGGCGGATCGCTTCGATCTGCTTGAGATCGTTGGTCAGTTCCACGCCATCGACGACGATGCGGCCCTGCTGGTGTTCTTCCAGACGATTGAGGCAACGAATGGTGGTCGATTTGCCGGAACCCGACGGGCCGCACAGGACGATACGCTCGCCCTGTTTGACGTTGAGGTTGATGTCTTTCAGCACGTGGAACTGGCCATACCACTTGTTGACGCCCTGCATCTGAATAATGCCTTCAGGGCTCACAGGCTTTTTGATTGCTTCACTCATTACAGAACTCCTAACGCTTGTGGCCAGTGTCGAGCTTGCGTTCCAGATGCATGGAATAGCGCGACATACCAAAACAGAAAATCCAGAACACCAGGGCGGCAAACACGTAGCCTTCGGTGGCCATACCCAGCCATTTCGGATCGGCAGCGGCTTGCTTGACGCTGTTGAGCAGGTCAAAGAGGCCGATGATGATCACCAGGCTGGTGTCCTTGAACAGCGCGATGAAGGTGTTGACGATGCCGGGAATCACCATTTTCAGGGCTTGCGGCAGAATCACCAGGCCCATCGAACGCCAGTAGCCCAGGCCCATTGCAGCCGCCGCTTCGTACTGACCTTTAGGGATCGCTTGCAGACCACCGCGCACCACTTCAGCCACGTAGGCCGACTGGAACAGGATCACGCCGATCAGCGCCCGCAGCAACTTGTCGAAGTTCATGCCTTCGGGCAGGAACAGCGGCAGCATTACCGAAGACATGAACAGCACCGTGATCAACGGCACGCCGCGCCAGAACTCGATGAAGGTCACGCAGACCACTCGAATCGCTGGCATGTTCGAACGTCGACCCAGCGCCAGCACGATGCCAAGCGGCAAGGCGCCAGCGATACCGACGGTGGCAATCACCAGAGTCAGCATCAAGCCGCCCCACTGGCTGGTCGCGACGGTTTGCAGGCCGAATACGCCGCCGTGCAGCAGGCACCAGGCGACAATCGGATAGATCACCAGAAAGCTCAGCCCGTACACCGCTTTACGCGGGAAGCGCGAGATGAACAGTGGCGCCACGCCGATCACTGCCAGCCACACGGTCAGGTCCACGCGCCAGCGCAGGCCGGTCGGGTAGTAGCCATACATGAACTGACCGAAGCGTTGCTGGATGAACACCCAGCAGGCGCCCTCCTTGGTGCAATCGGCCTGGGTGGTGCCGACCCAGTTGGCGTCGAGGATCGCCCACCCCAGAATCGGCGGAACGATCAGGTAGATCAGGTAGAACGCGAACAGCGTCAGCAAGGTGTTGAGCCAGCTGGAGAACATGTTCGCGCGCATCCATGCCACTACGCCGATGCTACTGCTCGGTGGGGGCATGTCGGGTTTGAAAGTATGAGTACTCATGCGCTTTTCCTTACCGCTCGATCAGCGCAATGCGCTTGTTGTACCAGTTCATCAGCAGGGAAATGCTGATACTGATCGCCAGGTACACGCTCATGGTGATCGCAATCACTTCGATCGCCTGACCGGTCTGGTTCAGCACGGTGCCGGCGAACAGCGAAACCATTTCCGGATAACCGATACCGGCGGCCAGCGAGGAGTTCTTCGCCAGGTTCAGGTATTGGCTGGTCAGCGGCGGGATGATCACCCGCAAGGCCTGGGGAATGATTACCTTGCGCAGGGTCGGGCCTTCACGCAAACCGAGTGAACGGGCCGCTTCGGTCTGGCCGTGGCTGACCGACTTGATCCCCGAACGCACGATTTCGGCGATGAACGCCGCGGTGTAAACGGTCAAGGCCAGGGTCAAGGCCAGCAGTTCCGGGATAAGCACCCAGCCGCCAACGAAGTTGAAGCCCTTGAGCTCGGGCATTTCCCAGTGCAGCGGAGCGCCGAAGATCAGCGCGCACAAACTCGGGATCACCAGCAGAATCGCCAGACCCACCCAGAACTTGTGGAACGGCTCACCGGTCGCTTCGAAGCGCTTGTTGGCCCAGCGGCACATCAGCACGATGCCGACGATGGCCACCACAACACTGATCACGAATGCCCAGAAACCATCAGCTGCCAGCGCGGCCGGCATGTTCAGGCCACGGCTGCTGACAAAGAAAGTGTCGCCGAAGTTGTGGCTGTTGCGCGGTCCCGGCATGGTCAGGAACACCGCGAAGTACCAGAACAGGATTTGCAGCAGGGGCGGAATGTTGCGGAAGACTTCCACATACACGGTCGCCAGCTTGCTGATGATCCAGTTTGGCGAAAGACGCGCGACACCAATGATGAAGCCCAACAGAGTCGCCAGGATCACGCCGATGATGGTCACCAGCAATGTATTGAGCAGACCGATCACAAACACGCGGGCATAGCTGTCCGCTTCGGTGTAGTCGATCAGGGTTTGAGCGATGCCGAACCCGGCACTGCGCTCCAGAAAGCTGAAGCCGGAGGTGATGCCCCGGTGTTCAAGGTTGGTTTGTGTGTTATCGAACAGGAACCAGCCCAGGGAGACGACGGCCACGATAGTGACGATCTGAAATACCCAGGCGCGCACTCGCGGATCGCTGAGGCTGAGCCTCTGCTTTGGTGCGCCGATTGATTTTTGCATGAAGTGCCCCGGAAAAAATGGAACAAGAACATCACCCGGCGGTTGGCCCGCCGGGTGATAGAACCATTAGCGCACTGGTGGTGCGTACTGAATGCCGCCGTTGTTCCACAGGGCGTTCAGGCCACGGTCGATTTCCAGCGGAGTGTTCTTGCCGAGGTTTTTCTCGAACACTTCACCGTAGTTGCCGACCTGCTTGACGATCTGCACGACCCAGTCCTTCGGCAGTTTCAGGTCTTTGCCGTACTCACCGTCAGCGCCGAGCATACGAGCGACGTCCGGATTCTTGGTGGACTTGGCTTCAGCTTCGACGTTCTTCGAAGTGATGCCAGCCTCTTCAGCGTTGAGCATGGCGTAGCCAGTCCAGCGCACCACGGCCAGCCACTCGTCGTCGCCGTTACGCACGACTGGACCCAGTGGTTCCTTGGAAATGGTTTCCGGCAGAACCACGTAGTCTTTCGGCGAAGCCAGTTTGCTGCGCTGGGCGAACAGCTGGGATTTGTCGGAAGTCAGCACGTCGCAACGACCGGATTCCAGCGACTTGGCGCTTTCATCGGAGGTGTCGAAGGTGATTGGGGTGTATTTCAGACCGTTGCCGCGGAAGTAGTCGGAAACGTTGAGCTCGGTGGTAGTACCGGCCTGGATGCAGATGGTTGCGCCGTCCAGCTCTTTGGCACTCTTCACGCCCAGCTTGTTGTTTACCAGGAAGCCGATGCCGTCATAGTAGGTAATGAAGCCCGGGAATTTCAGGCCCATGCCCGCATCACGGGAGCTGGTCATGGTGGTGTTGCGCGACAGGATGTCGATCTCGCCGGACTGCAGCGCGGTGAAGCGCTCCTTGGCGTTCAACTGACTGAATTTGACCTTGGTTGCGTCGCCGAATACGGCAGCAGCTACTGCGCGGCAGAAGTCAGCGTCGATGCCGAGGATCTTGCCGGTAGCGTCCGGTACCGAGAAGCCCGGCAGACCGTCGCTCACGCCACATTGCACGAAACCTTTCTTCTGCACGGCATCCAGGGTTGCACCCGCCTGAGCGAACCCGCTGACGCCGAGTACTGCTGCTGCAGTCACGATCGCCAGAGTGGATTTCAACATCTTCATTCAAACCTCCAGTTTTGCTCTTGTTGTGTCGGAGCTTGAGTCCAGTCGCACCCTTTTGAGGCGGTGTTGACCCTAGTTGGCTTTTTATTGGGTCAACCGACGTAAAGACCTTCGCTATGAGTGTTTCAGGAGAAAATCCACATCATGGACAACTCACTTCTCACCAATTGGCCGAACGGGCTGTAGCCCTTTCATATTCGCTAAGCCCATGGCGGCCATTGGCGAACATCCATTACCGGATTCTTTGCATCCCATCGTCAGGCGTTCACTGATAGTGTTACCGCCAGACGCGAGATCGGTTGCACGCTTCAAGCCATAGCAAAGCCCGTACCACACCGGCCGCTGAAGCACATAAGCGACAGGTCAATAGCAAAACTTGTACCCTTGCGACATCTTCTTAACGGATCAACCGGGCGCGCACTTCAATCACGCACTCAATGAGAGCGCCCGCACATATTTGGAGCAGACATGACCGAGCCCTTGATTCTTCAGCCTGTTAAGCCCGCAGACGCCTGCGTGATCTGGCTGCACGGCCTCGGCGCCGACCGCTTTGACTTTCTGCCGGTCGCCGAGGCGTTGCAGGAAAGCCTGCTGAGCACACGCTTCGTACTGCCGCAGGCGCCGACCCGTCCAGTGACAATAAATGGCGGATATGCCATGCCGAGCTGGTACGACATCAAAGCCATGAGCCCGGCGCGCGCGATCGATCGCGATGAACTGGAAGCGTCGGCCGATCACGTCATTGAATTGATCGAAAACGAGCGCGCCAGCGGAATAGACGCCTCGCGGATTTTTCTCGCGGGTTTCTCCCAGGGTGGCGCCGTGGTCTATCACACCGCTTTTCTGAAATGGCAGGGACCGTTGGGTGGCGTGATGGCGTTGTCGACGTATGCGCCAACGTTCAGTGAGGAACTGCAGTTATCTGCCAGTCAGCAACGAATTCCGGTGCTGTCATTGCACGGTCAGTTCGACAACGTGGTGCAAAACTCGATGGGCCGCACAGCTTATGAGTATCTGAAAGCCCATGGTGTCACCGTGACATGGCAGGAATACCCAATGGAGCACGAAGTGTTACCCGAGGAAATTCGCGATATCGGTACCTGGCTGAGCGAGCGCCTGCGCTGATTATCCGCACAACGTCCGCCCTTTGATCATCACACTACGCCGCGCCCGTTTCTTGCATTACACTGGCCGGCGTACATTCCTTAACCAATTGATGAGATGACCGTGCTCGAAGCACTCAAGAAAATGTTCGGTAAAAGCGAGGCTGAGCAGCTCGCGCCAGTTACCCGTGCGCCGTCGCACGCCCCCGGTCATCGCAACGATGCCCCGCAGGCCGACCGCCCCGCTCCCGCAGCGGCACCGAAGCAAGAACCGCAACCTGCACCGGCCGCGCCAATCGCCGCCGAGCCTGCCCGCAGCGAAGCGCCAAAACCGCCCAAGCCGCGTCGCGAACCCAAGCCCAAGGCTCCAGTCATCCCGTGGAAACTCGAAGACTTCGTCGTCGAACCTCAGGAAGGCAAAACCCGCTTTCACGATTTCAAGCTTTCTCCAGAACTGATGCACGCCATTCAGGATCTGGGCTTTCCTTATTGCACGCCGATCCAGGCACAGGTGCTGGGCTTCACCCTCGCCGGCAAAGACGCCATCGGCCGTGCACAGACCGGTACCGGTAAAACCGCAGCGTTCCTGATCTCGATCATCACTCAGTTGTTGCAGACCCCGCCGCCGAAAGAACGCTACATGGGCGAACCCCGTGCGCTGATCATCGCGCCGACCCGTGAGCTGGTGGTGCAGATTGCAAAAGACGCCGCCGACCTGACCAAGTACACCGGCCTCAACGTGATGACGTTTGTCGGCGGCATGGATTTCGACAAGCAGCTCAAGCACCTTGAAGCGCGCCACTGCGACATCCTCGTTGCGACCCCGGGCCGCCTGCTCGACTTCAACCAGCGCGGCGACGTGCATCTGGACATGGTCGAAGTAATGGTGCTGGACGAAGCCGACCGCATGCTCGACATGGGTTTCATCCCGCAGGTTCGGCAGATCATTCGCCAGACCCCGCCGAAGAGCGAACGTCAGACGCTGCTGTTCTCCGCGACTTTCACCGAAGACGTGATGAACCTCGCCAAGCAATGGACCACCGACCCGTCGATCGTCGAGATCGAATCGCAGAACGTGGCCAACGAAAACGTCGAGCAGCACATCTTTGCCGTGGCCGCTGCCGACAAATACAAACTGCTCTTCAACCTGGTCAACGATAACGGCTGGGAGCGGGTGATCGTGTTTGCCAACCGCAAAGACGAAGTGCGCCGGATCGAAGAACGTCTGGTGCGTGATGGCATCAACGCCGCGCAACTGTCTGGCGACGTGCCGCAACACAAACGCATCAAGACGCTCGAAGGCTTCCGTGAAGGCAAGATTCGCGTACTGGTCGCCACCGACGTTGCCGGTCGCGGCATCCACATCGACGGCATCAGCCACGTAATCAACTTCACCCTGCCTGAAGTCCCGGACGATTACGTGCACCGCATCGGCCGTACCGGTCGTGCCGGCGCCGATGGCGTGTCGATCAGCTTTGCCGGTGAAGACGACTCCTACCAGTTGCCGTCCATCGAAGAGAAGCTCGGCCGCAAGATCAGCTGTGAAACACCTCCCACGCATCTGTTGCGTGCAGTTGAGCGCAAGCGTCCAGAGTAAGTAACACGATAGAAGAGAAGCGCAGCCGGCAACGGACTGCGCTTTTTTTGTGCCCGGCTTTTTTTCCGGAGGATCTTGCCCGACAAAACTAAAAGTCCATAATAGACAAATAAGTTTAGATTTCGCATCCGGAGCCTGACATGTCCAGTACGCCCTACGTGATCGACCAAACCCAGGCCCGTGAGCTGCTGGCCCGCATTGATGTGCCGCAGACATTGCGCAAACTGTTCCGCGATCTCGCCGCCGGTAAAGCGGTTCAACCGGCGCAGCAACTGGTGGAGTTCCCGCAGGGCGCTGGTGACTTCATCAATTACCTGGGTGTGCTGGCCGAAGACGGTGTGTACGGCGTGAAGACCTCGCCGTACATCGTCCGCGAGCAAGGCCCGTTGGTGACCGCGTGGACCTTGTTGATGTCGATGCAGACCGGCCAACCCTTGCTGCTGTGCGATGCCGGCGAACTCACCACAGCCCGTACGGCTGCGACCACCGCAGTGGCCGTCGATGCCCTCGCTCCGCTGGATGCGCGGCGACTGGCGATCATCGGCAGCGGCAAAGTCGCACAGGCGCATCTGCATTACGTGAAGTCTTTACGCGACTGGCAAAGCATCAGTGTGTATTCGCCGAGCCTGCAGGAGGATCCTGAAACCCAGGCGCTGCTCAAAGCCGCAGCTCCCGGACTGACGATTGCAACCCGCCTTGAAGCCGCCCTCGCCGATGCCGATGTGATCATGCTCTGCACTTCGTCCGCGGGGCCGGTGATCGACCCGGCGGCACTGAGCAAACCTGCGTTGATCACCTCGATCAGCACCAACGCCCCCCGCGCCCATGAAGTGCCGCCGCAAAGCCTCAACGACATGCAGGTGTTCTGCGACTATCGTCTGACCACGCCGGGCTCGGCGGGCGAGATGCTGATTGCTGTTGAGCAACATGGCTGGAGCACGGACTCGATCATGGGTGACCTCGCCGATCTGCTCAGTGAAAAAGTGCAACGCCCCAATTACCACCGTCACGTGTTTTTCCGCTCGATCGGTCTAGGGCTGGAAGACATCGCCCTGGCGAATGCGATTTATCACCTGAAGCACTGACACCTCGATCCCTGTGGGAGCGGGCTTGCCCGCGATGCAGACGCCTCGGTTCCTCAGAAAAAACCGTAGTGATGCCGTCGCGGGCAAGCCCGGCTCCCACAGGATTTGCGACAACTTCAACTTTGCAGTTCAACGTGGAGTTTTTTTCATGAGCCAGGCAGATTTCATCATCATCGGCGGCGGGATTGCCGGCGCTTCCACCGGTTTCTGGCTGTCGACCCACGCCAAAGTGATTGTGCTGGAGCGTGAGTCTCACCCGGCCTATCACTCCACCGGGCGGTCCGCCGCCCTGTTCACCGCGGCTTATGGCACACCGCAGGTACGCGCGCTGACTCAGGCCAGCCGTGAGTTTTTCGACCAGCCGCCGGCCGGTTTCTGCGAGCACCCGCTGCTGACCCCGCGCGGCGAGATGACCGTGGATTTCACCGGTGACGCCGCCGAACTCAACAACCAGTACCTGAGCGCCAAAGCCACGGTGCCGGAAATGCAACGGCTCAGCGCCGATGAAGCCTGCGCGCGCCTGCCAATCCTGCGCCGGGAAAAAGTCCACGGGGCGATTTACGACCCGACAGCCTGTGACATCGATACCGACGCCCTGCATCAAGGCTACCTGCGCGGGATCCGCCGCAACCACGGCGAGGTGCACACCGACTGCCAGGTGCTGGGGCTTGAGCGCGATGCCAACAATGTCTGGCAGGTGCAGACCAATGGCCAGACCTTCAGCGCGCCAGTGATCATCAACGCCGCCGGCGCCTGGGCTGACAAGATCGGCGCAATGGCCGGTGCACAATCGCTGGGCCTGCAACCGAAACGCCGCGCCGCCTTCATCTTCGCCGGGCCAGAAGGTGTCGATATTCATCAGTGGCCGATGCTGGTCAGCCTCGACGAATCGTTCTACATGAAACCTGATGCCGGCATGTTCTTAGGCTCGCCAGCCAACGCGGACCCGGTCGAACCCCACGACGTGCAGCCTGAAGAACTGGACATCGCCATGGGCATCTATCAGATCGAAGAAGCCACGACGCTGACCATCCGCCGCCCGACTCGAACATGGGCCGGCTTGCGCAGTTTCGTTGCCGACGGTGATTTGCTCAGCGGATTCGATGCGCAGGTGCCGGGCCTGTTCTGGGTCGCAGCCCAGGGCGGGTACGGCATCCAGACGTCACCGGCGATGGGCCAGGCCAGCGCAGCACTGGTGCGCGGTTTGCCGTTGCCCGAGCAACTGCGCCAGTTCGGCCTGAGCAGCAACATGCTCTCCCCTGCCCGGCTCGGTTAATCCGCGCTGCGGATGACGCGCCCAACCGATTGCGGCAAACTCGCAGCGCCCCTGTTCATGTGGGCGCTGACGCTGCCTGGAGCTCCACTGTCATGACCGCCCCCGAACTCGACCCGGCACTGGATAACTTCCGGGCCATCGCCGACGCCATCGCCACACTGTTTTTTCCCCACGCCGAAGTGGTGCTGCACGATTTGCGCACGCAAAAAGTCGATTACATCGCCAACAATCTGTCCAAACGCGAGATCGGTGACGAGTCGTCACTTGAAGACATGCTCAGCGAGGAGATCAGCGAGCGGAACATCGGCCCGTACGAAAAACTCAACTGGGATGGTCAGAAGATCCGCAGCCTGAGCAGCGTATTGCGCGACAGCGAAGGCCTGCCGCTGGCGGTACTGTGCATCAACCTGAATATTTCGCTGTTCGAGAATGCCAAGGCTGCGCTGGACCTGTTCCTGTCGCCGAGCAAACTGATCCCGCAACCGGACTCACTGTTTCGCGATGACTGGCAGGAGCGCATCAACACGTTCCTGCACGCCTGGCTGCGCGAGCGCCAACTGAGCCTGAATCTGCTGACCCGCGATCACAAACGTGAACTGGTGCTGGCGCTGCATGCCGAGGGCGCGTTCAAGGGCAAGAGTGCCTCGAACTACGTGGCCAATGTGCTGAACATGGGCCGGGCGACGGTGTACAAACACCTGAAGGAATTAAAGGGCTGAAGATTCGCGGTGATTGATCTGACTCCATCGCTGGCAAGCCAGCTCTCACAGGGATTTTGATGTACACAAAATCTGTGTACGACTCGATCACTGTGAGATCTGGCTTGCCAGCGATAGCGGACGATCAGTCGCCGTAAATGTCGGACTTGAAATACTTGTCGGAAATCTTCTGATATTCGCCACTGGCGCGAATCCCGTCGATGGCGCTATTCAACTGGCTTACCAGCTCAGTATTACCCTTGCGCACCGCAATCCCCGCCCCCTCGCCGACATACTTCGGATCCTTCAGCTCCGGCCCGACAAACGCATAACCCTTGCCGCGTGGCATCGACAGAAAGTCATTCAGCGGAATGGTGTCGGCAAAAATCGCATCAAGGCGACCGGCAGCCAGGTCCATGTAGATCTCTTCGTTGTTGCTGTAGCGCTTGACGTTGACGCCCTTGGGCTCGAACACCTCGGTGGCATAGCGGTCGGTGGTGGTTGCGCGCTGCACGCCGACGTTCTTGCCCTTGAGGCTGGCGTATTGATCATCGACCGTGGCGCCGTCCTTCATCACCAGCCGCGAGGACGTGAAGTAGTACTTGTGGGTGAAATCCACCGACTTCTTGCGGTCTTCGTTGATGGTCATGGACGACAGCGCCATGTCGATTTTCTTCACTTTGAGCGAAGGAATCAGACCGTCGAACTCACCCTCGACCCACACGCACTTGGCCTTCATCTGCGCGCACAGGGCGTTGCCGATGTCGTAGTCGAAACCGACGATTTCGCCTTTGTCGGTTTTCGAGGCAAATGGCGGGTAAGCCGCTTCAATGCCGATGCGCAGGGTTTTCTCGGCGGCGAACACGCTGCTGCACGCCAACAGACTAAGGGCCAGACCGGTGATGAGGGGAAGTTTCTTCATGTTCATTCTCTCGCGGGTTGTTGTTGGTTTGGCAAGATGAAGAAGAGCAGCTGGGAGCGAAGAGCTACGAGCGGCAAGATGAAGCTTTTTTTGTACTTGGAAATCCATATTGGACTTATAGGTACAAGTCGTCAATTAGGAAGCAGAGAGTGTTTGCGAGGTTTTTGGTGTTTCGGATGGTCTCATCGCTGGCAAGCCAGCTCCCACAGTGTTTCGCGTCGTGCACATATTTTTCGCGCACCACTAAAACCTGTGGGAGCTGGCTTGCCAGCGATGGCTTACTGAAGAAAGCTAAAGAACTATTTGTTCCAGCGATCTGCCGCCGCATGATCACTGTCGCGCCCTTCCACCCAGCGCGGGCCGTCACTGGTGTTTTCCTTCTTCCAGAACGGTGCGCGGGTTTTCAGGTAATCCATGACGAAGGCGCAGGCGTCGAACGCAGCCTGGCGATGGGCGCTGGCAGCGCCGACAAACACGATCGGCTCGCCCGGTTCCAGCGCGCCGATGCGGTGCAGCACTTCCAGTTTCAGCAACGGCCAGCGCTGCTCGGCCTCGATGGCGATCTTGCCGAGGGCTTTTTCAGTCATGCCCGGATAGTGTTCGAGGAACATCCCCGCCACATCCAGGCCATCGTTGAAGTCGCGCACGTAACCGACGAAGCTCACCACCGCGCCGACGCCGACATTGGCCGCGTGCATCGCATTGACTTCCGCACCCGGATCGAACGGCGTGGCCTGCACACGAATCGCCATGGATCAGCCTCCGGTCACAGTGGGGAAAAACGCCACTTCGTCACCCTCGACCACCGGCTCGTCGAGCTGGCACAAGTCTTCGTTGCGTGCGCACATCAGGTTCTGCTCGCTCAATACCTCGGCGCCTTCACGCTGCGCCAAAAGCGCGCGTACGTCATCGACGGTGGTGAAATCACCATCGACCGTTACCGAGTCAACGCCCAGCGCTTCACGGTAACGGGCAAAAAACCTAACTGTCAGCTTCATGCTTGATCCGCCTGAAAGTGCCCGCTCTTGCCGCCGACCTTTTCCAGCAGACGCACGCTTTCGATGGTCATGCCGCGATCCACCGCTTTGCACATGTCATAAATAGTCAGCGCGGCGACGCTGGCAGCGGTCAGCGCTTCCATCTCGACGCCGGTCTGCCCGGACAATTTGCAACGGGCGACGATGCGCACGGTGTCTTCGCCTTCAGCGCTGAGCTCGACTTTGACGCCAGTGAGCATCAGCGGATGGCACAGGGGAATCAGATCGCTGGTTTTCTTCGCCGCCTGAATGCCTGCAATGCGCGCGACGGCAAATACGTCGCCTTTGGGATGGCCGCCACTGACGATCATCTGCAACGTTTCGGGGAGCATGCGCACCAGCGCTTGAGCCGTCGCTTCGCGGAACGTCACGGCTTTTTCGGTGACGTCGACCATGTTGGCGCGACCTTGGGAATCGAGATGAGTCAGCACGGGGGCCTCCTTGAGGCAGCTACAAGCGGCAAGCTACAAGCGGCAAGTTAAAGCGCGGTAGGCAGGCGTCAGGAAAGCTCGCATTTAAACAGCCGAAAGCCGCAAGCTTCAAGCGGCAAGTGAATTTCACTCGGGCCACTTGTAGCTTACGGCTTGAAGCTTGTAGCTGCTCCTCTTAGAGGTGAGACTCTGCGTATTCAGCCAGGATCGAGCGAGGCACCCCTTGCAGGGTGATGTGCACACCGTTGGGGAAATCCTTGAAGCGTTCGGTCAGGTAGGTCAGCCCGGAGCTGGTCGCGGACAGGTAAGGGGTGTCGATCTGTGCGAGGTTACCCAGGCACACCACTTTGGAACCAGCGCCGGCACGGGTGATGATGGTTTTCATCTGGTGCGGCGTGAGGTTCTGGCATTCGTCGATCAGGATCAGGCTCTGCTGGAAGCTGCGACCGCGAATGTAGTTGAGCGATTTGAACTGCAACGGCACTTTGCTGAGGATGTAATCGACGCTGCCATGGGTGTTTTCGTCATCCATGTGCAAGGCTTCGAGGTTGTCGGTGATGGCGCCCAGCCAAGGCTCCATTTTTTCCGCTTCGGTGCCGGGGAGGAAACCAATTTCCTGGTCCAGGCCCTGCACGCTGCGGGTGGCGATGATGCGCCGATAACGCTTGCTGACCATGGTCTGCTCGATCGCAGCGGCCAACGCCAGAATGGTTTTACCGGAACCGGCCGCCCCCGACAGGTTGACCAGATGGATGTCCGGATCGAGCAGCGCGTACAGCGCCAGGCTCTGGTAGATGTCACGCGGCTTGAGGCCCCAGGCTTCCTGGTGCAAGAGGGGTTCCTGATGCAGATCGAGAATCAGCAGGCGGTCTTCGTCAATCTCCTTGATCCAGCCAACGAAGCCCTGCTCGTCGATGATGAACTCATTGATATGCACCGCCGGCAAGTTGTCGATCAACTTCACTTCGTGCCATGTGCGACCGTGGTCCTGGCGGGTTTCAACCTTGCTCACCAGATCCCAGAAAGAGCCGGTCATGTTGTGATAACCGTTGGGCAGCAGGGACACGTCATCGACCAGTTGGTCGGTGCTGTAATCCTCGGCCGCGATCCCGCAGGCGCGCGCCTTGAGGCGCATGTTGATGTCTTTGGTCACCAGAACCACAGGTTTCTGCGGATCACGGGTGTGCATATCAATGAGTTGGTTGATGATTTTATTGTCGTTCAGATGCTCGGGCAGAATCAGGTTCGATTCGGCCTGTTTGCTCATCAGAATTGACAGCAAGCCCTTCGGACCGCCCTTGCCGCGCTGAATCGGCACGCCCAGTTCGACGTCCTCGGGGGAGGCATCGCCCAGGGTCTTGTCGATCAGCCGGATAGCCTGGCGGCATTCGGCGGCAACGCTGTGATGGCCGCTCTTGAGCTTGTCCAGCTCTTCCAGCACGGTCATCGGGATGGCGACGTGGTGTTCTTCGAAATTAAGCAGGGCGTTTGGATCGTGAATCAATACGTTGGTATCGAGTACATAAAGGATTGGCTGGTTGGAAGGGCTACGTCCGTGATCATCCATACTCGGTCACCTTTGTCAGAGCCATTCGACGCAATACCTCTACAGTGCTGCGCCTCGAAGTGACTGCCGATTCATCTGCCGGGCTTTTATTGAAAGAGGCAGGTGACTTGCACACAAAGTGGGTCTTGGAAGACGCCACCTGTGTTGCAGGTTTCGGCGGTCTGTCTTCGTAATACTCCAAAACCCATGACAGGAAAAAGCACTTTGACGGTTTTTTGAAGTTTATTTTGCAGAGTGACGAAAAGCCCTTGGCGGACCGTCCAGACCTCGCTAAAGTCGGAAGTCCGCCTGCATCGAATTCTGCAAAAAAATTGCCCCAAGCCCAATGTTTCCGGGCTTTCTTCGTTTCTCAGCGAAACCCGTCCAGACAGTCTTCCCAACCGATGCCGCTTTGCGCGGTTTGCGTGATCAGCCACGGCATGGCGGTCTTCACGGCATCCTGCTTCATGTTGAAATTGATCACCCCGTGACGCCACAACAGCATCAGGGTCAGCACTCGCTGTGCACTCTGCGGGCCTTTGAGTTTGCCGGCACCGTCCTGGGCATCGATGTCCCACAGCGCCACTTGCAGGCCCTGCGTGTTAAAGAAGCCCTGTGCATCGCTACGCCGCTGGCCATCCGGCGGACGGAACAGCGGTACATAATTTTCCGGCAGTTTGTTCTTCACCAGATCGGCACTGCGGCGCACCGAATCCTGCCAGTCCTGCCAATGGCTGTGGGAGCGGAACTCCCAACCCTGCACGCCGACGCATTGCTGCGAGAACGTCGCTTGCAGGCCGCTCACGGAACGGTCACCCAGTCGCGCCTGAATATCCTTGCCCAACATGAAGAACGTGCCGCTCATGTTGGCCTTGCGCAGGTACTCGGTGAGCCAGTCGGTGTTGTCCGGTTGCGCGTTGGCGGCGCTGTCGAAAGTCAGCAGAAACAGTCGGTCATGCATCTCCTCGCCGTTGCGCTCATAGTCGCCGAAACGATCGATTTCGCTGCTGGTCTGGGGGAACAACGCAGCCTTGCGCAGCAATTCGTCCAGATACTGCAGATGGAAGATCCGGCTTGGCTCGGCCCACCTGGTGTAATAGCTGTCATCACTGACGACGAATTTGGCGGCCTGCTCACGCAACGTTGGCAAGTCTTCGACGAGGAAGCAGAACGAGGCGTCCTGATCGCAACTTTGCTGGGCGTAGTTGTAGTTGGCAAGCAGGCGCTGCCACAGGCGCTCGCGCAGGCTGTTGACTGCATCCAGATTGACCGTGCGCAGGCCCAGGCGCTGGGACAGGGCAGCTTCGTCAATAGACTCGGTACCGAGCAGAACACGGGCGAACATGAGGATTTCCGCCCGGGACGCAACGTCGAACAGGGTCGGGCTGGTCAATTGCTCCGGCCAGGTGCTGCGATCCAGCGTCGCCACATCGCCCGGCGCCGCGATGGCACCGAAGCTCAACAGCCACGCGGTGAATAAAAGAACAATGCGCAATGGGATGTCTCCGTAACAAAACCCGGGCGGCACTATAGCTGATCCCACACAGTTCCCTCAGCAACACAGACTCCCATGTGGGAGCGAGCCTGCTCGCGAATACGGATTCAGATCCGCCATAGAAGTCGACTGATGCACTGCTTTCGCGAGCAGGCTCGCTCCCACAGGGGATTGGGGCCAGCCGTCGATCACCTATGGGCCTGATAGCTGGAGTCAACCGCCTCAACCCCCTAGAATCGCCTCCACGATTAAAGGAGACGACTTCATGCTGATGGTGATTTCCCCCGCCAAGACCCTCGATTACGAAACGCCGCCGGCGACCCAGCGCTTCACCCAGCCGCAATATCTGGACCACTCCCAGGAACTGATCCAGCAATTGCGCGAGCTATCGCCGGCACAGATCAGCGAGCTGATGCACGTCTCCGACAAGATCGGCGGGCTCAATGCCGCGCGTTTCGGCAGCTGGACGCCAGCGTTCACCCCGCAAAACGCCAAGCAGGCGCTGCTCGCGTTCAAGGGTGACGTCTACACCGGTCTCGACGCGCAGTCCTTCAGCGAAGCGAATTTCGATTACGCGCAAAAACACCTGCGCATGCTCTCCGGCCTTTATGGCCTGCTGCGCCCACTGGACTTGATGCAACCGTATCGTCTGGAGATGGGCACCAAACTGGCCAACGCGCGCGGCAAGGATTTGTACGCGTTCTGGGGCACGCGCATCAGTGAATGGCTGAATGAAGCATTGGCCGAGCAAGGCGATGATCTACTGCTCAACCTGGCGTCCAACGAGTACTTTTCGGCTGTCAAACGCACCGCGTTGAATGCGCGAGTCATCAATGCCGATTTCAAGGATCTGAAAAACGGCCAGTACAAGATCATCAGCTTCTACGCAAAAAAGGCCCGTGGCCTGATGAGCCGTTTCGTGATCCAGGAAGGCATCAACGATCCTGCCCAGCTCAAGCAGTTCGATGTTCAGGGTTATCGCTACAGCGCTGAACAGTCTAAACCGGACAATCTGGTGTTTTTGCGCGATCACGCCCCCGAATAAAGCATGCCTATTGCACGACTCTTTCTACCAAGAGTCGTGCAGCTCGCACGATGTCCAAAATCCCCCGCCACATATCGCCATTTTTATGGCGCCATAAAATCAACACCCTCTTTTCTAATATTAGTTTCACTCGACACTGATCATTTTTTTCAGTAGTGGCACCTAAATTTTTTCACGGTAGTGGCACAAAACTATCTAACGTGATTATTCGCCTGTTATTAAAGGTCGAAAACGAAAGTGCCATCAAATTGAGATTGGTGCCATCTACGACAATATTTCAAGAAATTTCAGATTTCGCGATGAGTGGACAGGAACTTCGTCCAAATGCATAGCTCATACCACCGGTAACGATTCTCGCCGAGTTTGTACGAGATAACTTACGCAGCGCAGATAGTCATGTAACCAAGTTGTCACAGCAACTTGCCTAGATGACTAACTAGTCTGAAAACAAACCGAAGCACAGGAGATACGCTCCATTAATATCCCCTGCAAGGCCATGGCCACGCCCCTATAAACGTGCTCGCCTGAGTACACAACCGCTTGATTTGTATGGCTATTCGCCTGAAATCAAGCGCGCAAACCGATTGCACCATGGTCTCCAACAATGGAGATCGGCTGCATTACAGGGCAGGTCATAACAACAAGGCCTAGTTGCGCACATCTTGAGTGCACTTATTTAGACACTCGAAAATTAGTTTGCCTGCACACGGCATTGTGACGCCTGCGCGCCGCACTTTCGAGTGCACCCTTAACGCTGAACACCATTAACTCCGGCCTTCTTTGGCCTGATATATACAGAGGTAATTGCGATGCGCATCAGCATATTTGGTTTGGGTTACGTTGGCGCAGTTTGTGCCGGTTGCCTGTCTGCACGGGGCCATGACGTCGTGGGCGTCGATGTTGCCAAAGACAAGATCGATATGATCAACGCTGGCAAATCTCCGATTGTTGAACCCGGTCTGGGCGAGCTGTTGCAGCAAGGTATTCAGAACGGTCGTCTGCGCGGTACGACTAACTTCGCCGAAGCGATTCGTGACACCGATCTGTCGATGATCTGCGTCGGTACGCCGAGCAAGAAGAACGGCGACCTGGAACTCAACTACATCGAGGCCGTGTGCCGCGAGATCGGTTTCGTTCTGCGTGACAAGACCACCCGCCACACCATCGTGGTGCGCAGCACCGTACTGCCGGGCACTGTCGCAAACGTTGTCATCCCGATCCTCGAAGATTGCTCCGGGAAAAAGGCTGGCGTCGATTTCGGCGTTGCGGTCAACCCTGAGTTCCTGCGTGAATCCACCGCGATTGCCGACTACGACCTGCCACCGATGACCGTCATCGGCGAGTTCGACAAGGCCTCTGGCGACGTTCTGCAATCGCTGTACGAAGAACTCGACGCACCGATCATCCGCAAGGACATCGCCGTTGCCGAGATGATCAAGTACACCTGCAACGTCTGGCACGCCACCAAGGTGACCTTCGCCAACGAGATCGGCAACATCGCCAAAGCCGTCGGCGTCGATGGCCGTGAAGTGATGGACGTGGTCTGCCAGGACAAGACCCTCAACCTGTCCCAGTACTACATGCGCCCAGGCTTCGCTTTCGGCGGTTCTTGCCTGCCCAAAGACGTCCGCGCCCTGACCTACCGCGCCGGTTCGCTGGACGTCGAAGCGCCACTGCTCAACTCGCTGATGCGCAGCAACGAATCGCAAGTGCAGAACGCCTTCGACATCGTTGAAAGCCACGACAAACGCAAAGTCGCCCTGCTCGGCTTGAGCTTCAAGGCCGGCACCGACGACCTGCGCGAAAGCCCGCTGGTGGAACTGGCCGAAATGCTGATCGGCAAGGGTTACGACCTGAGCATCTACGACAGCAACGTCGAGTACGCCCGTGTTCACGGCGCGAACAAGGAATACATCGAGTCGAAGATCCCGCACGTGTCGTCCCTGCTCAACGCAGACTTCGAATCGGTGATCGACAACTCCGACGTGATCATCCTCGGCAACCGCGACGAGAAGTTCCGTGCGCTGGCTCAGCAAGCACCGCACGGCAAACAGGTTATCGACCTGGTCGGCTTCATGGCCAAAGCCACTGACGCCGGCACCCGTACCGAAGGTATCTGCTGGTAAAGCAGCCCTAAGCGACAAGCTTCGAGCTGCAAGCCAAAGCGTTTCGCTTGCAGCTCGCCGCTTGCGGCTTGAAGCCTTCTCACCTTCGGATGACGGTTATGTCGAACAAGCTCAAACATTTTTTTCTGCAATCCGCCGGCTGGCTTTTTTATCTCAGTCTGCTGATGGGCCTGGCCTTGATGCTGCCCACGTCCACGTTCGACTCCGAGTCGAAGGACTTCATTTTCCTGATTGGCGCCGTCGGTATCTGGCGCTACTCGATGGGTGCAACGCACTTTGTGCGCGGCATGATTTTTCTCTACATCGTCTACCCGCACCTGCGCCGTAAAGTGCGCAAGCTGGGCAAGGCGGCAGATCCGTCGCACGTGTACCTGATGGTCACCAGTTTCCGTATCGACGCGCTGACCACAGCGCAGGTCTACAGCTCGGTGATCCGCGAAGCGATCGACTGCGGACTGCCGGCCACCATGGTCTGCTCCATCGTCGAAATGTCCGATGAGCTGCTGGTCAAAGCGCTGTGGGCGCGAATGAATCCGCCGGATCGAGTGAAACTCGACTTCGTGCGCATTCCCGGCACCGGCAAACGCGATGGCCTGGCCTACGGTTTCCGCGCCATCTCCCGTCACCTGCCGGACGACCGCGCTGTCGTCGCCGTGATCGATGGCGACACCGTGCTCGCCGAGGGTGTGGTCCGCAAAACCGTGCCGTGGTTCCAGATGTTCGGCAACGTCGGCGGCCTGACCACCAACGAATTCTGCGAAGTGCGCGGCGGCTACATCATGAGCGAATGGCACAAGCTGCGCTTCGCCCAACGCCACATCAACATGTGCTCGATGGCCCTGTCCAAACGCGTCCTGACCATGACCGGCCGGATGTCGGTATTCCGCGCTTCCGTGGTGACCAATCCGGATTTCATCGCCGACGTGGAAAGCGACTCCCTGCAGCACTGGCGCCTGGGCCGCTTCAAGTTTTTGACCGGCGACGACAAGTCGAGCTGGTTCAGCCTGATGCGACTTGGCTACGACACATTCTATGTGCCGGACGCGGCGATCCACACCGTGGAACACCCGCCGGAAAAGAGCTTCATCAAGGCCAGCCGCAAACTGATGTTCCGCTGGTACGGCAACAACCTGCGCCAGAACTCGCGAGCACTGGGCCTGGGCATGAAACGCCTCGGTGCCTTCACCTCGTTGGTGCTGTTCGACCAGCGCGTGTCGATGTGGACATCGCTGCTCGGCCTGACCGTGGCAA
Source organism: Pseudomonas sp. MF6776 (assembly GCF_016613125.1). Taxonomy (NCBI): domain Bacteria; kingdom Pseudomonadati; phylum Pseudomonadota; class Gammaproteobacteria; order Pseudomonadales; family Pseudomonadaceae; genus Pseudomonas; species Pseudomonas sp. MF6776. The sequence goes on from NZ_JAENSQ010000002.1 coordinate 57,723, forward strand.
TCATCGCCAGCTTCAAGTACGGCACCGCGTTCATCCTGGTGTACCTGCTGTGGATCGGCATCACCCGCCTGATTCTGACGCTGCTGCTGTCCTGCTCCGGTCACCGGATCGGCCCGGCCTACCCGGCGATTCTCTATTACAACCAGATCGTCGGTGCGCTGGTGAAGATCTACGTGTTCTTCCGCCTCGACCAACAATCCTGGACTCGCCAGCCCACTTCCCTGACCCGTGATCTCGCCAGCTTTCAACGTTGGTTCAACACTTGGTCGTCTCGGACCATGACCTTCTCCGCCGGCAGCATTTTCGTCGCCGTGCTGCTGATGATGGTCTGACCCGCCCCTATTGAATTAACAAGGAAATCGCCCCTATGAATACCGCCGTCAACGCCAACGTAGTGCATGAATCCGAAGCCCAGCGCCAACACGCCCGAGTGAAAATCCCGGCCAAACTGCGCTTCTTCGGCCCTGACCGGACGCCGCTGGAAACCCGCGTGCTGGATCTGTCCGCCGGCGGCCTGGCGTTCAACGCCGGGCAGATGCCGCTGACCATCGGCCAGGTGCACAAGGCTCGCCTGCAGTTTGTGATCGACAACCTCGGTCTGGCCATGGACGTCGAGCTGCAGGTGCGCTCCTTCGACCGCCAGACCGGCCGCGTCGGTTGCCAGTTCCAGAACCTTGAGCCGCAGGATATTTCCACCCTGCGCCACCTGATCACTTCGCACCTGGCCGGCGACATCGTCAGCATGGGTGAAGTACTGGCGACCCTGCAGCGCGACAACTTCACCAAGGCGCGCAAGGTCAAGGACGGCGGCCACGGCATGACCCCGTTCGGGCGTCTGAAAGCCGTGACGTTCAGCGCCGGGATCTTCGCGGTCGGCCTGGTCGCGGCGGGTTTCATTGCCAAATCGGTGTATGGCATGTACTTCGTCAGCCACGCGCAGGCCGGTCTGGTCAGCGTACCGGGCATGAACATCACCATGCCGCGTGACGGCACTGTGCAGAGCCTGATCAAGTCCGACGGCGTTGCGGCCAAAGGCGCGCCACTGGCGACCTTCAGCACCAGCATGCTCGACGTGCTCAAGGGCCACATGCAAGAAGATCAACTGTCGCCCGCCAAGGTTGAAGAACTGTTCGGCAAGCAAATGACCGGCACCCTGACTTCGCCGTGCGATTGCACCGTGGCCCAGCAACTGGTGGCTGACGGTCAATACGCGAGCAAGGGCGATGTGATCTTCCAACTGGTGCCGCGCAACACCGAGGCCAATGTGGAAGCACGCTTCTCCTATCGCCAGTTCGGCGACGTGCGTCCGGGCACCCCGGTGAGCTTCCAGATCGCCGGCGAAGACAAGATCCGCACCGGCAAGATCGTCAGCAGCACCAGCCTGAAAAGCGCCGACCTGTCTTCCGATATCCGCGTACAGATCAAGCCTGACGAGTCGCTCGACAGCAGCCTCGCCGGCCGCCCGGTGGAAGTGAACAGCGACCGTGGCCCGAACCTGAACTGGCTGATCGACAAAGCCATGGCTGCCGGTCTTTAAGTCGAGGACATGCCTGTGACTACTCATATCTTCAACACACCGCCGAACCTGTGGGAGCGAGCCTGCTCGCGAAAAGGTCAGCGCGGTTTGTCTGATGTTCCGGGTCGACCGATTCGCGAGCAGGCTCGCTCCCACATGGGGCTGGTGGTGTGCTCGCTGGCACTGGCAGTGTCTCTGGCCGGTTGCGCCGGCCTGCCCGATCAGCGCCTGGCCAACGAAGCGCTCAAGCGTGGCGATACCGCCACCGCTGCGCAGAATTATCAGCAACTGGCCGATCTGGGCTACAGCGAAGCGCAAGTGGGCCTCGCTGATATCCAGGTCGACAGCCGCGACCCAGCGCAAATGAAACAGGCCGAAGCGACTTATCGCGCAGCGGCCAGTGTTTCGCCGCGCGCTCAGGCACGTCTGGGGCGCCTGCTGGTGGCCAAGCCCGGTTCGACCGAGGCCGAGCACCACGAAGCCGAAACCCTGCTGAAAAAAGCCGCCGCCAATGGCGAAGGCAACACGTTGATCCCGCTGGCGATGCTCTACCTGCAATACCCGCGCAGCTTCCCGAACATCAACGCTCAGCAGCAGATCGATCAGTGGCGCAAATCCGGCTACCCGGAAGCAGGTCTGGCGCAGGTACTGCTGTACCGCACCCAGGGCACTTACGACCAGCATCTGGATGACGTGGAAAAAATCTGCAAAGCCGCGCTCAACACCACTGACATCTGCTACGTCGAACTGGCCACGGTCTATCAGAAACGTGCCCAGCCAGAACAACAGGCCGAGCTGATCAAGCAAATGCAGGCCGGTTACAGCCGTGGCACCGTCACCGCTCAGCGTGTTGATTCGGTTGCCCGTGTGCTGGCCGACTCGACCCTGGGCAAGACTGACGAAAAAACCGCGCAGTCGCTGCTTGAGCCAATCGCTCCAGGCTACCCGGCGTCGTGGGTCACCCTCGCGCAATTGCTCTACGACTTCCCGGAACTGGGCGACGTCGACCAGATGATGAAGTACCTGGACAACGGCCGCGCCGCCGACCAGCCGCGCGCCGAGCTGTTGCTGGGCAAGCTCTACTACGAAGGCAAAGTGGTCCCGGCCGACGCCAAGGTCGCCGAAGAACATTTCCAGAAAGCCGTCGGTCGTGAAGTGGCCGCCGACTATTACCTCGGCCAGATCTATCGCCGTGGTTACCTGGGCAAGGTCTATCCGCAAAAGGCCCTTGACCATCTGCTGACCGCTGCGCGCAACGGCCAGAACAGCGCCGATTTCGCCATTGCCCAACTGTTTTCCCAAGGCAAGGGCACCAAGCCCGACCCGCTCAACGCTTATGTGTTCAGCCAATTGGCCAAAGCTCAAAACACCCCGCAGGCCGATGAGCTGGCGACCACTGTCGCCGCCCAATTGCCGCCCGAGCGTCTGGCCGAAGCCCAGCGTCTGCTGCAACAGGAGCAGGCCAGCCGTGGCGCCCTGAACCCGAACACGCTGCAGCTGCACGCCCTGCAAGAAGAAGACGGCGAGGAAAAACTATGAAGCTCAATCCATTCGTGAAGGCCGGTATTGGCCTCACCTTCGCGCTGATCTGGTCTTGCCCGACACTGGCCGCGATGACTGAAAGCAAAAACTTCGGCCTGGAAGTGAAAGTCACCGGACAGTCCGAAGACGACCGTGACCTCGGTACCGCCAGTGGCGGCGACGTCAGCGGCGTCGGCCTCGACCTGCGTCCGTGGGTCTACGGCGAGAGCGGCGCGTGGAGCGCCTACGCGATGGGTCAGGCGGTGACCTCGACTGACATCATCGAGACCGACACCCTGCAGCAGTCCGACAGCGACGGCACCCAGACCACCGACAACGGTGATCGCAAGACCAAGAAAAACTACCTGGCGATGCGCGAATTCTGGGTCGGCTACAGCGGCCTCACGCCTTACCCCGGCGAGATGCTCAAACTCGGTCGCCAACGCCTGCGCAATGACGACGGCCAATGGCGCGACACCAACATCGAAGCGCTGAACTGGACCTTCGACACCACCCTGTTGCGTGCGAACGCCGGTGTTGCCGAACGCTTCAGCGAATACCGTACTGACCTCAAAGAGCTGGCGCCCAAAGACAAGGATCGCCTGCACGCCTACGCCGATGCCGCTTACCAGTGGACACCGGGCAACTGGGTCGGGATTCGCGGTCACCATACTCACGATGACGGCAAACTCGACTATCCAGAACCCGGCGTTGCCGGCGATTCGCTGGACAAGAAAGAGAATGGCGACATCAGCTGGATCGGCCTCACCGCCGACAGCGATGCCTACAACTGGCGCAACACCAACACCGTCAACTACTGGGGCAGCATCACCGGCATGAGCGGCGACCGCGACACGGTCAACGCGCTGAACGCCGATGGCAGCCGCCCGACGCAAGCCAAACGCAGCGATGACGTCAACGGCTGGGCCACTGACATCGGTGTGCGTCTGCGCCTCGATCCGCAGTGGCAAGTCGGTGCCGCCTATGCCCGCGCCAGCGCCGATTACGAACAGACCGGTCTGGAAAGCAACCGCTCGAACTACACCGGTACACGTTCACGCGTTCACCGTTTCGGCGAAGCGTTCCGTGGCGAAATGAACAACATGCAGACCGCTACGTTGTTCGGTTCGTGGATGCTCAATGACGAGTACGACGCCAGCCTGATCTACCACAAATTCTGGCGCGTCGACGGCAACAAGCCAGTCGGCAGCAACGGGATCAACGCCGTCGAGAACAACACCGACGACGTCACCGGCGCCATCTTGTCCAGCACCTCGTTGCCGCTTGAAGACGGCAACAAGGACATGGGTCAGGAGATGGATCTGGTCGTCACCAAGTACTTCAAGCAAGGCCTGTTGCCGGCGGCATTGAGCCAGTCGATCGATGAGCCTTCGGCCTTGGTGCGTTTCCGTGGCGGCGTGTTCAAGCCGGGCGATGCCTACGGCAAAGAAGTCGACTCGTACATGCACCGCGCGTTCATCGACGTGATCTGGCGCTTCTGATGCCAACCGCCAAGGGAGTGCCCGACATGAACAGTGCCCGCAAAGGCTCACTCAGCCTGCTGGCCGGCGCGATGCTGCTGGCCTCGGCAGGTGCCTTCGCCAGCGTGGAGCCGGCCAAGCCAGCGACCACGGCGAAAGAGCTGCAACAAGCCAAGACGTATACCGTCAGCAGCGCACCGACCGAGGCGCTGAACCTGGCCGCGCCGACACTGCCGGACATCTCCGGCTACACCGCCGAAGCCGCCGCCGCGAAGATCGTTCGCAGCAAAGCGGGCAAGGTCAGCGTGCGCCGGATGATGCAGGAAGACGCGCTGAAAGACTTTATCGGCGGCGACAACAAGATGGCCGAGTGGGTGGTGCGTCAGCACGGTATTCCGCAGGCGATCTTCGTCGACGACGGCTACATGAACCTCAAGGATCTGGCGAAGAAACTGCCCAAGCAGTACTTCAGCGAAACCTCGCCGGGCGTGTACCTGGCGAAGTTGCCGATCGTGGTTGGCCGCAAGGGCATCCTCGAAATCGACGGCCAGACTCAGGAATTGCGCCTGTCCCAAGAGGCCGGGTCGTTCCTGGTCAACGACGGTCAGCTGTTCGTGCGTGATACCAAAATCACTGGCTGGCGCGAGAAGGAAAACGGCCCGGCCACCTTCCGTTCGCCGAAAGAATTCCGCCCGTTCCTGCTCGCCTGGGGTGGCACCGAGACTTACATCGTCAACAGCAAGATGGCCAGCTTCGGCTACGCCAACAGTAAGTCGTACGGCGTCAGTATTTCCCAGTACACGCCGAACATGGCCAAGGTCCTCAAGCGCGCCGAGCCGACTGGCTGGATCGTCGGTTCCGAGTTCTCGGACATGTGGTACGGCTTCTACTGCTATGAAACCCGCGACTTCGTGGTCAAGGGCAACACCTACAAAGACAACATCGTCTACGGCATCGACCCGCACGACCGTTCACACGGCCTGATCATTGCCGAGAACACCGTTTACGGGACGAAGAAGAAGCACGGGATCATCATTTCCCGCGAAGTGAACGACAGCTTCATCTTCAACAACAAAAGCTACGACAACAATCTCTCGGGCCTGGTGATCGACCGTAACAGCCTCAACAACATCATCGCCTACAACGAGATCTACAAGAACCACACCGACGGCATCACCCTCTACGAGTCTGCCGACAATCTGCTGTGGGGCAACAAGGTCATCAGCAACAAGCGCCACGGCATCCGCATTCGTAACAGCGTGAACATTCGCCTCTACGAAAACATCGCCATGGCCAACGGTCTGACCGGCGTCTACGGTCACATCAAAGACCTGACCGACACCGACCGCGACATCAAGCTCGACCCGTTCGATGCGCAGGTGTCGCTGATCGTGGTCGGCGGTGAGCTGGCGGCCAATGGCAGCGGCCCGCTGTCGATCGACTCGCCGTTGAGTGTTGAGCTGTATCGCGTATCGATGCTGGCGCCGACCAAATCCAGCGGCATCAGCTTCAACGGCATCCTGGGCGAGCGCCAGGATGAAATTCTTGACCTGCTGGTGCGCCAGCAGAAAGCCGTGCTGATCGACCCTGTCGAACGCCAGACCGAAATGCAGGACTGAGGATAATTTTATGCACCCACACTTGATCAAATTACTCAGCCTGTCGGCCCTGACCATGGGCATTCTGGCGGCCAGCAATGGTGCCCGCGCAGATCAAGCCAGCGCCGTCACACCGCCCAAATTCACCGCTGATCCGTGCTGCAACCTGTGCCCGGAAGCCCACGACGCAAAGAACTACACCACGCGTTATCAGCAGAACTTCACCACGCTGGTACAGGCGCAAGGCGAATGGCTGTTCCGTACGCAAGAAGACCTGCGCACCGAATTCAACACCACCCCGGCCGGCTACAAACGCATGCAACAGCTGCACGATGCGTTCAAGAGCAAAGGCGTCGAGCTGGTAATCGTTTATCAGCCGACCCGTGGTCTGGTGAATCGCAACAAGCTCAACCCGCAGGAAAAAGCCGCGTTCGATTACGAAAAAGCGTTGGGCAACTACAAGACCATGCTCGGCCGTTTCGCCAAGATGGGTTACGTGGTGCCGGACCTGTCGCCGCTGACCAATGAATCGCTGCCAGACACCCTGCCTGCCCACGATTTCTACTTCCGTGGCGACCAGCACTGGACGCCATACGGCGCACAGCGCACGGCAAAAATCGTCGCCGAGAAGGTCAAGCAGATCCCGGCCTTCGCCGACATTCCCAAGCGTGAGTTCGAGACCAAGAAGTCCGGCCGCATGGGCAAGACCGGCACCCTGCACAACATGGCCGGGCAACTGTGCGGCACCAGTTACGCGATCCAGTACATGGACCAGTTCACCACCGAGCCGAAAGGCGAAGCGGGCGATGGCGACCTGTTCGGTGATTCCGGCAACCCGCAAATCACCCTGGTCGGCACCTCGCACAGCGGCAAGAACTACAACTTCGCCGGTTTCCTCGAGGAGTCGATTGGCGCCGACATCCTCAACGTCGCGTTCCCGGGCGGTGGTCTGGAAGGTTCGATGTTGCAGTACCTGGGCAGCGACGAATTCCAGAAAACCCCGCCGAAAATTCTCATCTGGGAATTCTCGCCGCTGTATCGCCTCGACCAGGAAACCATCTACCGCCAGATGATGGCGCTGCTGGACAACGGCTGCGAAGGCAAAGATGCACAGATGACCGGCAGCGCCACACTGAAGCCGGGCAGCAAACAAGAACTGCTGGTCAACAGCAAGAACCTGAACCTGCAGAACAGCAGCCATCAGGTCGACATTCGCTTCGCCGACACCTCGGTGAAAACCCTGCAAGCCACCCTCTGGTACATGAACGGTCGCCACGAGGACATCAAGATCGAGAAGCCGGAAACCTCCGACACCGACGGTCGTTTCGCCTTTGAGTTGCGCACGGACGAAGACTGGGCCTCGCAGAACCTGCTGGCAGTCGAAGTCCAGGGCCCGGAAGCGGGCGCCGCGCCACAGAAAGTCGAAGCGAAAATCTGCAAACGCAACGTATTCCCGGGCGCTGGGCAACAAACCGCTCAGGTCGGGCAATGAGGTCTGCTATGCGAAATCCGAAATTGAAAACTTTTTTAGCGCCGACGCTGCTCGGGCTGGCGATCTTCGCCGGCACCGCGCAGGCCGCCGCGCCATTGCGTCCACCTCAGGGCTATTTCGCCCCGGTGGATAAATTCAAGACTGGCGACAAAAGCGAAGGCTGCGATGCAATGCCGACGCCGTACACCGGCGCGCTGCAGTTTCGCAGTAAATACGAAGGCTCGGACAAGGCCCGTTCGACCCTGAACGTGCAGTCGGAAAAAGCCTTCCGCGACACCACCAAAGACATCACCACGCTGGAACGCGGCACCGCCAAACGCGTGATGCAGTTCATGCGCGACGGTCGCCCGGAGCAGCTCGAATGTACGCTCAACTGGCTGACCGCTTGGGCCAAGGCTGACGCCTTGATGTCGAAAGACTTCAACCACACCGGCAAGTCGATGCGCAAATGGGCGCTGGGCAGCATGGCCTCGTCGTACATTCGCCTGAAATTCTCCGACTCGCATCCGCTGGCGCAGCATCAGCAGCAAGCGCAGTTGATCGAAGCCTGGTTCAGCAAAATGGCCGACCAGGTCGTCAGCGATTGGGACAACCTGCCGCTGGAAAAAACCAACAACCACTCGTACTGGGCTGCCTGGTCGGTAATGGCGACGTCCATCGCCACCAACCGCCGCGACCTGTTTGACTGGGCGGTGAAGGAATACAAGGTCGGCGTGAATCAGGTTGATGCCGACGGTTTCCTGCCGAACGAACTCAAGCGCCAGCAACGCGCCCTCGCCTACCACAACTACGCCCTGCCGCCGCTGGCGATGATCGCCAGTTTTGCCCAGGTCAACGGTGTCGATCTGCGTCAGGAAAACAACGCCGCGCTGAAGCGTCTGGGTGATCGGGTGCTGTCGGGTGTTAAAGACCCGGATGAATTCGAGAAGAAGAATGGCAAAGAGCAAGACATGGACGACCTCAAGGTCGACTCCAAATTCGCCTGGCTCGAACCGTTCTGCACCCTCTACACCTGCCCGGCCGATGTGATCGAGAAGAAGCGCGATATGCAACCGTTCAAGACCTTCCGCCTTGGCGGGGATCTGACCAAGGTCTACGACCCGTCCCATGAAAAGGGCAACAAAGGTTCGTAAGACCAGACGCAAAACCTGTGGGAGCGAGCCTGCTCGCGAATACGGTCTGACATTCAAAAGTGATGTCGACTGACACGACGCTTTCGCGAGCAGGCTCGCTCCCACAGGGGCCAGTGTCAGGTTTAGAGATTTGTGAGTTGGCCCTCCGGTTTTTCGGTGGGGGGTTTGGGGGGCTTTGGCCCTTGACTGTTGGTTAAAACTGGAGAGATCGGGATGGTATTTTCATCCAACGTGTTCCTGTTTCTGTTCTTGCCGATCTTTCTCGGCATGTACTACCTGAGCGGGATTCGTTATCGCAATCTGCTGCTGCTACTCGCCAGCTACGTGTTCTATGCGTGGTGGCGGGTGGACTTCCTGGCGCTGTTCGCTGCCGTCACGTTGTGGAACTACTGGATCGGCCTGAAAGTCGGTGCTGCCGGCGTGCGGACCAAACCGGCGCAACGCTGGCTGTTGCTCGGCGTGGCAGTGGATCTGTGCATCCTCGGCTACTTCAAGTACGCCAACTTTGGTGTCGACAGCATCAACGCGATGATGACCTCGGTCGGTCTGTCGCCGTTCATCCTGACCCACGTGCTATTGCCGATCGGGATCTCGTTCTACATCTTCGAGTCGATCAGCTACATCATCGACGTGTATCGCGGTGACACCCCGGCGACGCGCAACCTGATCGACTTCGCGGCCTTCGTGGCGATCTTCCCGCACCTGATTGCCGGCCCGGTTCTGCGTTTCCGCGACCTCGCCGACCAGTTCAACAACCGCACGCACACCCTCGACAAGTTCTCCGAGGGCTGTACGCGGTTCATGCAGGGTTTCATCAAGAAGGTCTTCATTGCCGACACCCTGGCGGTAGTTGCCGACCACTGCTTCGCGCTGCAAAACCCGACCACGGGCGATGCCTGGCTGGGTGCGCTGGCGTACACCGCGCAACTGTATTTCGACTTCTCCGGTTACAGCGACATGGCGATCGGTCTGGGTCTGATGATGGGTTTCCGCTTCATGGAAAACTTCAAGCAGCCGTACATCAGTCAGTCGATCACCGAGTTCTGGCGTCGCTGGCACATCAGCCTGTCCACCTGGCTGCGTGACTACCTGTACATCACCCTGGGCGGTAACCGTAAAGGTACGTTGATGACTTATCGCAACCTGTTCCTGACCATGCTTCTGGGTGGTCTGTGGCACGGCGCGAACATCACCTACATCGTCTGGGGCGCCTGGCACGGCATGTGGCTGGCTATCGAGAAGGCGCTGGGCCTGAACACCTCGCCACGCAGCCTAAACCCGATCCGCTGGGCCCTGACGTTCCTGCTGGTGGTGATGGGCTGGGTGATCTTCCGCGCAGAGAACCTGCACGTTGCCGGTCGCATGTACGGCGCGATGTTCAGCTTCGGCGAATGGTCGCTGTCGGAACTCAATCAGGCCAGCCTCACCGGTCTGCAAGTGGCAACTCTGCTGGTGGCGTACGTGACGCTGGCGTTCTTCGGCCTGCGTGATCTGTACACCAATCAGCCACCGGTCAAGGCCAAACCTGAAGTCAACGTCGAGGCCGACGGCCCTGGCACTGCGACCCCGGGAATGATCAAAGCGGTGCCCGGCGACAACCCGGCAAGCATCCACGAGCCAGGCTACACCGTCGGCGTCGAAGCCCAGGTGCAACCGGCCTACTGGACCGCTGACTGGTCGCGCTACGCAATGCGCGCCGTGATTCTGCTGCTGTTCATTGCCTCGATTCTCAAACTCTCGGCGCAAAGCTTCTCGCCGTTCCTTTACTTCCAGTTCTGAGGGATCTGACATGACCCGCTCATTACGCATCTTCTACATCGCCCTGTTTTTGGTGACCCTGCTGGTCCTGGGTCTATGGTCGGTTCGCAGCTTCTTCGGCTTCAGCACCAACGCCGAAGCGACGGTGCTCAACGGTCGCTGGACCAAGGCTGTGGAGACTCATTACGACGAAGAGTTTCCGATCAAGCGCCTGGGTACCAACCTCTGGGCCGCGCTGGATTTCAAACTGTTCAACGAAGGTCGTCCGGGCGTCGTGCTCGGTCGCGATCAATGGTTGTACAGCGATGAGGAATTCAATCCGATCGTCAACGAAGAGCTGAACCTGCAAGGCAATTACGCGCTGGTCGAAGGCGTGCGCCAGACCCTGAAAGACAAAGGCGTGAAACTGGTGATGGCGATCGTGCCGGCCAAGGTTCGTCTGTACCCGGAACACCTGGGTGAAGTGAAACCGGCAAGCATTCACGCCAACCTTTACGAGGACTTCCACGCACGGGTTGCGGCGGACAAGATCCTTGCGCCCGATCTGCTCAAACCGTTGCAACAGGCCAAGCAGAACGGTCAGCAAGTGTTCCTGCGCACCGACACTCACTGGACGCCTGAGGGTGCCGAAGTTGCCGCCAACACCCTGGCCAAGACCATCGCCGACAAGTTCCCGCTCAGCGGCGAGCCACAGCGTTTCGTCACCACGCCAGCGGAAAAGGTCACGCACAAGGGTGATCTGCGTCTGTTCCTGCCGCTTGATCCACTGTTCGAAAACCTGATGCCGGCGCAAGAGCCGCTGCAAAAGCGCAACACCGTAGCCGCTGGCGAGCAACCTGGCGGTGATGACGCTCTGTTCGCCAACAGCGAAGTGCCGGTCGCGCTGATCGGCACCAGCTACAGCGCCAACCCGAACTGGAACTTCGTCGGTGCGCTGAAACAAGCGCTGCACAGCGACGTCGTGAGCTACGCCGAAGACGGCCACGGTCCGATCCTGCCGATGCTCAGCTACCTCAAAAGCGATGACTTCAAGAACAGCCCGCCACAAGTGCTGATCTGGGAGTTTCCTGAACGTTATCTGCCTGTGAACAACGAAATCGGTGACGCCGACCCGCAGTGGGTCGCAGAGCTTAAACAAGCCGGCGCACGCCAACAAAACGTAGCTGCAAACACTAAATCCGAGACGCCCGACCGGGCGCAAAACTGAAAGAGAGGTACACCATGACTTTCACTACAACTCCTCGCCGTCTCGCTAAAAGCTTCGCTCTGGTTGCTGGCCTCAGCGTGCTTTCCGTACCCGCCTTCGCGGGTGGCGATGCTGCCCTCTACGGCCCTACCGCGCCAAAAGGCTCGAGCTTCGTGCGCATCTATAACGCCAGCAACGCTGAAGTCAGCGCCACCGTTGGCAGCACCAACCTGAGCGATGTTGCGCCACTGGCCAGCAGCGATTTCAGCTTCATGCCGGGCGGCGACTACAGCGCCAAGGTCGGCAGCCAGACCCTACCGGTGAAACTCGCCGGTGATCACTACTACACCCTGGTCAACAACGCGTCCGGCGCGCCGCAACTGATCGAAGAGCCGCCGTTCAAGAACAAGCAGAAATCCCTGGTGCGCGTGCAGAACCTCAGCGACAAGCCGCTGACCCTGAAGACTGCCGACGGCAAGACTGAAGTGGTTAAAACCGTGGCGGCCAAGGGCCGTGGCGAACGTGAAATCAACCCGGTGAAAGTCAGCCTGGCGCTGTACGAAGGCGACAAGAAAGTCGGCGACGTGAAGCCAGTCGCCCTGGAGCGCGGTGAAGCAGCGGTGCTGTACGTCACCGGTTCCGGCAGCAGCCTGTCGCCAGTCTGGGTGAAACGCCCGGTGTCGACGCGCTAATCGCGCGAGCTATCAGCTACAAGCCTCAAGCTGCAAGTGAAGTGCTTCTAACTCACCGCTTGCAGCTTGCAGCTCTCAACTGCATTTTATGGAGTAAACAATATGATTCCGGTGATTTTGTCAGGTGGTAGCGGCTCACGTCTTTGGCCGCTTTCGCGCAAGCAGTTCCCTAAGCAATTCCTCGCCCTGACCGGCGAACACACGCTGTTCCAGCAAACCCTGGAACGCCTGGTGTTCGAAGGCATGGACACCCCGATCGTGGTCTGCAACAAAGATCACCGCTTCATCGTCAACGAGCAGTTGGCCAACCGCAAACTCGAGTGCCAGCGCATCCTGATGGAACCGTTCGGCCGCAACACCGCGCCGGCCGTGGCGCTGACCGCGATGATGCTGGTCAATGAAGGCCGTGACGAACTGATGCTGGTGCTGCCGGCCGACCACGTGCTGGAAGACCAGAAAGCCCTGCAACGTGCATTGGCCCTGGCCACCGTCGCTGCCGAAAACGGTGAAATGGTGCTGTTCGGCGTACCGGCGACCAAACCGGAAACCGGCTACGGCTACATCAAGTCCACCGCTGATTCGCTGCTGCCCGAAGGCGTCAGCCGCGTCTCGCACTTCGTCGAAAAACCTGACGTCAAACGCGCCACCGAGTACGTGCAGTCCGGCGGTTACTTCTGGAACAGCGGCATGTTCCTGTTCCGCGCCAGCCGCTTCCTTGAAGAGCTGAAAAAGCACGACCCGGACATCTACGACACCTGCCTGCTGACCCTTGAGCGCAGCGAGCATGACGCCGACACCGTCACACTGGACGAAGCCACTTTCTCCTGCTGCCCGGACAACTCCATCGACTACTCCGTCATGGAAAAAACCCAGCGTGCCTGTGTAGTACCACTGAGTGCGGGCTGGAGCGATGTCGGCTGCTGGTCGTCGCTGTGGGAAGTCAACGACAAAGACGCCAATGGCAACGTCACCAAAGGTGATGTGGTGATTCAGGACAGCAAGAACTGCATGATCCACGGCAACGGCAAACTGGTGTCGGTGATCGGTCTGGAAAACATCGTTGTGGTCGAAACCAAGGACGCGATGATGATTGCCCACAAGGACAAGGTCCAGGGCGTCAAGCAGATGGTCAACACCCTCAACGAGCAGGGCCGCAGCGAAACCCAGAACCACTGCGAAGTCTATCGTCCGTGGGGTTCATACGACTCTGTGGACATGGGCGGGCGTTTCCAGGTCAAGCACATCTCGGTCAAACCGGGCGCGTGCCTGTCGCTGCAAATGCACCACCACCGCGCCGAACACTGGATCGTGGTCAGCGGCACTGCCGAAGTGACTTGCGATGACAACGTGTTCCTGCTCTGCGAAAACCAGTCGACCTACATCCCGATCGCCTCGGTGCATCGCCTGCGCAACCCGGGCAAGATCCCGCTGGAAATCATCGAAGTGCAGTCCGGTTCGTACCTGGGTGAAGACGATATCGAGCGTTTCGAAGATATCTACGGCCGCTCCACCCCGATCGAGCGCGGCGTGTCGGTGAAAACCATCGCGCAGTAAACGATCCGCAAAACAAGAAGCCCTCGCCCTGCCTGTTGCGTTCCCTATCCGCAGCGGGTTGGGCGGGGGCTTTTTTCCGGCAATCACTTGCCTTTATTTCGGAACGCCATCAACAACCCTGGGTACGAATCGGCGTTATGCAAAATCACATTTCTTCGAGCCGCCAGATTTGACTTGAACAACGTCAGTCGTTGCGCAGCGGATGTCACTGCCCCCCCTCCAGATGCCGCTTGGAATCCATCTATGATTCTTTTGTAATCGGCGCGTCCATTGCCGGGCATTTTTGCTTCATCTGGCCCATCCTCAATTCTTTCGGCGGACGTTAGCAACGCGGTCAACGCAAAGTTTTCGATATCTTGTTCGGATGCTTGCTCCGATAACTTACCGATCCTCAAATACCAAATGTCATCAACCCTTTGGGGGCTACTGTAGTTGTACATCGCATGGGCGGATTCATGGACAAGCGTGCGCGCCAAGCTAAAAACATGTGCACTCTCTACATGATCGCGACTCAACCAGATCTGTTTCTTTTGCGTGTTGTTATAGACGGTTCGTCCTACAGCATGATTGGAGAGCTTTTGCACAAGGCTCAGGCGCCAACTGTCTGCACCTTTTAGCTGCTGCATGTAGCTACCCAAGCGTTGCAGTGACCCCAGCAGGGCCGTGCGCAATTCTTCTGATTCGTTTCGATTGGCTGCGTACTCGGCTCCGAAAACCAAGTTGAGATACTTCTGCGATGACGCGCTCAAGTCTTTCGAAGATAGCGCAGATTGCGCGTTCTGAATCCAGCTCAGGCCCTCATCCAACCCCGCCACAACCTTCTCATGCAAAGGTTGGGGAAAATAATCCAGCCCTCGAGCATCGAAGTGCATGCCTTGATTCAGTGCATTCGTTTCCGACTCGTTCAAGACGTCAAACCTTGGCGATTCGGTGACTGAGCTACCCTGCATGCCCTGCTCGTCCCGATAGACAAGGGGGGAGTTATTGACCATCTGGTACAGGTTCAATCCGTCCACTCCACCCAAAGGGTCCGGATTCAACCAGCGTTGTAACCACGGCATGTAATAGCGATAGCCGTAGTAATACAACCCGGTCGCATCGCGCTCTTTGCCCGAATAACCAACCGTTTGGTAACTGACCTCCGTCTTGGCACTCCACGCCGTCTCGCCAAATGGATAAAAGGTTTCCTGACTGATAAGCCGGGTATCCTCGGCCAGCTCCAGACAGGTCGACCCGAGGTGATCGGTAAAGTTGAAGCGATAACGGTCATTGCTGCCATCGGGTGGAGTACTTTCCCAGTGAAGAACATTGACGCTGTTAAGCCCCGACTGTGCCGTGATGACCTGCAACACCTCACCTGCGCTATCTATGCGCAACTCCAGCCCTGGCAGGTATCGCACCTGAGCAACCACCACGCGTGCATTCGTGTGCAATTCACGCGTCTTGCGCACACGCTGTCCGCCACCGTCGTAAACGTATTGCTCGATGTCATTGAGCCCACTCGCCCGCTCCACCGGCGTAACCGACCGCAACTCATTACGCAGATCCCACGTCAACGAGCGCCCGGCTTCCAGCGCCCGCAGATTTCCACGGGGATCGAACGCTGCAGCGATTTGCTCTTCCGTGGGCGGTACGTCGTTGCGATAAGGCAGGCAGCGATTGCTAAGCCGCGCGGCGACAAGCTTGAGTCCGCTGCGCATACCCACATGCTTGAGCTCCAGCAGGTTGCCGGATTCGTCGTAGCGATAGCTCTGGCGGTAATTGCTCGACGCCGCCGGATCATTGCGATGCAGAGACTCTGGCCCCTGACTCGCGGCCCCCGCCTCCCACCCGGTTGCCTCGCTCAGTTGGTACAGACTGTCGTACGTAAACCGGCTGATGGGGTCGATACGCTGATTGGCGAAATAACGAATCGGCAGTGCCTTGTCCTCGATGCTCAGCACATTGCCCACCCGGTCATATTCGTAGCGAAGGAGCTGCAACGCCGCGCCGTTGGCCTTTACAGCGAGGCGCTCAAGCAGGCGACCATCTTCGGGCCGATAGGTCAGTGCTGTCAGCACCCCGTTGCCCGCCAACTCCTGCGTGACTTGTCCGTCAGCGTTGTGGGCTATATCAGAGACCAGCGTTTGCGGCCCGGTTTGATGTTTCAGTTGCAGATGACTGGCGCGCAGACGGCCATCGAGGGTGAACTCGCTGAAATGCCGATTGCCCCGCGCATCGATCTGTTCGATCACCTGGCCCTGTGGCCCGAAACGCCATCGGGTCGTAGCGCCCTCGCCGGGCTCCAGCAAGCGTGCCCGTTCATCAATCGGTTCGGGCCAGTCCGGGAGAACGGGATCCAGGGTGAAATGTCGATTGTTTTCGCTGCATTGGCCGCTGATGGAAAAGCTTTCGAACAAAAGACTGCCCGCCGGATCATCATGGCGAAGCAACTGGCCGAGCTGGTTGCGGGTCGGGTCAGCCGTATCGGGCTGGCCATACATGAAACGCTCGACGCATAGCCGAGGTTGCGAGTCGCCTTCTTCAAACACCGCCAACGGACGCAGCATCAGATCGTGTTGCGTTTCGCGACGAGTGCCACGACTGTCCCAATCGAACAGCACGTGCGCCCCCACACCGTGCAAGGCGATCTGCATGCCGGCATCAACGCTGTCCGAGCGCAGCACCTGGCCGTTCAGCAAATACACCGAGGTCAGATTCGCCGGAGTCAGCGGATCGCTCATGTGCAGCGACCATAAACGAGGATCCCACTGGGCGACAGCGCGCCCGGCTACGTCACGCAGCGTGCGGTTGATGCGGGTTTGCGCAGGTTCAACCGCCTCGGTGCGCCAATAGTCGACCGTACGAACCGGCAACCCACGCGGGTCGTGCGCCGAAAGCGTCGGTGTTCTGCTGTGCACGTTCATGTGGTTGCTCCGCACGGTCGCGACGTCCCTTTCGTCTGTCAGCATCAAAGCAGTCGGACGGCATGAATGCCTACTGTCAGAAATTACAGTTCCGACCAACGGTGCATTCGCTTGCGCAACGAATGTCTATTGGGGCGTCCCTTAGGTAGGATGGTGTGCAAGAGTTCAAGGAGCGTTCAAACATGTTCATCGGCGTCCTGCTGGTCATCACCTGGCTGATCCTGTTGCTGCGCTATCCCGCCAAGGCTCTACCGGTTTCGGTCGCAGCGGCTGTCGGTCTCGCGCTGGTGGCGATGTGGGTGGTGTGGCTGGACAACCGCGAGGTCAAGCAACTGGCACGTCTGGAACTGCGCATCAGCTATGCGCCAGAACAATGCCCGGCAGATCGACCGCTGCAACTGAAGATGAACAACGGCAACGACGTCCCGCTGACCGAACTGCGCTGGCGCATCGCGGCCTACGCACCGGGCGATACCGTCAATCTGGCCGATAACCAATACACCGCGCCACGCTATCGCGGCCCCGGCGAGTTGCAGGCTGGCGGCAGCTGGGAAGATTGCCTGCCGATGCCGCCCCTGCGGCCCGGTTATCGCGCACAAACCCTGGAGTTTCGCGCCGAGCGATTGCAGGGCAGCTTCTCCGATTGATCCCCTTCCCACCGTTTTGCACAAGGAACGCGCCATGCCTGTTGCGTTGATCACCGGTTGTTCCAGCGGCATCGGCCGCGCCCTGGCGGATGTTTTCACAAGCGCCGGTTACGAAGTCTGGGCCACCGCGCGCAAGTCTGAAGATGTCGCCGCGCTGACATCAGCCGGGTTTATCGCGGTGCAGCTCGACGTCAATGACGGCGCGGCACTGGAGCAACTCGGCGAGCGAATCAATCAGCAACACGGCGGCCTCGATGTGCTGATCAACAACGCCGGTTACGGCGCCATGGGCCCGCTGCTCGACGGCGGCGTGCCCGCCATGCAGCGTCAATTCGAAACCAACGTGTTCTCGATTGTCGGCGTCACCCGCGCACTGTTTCCGGTGCTGCGCCGGGGCAAAGGGCTTGTCGTGAATATTGGCAGTGTGTCCGGTGTTCTGGTCACGCCATTCGCGGGCGCCTACTGCGCCTCGAAAGCCGCCGTACATGCCTTGAGCGACGCGTTGCGTATGGAGCTGGCACCGTTCGGCATCCGCGTGATGGAAGTCCAGCCTGGGGCGATTCAGTCGAGTTTCGCAAAGAATGCCGGGCATGAGGCCGAGCAGTTGATCAACGAGCAGTCACCGTGGTTTCCCCTGCGTGAAGCCATTCGCGCAAGGGCCAAGGCGTCGCAGGACAAACCGACGCCGGCCAGCGAATTTGCGGCGCAATTGCTGAAGGCTGTGCAACAAAGCAAACCGCCGCGGTTGATCCGCATCGGCAATGGCAGCCGGGCATTGCCGATGCTGGCGGCTTTACTGCCAAAAGGTTTGCTGGAATCGACGTTGATGAAGCGGTTCGGCTTGCGTGGGCAACTCTGAGACCGGGTTGAGCCCATCGCGAAATCTCAACCCCAGCCCTTCATGAAATCAATGAACGCCCGCACTTTAAGCGGCAAATGCCGGGTGTCCGGGTACAGCGCGTACACGCCTTGCTGAGCAAAACGGTAGTCCGCCAACAAGCGCTGTAACCGTCCGGCGTCGAGATCTTCCTGGATCAGCCACTGCGGCAGAATGGCCACGCCCTGCCCGGTCAATGCAAATGCCCGCAGCGTTGCCGAGTTGTCCGCAACGATCGCGGTCGTCCCCGGTTTTGGCTGATAGAAATGCTCGCTGCCGGCGGGGCCGGTGACCGTCATTTCCGGTACGCGTCCATGCCCCAGTGTCGGCATCGACTCCAGCACTGCCAGGGTGCTGACGGGAGCAAACTGCTCGACCAACGCCGGCGCCGCCACTGCAAACACCTCGAACGTCGACAACTGCACCGCGCGCAGATTGGAATCGTGCATGCGCCCGAGGCGAATCGCCAGATCAAAACGTTCAGAGATCAGATCCGCGTGGGTCGAGGAAGTGGACAGGTGAATATTCAATTGCGGCTGCTGCTGACGAAACACTTCCAGCGCCGGTACTACCTGCGCCAAAGCAAATTCCACGGTGGTGGTGATGCGCAACGTGCCTTTTAGCTGTGAGTGCTCGGAACGGGCCTCCTCGATCGCCAGTCGCGCTTCATCCAGTGTGCGCAAACAGCGCCGATAGAAGCGCTCGCCAGCATCGGTCAGCGCCAGTTGCCGGGTGTTGCGGGTGAGCAACGTGACGCCCAGCTCCTCTTCCAGCCGTTTGAGGTTGAAGCTCACCACCGCTCGCGTCTGCCCAAGCGTATCGGCGGCAGCGGTCAACGACCCGGCCTCGACCACGGCTTTAAAAGTGTCAAAACGGTCCAGGCTGACCATGTACACGGCGCTCCTTGTCAAAATTATTTTGACAAACTAGCAGCCAAACCAGCGTTTTCCTATCGCCAGAAGCGCCCTACCCTGCACGCCTCATCACAGGGAAGTCGCCATGGCCTACCGCTCAAAAGTCGCGCTGGTGTATCTGCTGGGGTTCGCCCTCGATCTGCTCAACATGTTCGCCGCCAGCATTGCCTACCCGGACATCGCCCGGCAGTTGCACGCCTCGGTGACGCAACTGGCGTGGATCACCAACGCCTACATGCTCGGGCTGACGCTGATCATTCCGATGAGCGTGTGGCTGGCGGCACGCGTCGGCGAGCGCCGGCTGATCCTTGGCTCGTTGCTGGTGTTCGCCATCGCGTCCGGACTGGTGGCCCAGGCCGGCTCGATTGAAAGCCTGATCGGCTGGCGGTTGCTGCAAGGGCTGGGGGGCGGGTTGCTGCTGCCGGTCGGTCAGGCCTTGGCCTACCGAGAGTTTCCTGCGACGCAGCGCGCGCACTTCACCGGTGTGGTGCTGCTGGTGGCGCTGATGGTGCCGGCCCTGTCGCCGGCGGCCGGTGGACTGATTGTTCAAGCGCTGTCGTGGCGCTGGATTTTTTACCTGAACATGCCGATGGCGCTGCTGGCGTTCGGACTCGGCCTGCTTTGGTTGAAGCCCGACCAACCCACCCGCGAACGACCGACACTGGACGCACGCGGCCTGCTGTTGGCCGTGTCGGCCCTGAGCCTGTTGCTGATTGCCGTAAGCCTGGCAAGCGCAACCGCAACCCGCCACCTGGCTGGCGCCGTGCTGCTGCTCAGCGCCATTACCTTGTGCGTGTACGTGCGCGATGGCTGGCGAAAACCTGGTGCGGTTCTTGACCTGCAACTAATCAAGAACCCGTCATTGCGTCTGGCCATGCTGATCTACCTGTTTGTGCCGGGCATCTTTACCGGCACCAACATGCTTGCTGTGCTGTACCTGCACGACCTCGGTTTCGGTGCGGCGCAAACCGGTGCACTGATGCTGTCCTGGGCGGCGGCTTCGGGACTGGCGATCATGCTTGGCAAACGCAGTTTCAACCGAGTCGGTCCCAAGCCGCTGCTGATCGCGGGAATGCTTTTGCAAAGCCTGGGCATTGTCATGCTGATGCAGATCGAACAGCCCGCAGCCGGCCCGTTGATCCTCGCCTATGCCCTGATGGGCCTGGGCGGCAGCCTGTGCAGCGTCACCGCGCAAACCCTGGCGTTTGTCGGCATGAGCACGGAAAAAATGGGTCACTCCAGCGCCCTCTGGAACATCAATCGCCAGCTCGGTTTCTGCCTCGGCGCGGCGCTGCTCAGTTCATTGCTGGGCGCCTTGGGCGCCAACGGTTTCAGATACTGCTTTCTCGCCGCCGCGCTGCTCACGCTCTTGCCGATGGCCGCCGTGCTGCGTTTCGATGCGAGCAAAGTGCTCGCGCTGCTGAACTCACCTGCCCTTCAGGAAAAATCCACATGACTGACCACACCGACTACTTTGCCGAAGTTATCGAAGCGCACGAGGCCATCGAACGATGGTTTGCAGTGGCAGAGGACGAGACCGCTCTGGAGCGATTACTGACACGCTTTTCACCCCGGTTTTCAATGATTACGCCGCTGGGTCGAGTGCTTGATTTCGAAGCCTTGCGGGGATTGTTTCAAATGGCCGGAGGCAAGAAGAACGGGTTCAGGATTGAACTCAGCGAACTGCGCGCGATTGCCTTGCACGACCGTGGCGCGACGGTGAGTTACCGAGAACAACAGACGGATGCGAGCGGTTTGCACACGGACCGGCGCTCGACGGTCGTGTTTGAAAAACTCGAATCCGGGCGGCTGGTCTGGGTGCATTTGCAGGAGACGTTTTGCGGCGTTTAGACGTTCGGCATTTTCTTGCAGGACCGAGGCGTCCGCATCGCGGGCATGCCCGCTCCCACAGGTTTTGCGGCGCTCTCAAAAATCTTGTACACGACAGACTCTGTGGGAGCGGGCTTGCCCGCGATGGCCGCGACTCGGTCTGCCTCAGTTATCCACACTGTCCTGCTTGACCACAACCGTACAAGTAATCCCCGCCGCCAACAGCACACCCTCCGGCACTTCATCGATGTGAATGCGCACCGGCACCCGCTGCGCTAACCGGACCCAATTGAACGTCGGATTCACATCGGCAATCAGCTCGCGGCTTTCAGGGTTGTCGCGGTCGTAGATGCCGCGGGAAATACTTTCCACATGG
Source organism: Pseudomonas sp. MF6776 (assembly GCF_016613125.1). Taxonomy (NCBI): domain Bacteria; kingdom Pseudomonadati; phylum Pseudomonadota; class Gammaproteobacteria; order Pseudomonadales; family Pseudomonadaceae; genus Pseudomonas; species Pseudomonas sp. MF6776. Next base: position 79,204 of record NZ_JAENSQ010000002.1, read on the forward strand.
CCCTTCAACACTTCGCCGCTCATCAGTTGCATGTCGGCCTTGTCGCCGACGCGCACGTGGGGCAGTTTAGTTTCTTCGAAGAAGCCGTAAACCCAGAACGAATTCATGTCGACCACGGCCATTTTTGCCTCGCCGATGCGCGCGTAGTCGCCGCGATGCACATTGAGGTTGGTCACGTAGCCGTCCACCGCCGCGCGCACTTCGGTGCGTTTGAGGTTGAGTTCGGCGGCTTCCAGTTGCGCCTGCGCGTGTTGATAATCGGCCAGTGCGGCGTCTGCGATGTTGCTGGCGTCGTCGCGGTTTTCCCTGGAGATCACCAGCGCATCCATGTCGGCGCGACGATGCGCGTTGACCTTGCGCATCTCCCATGTCGACTTGCGTGAAGCGACCAGCGACTGCGCCTGTTTCACCGCGATGCGGTAATGCTCCGGGTCGATCTGCATCAGCAAATCGCCCTTCTTCACCAATTGGTTGTCGCGCACCGGCACGTTCACCACTTCACCGGTGACGTCGGCGGCGACGTTGATGATATCCGCACGCACCCGGCCGTCGCGGGTCCACGGCGTGTCCATGTAGTGCACCCACAAGGTCCGCCCGATCCACAGCGCAAGGGCCAGCACCAGCAGCGTCGCAAGCAGGCTGAAAAACTTTTTCATCAGGACGTTCTCAACGGTAGACAGTCAGCGACATCGCGCCGAACAGACAGGTAAACAGACTCAGGCGCAGCAGCGCCGGGTGCCAGAAGAAGCGGTACAGATCGAACCCCGACAAAAACCGGTCCACCGCCCAGGCCAAGGCCGCGGCGATGAAAAACATCAGGGTCATGGTTGGCATGTACACGCCGTGGAAGGCGATTTCACGAGGCATGGGCAAGTCCTTCGGGCTTGGCGGGCGCGAGCATGGCAAGCGGTGATTGCGGGTCGAGCAAGGACGTGCGGATAAAGTGCAGATAGCTCTTCACCCGGCGCAACGCCGAGGTATCGAAGTGCGGCGCGAACGGTTCATCGGTGGCCGCGACACGACTGATCGCGTGGTCGACCGCGACCAGTGCGCGCTCCAGATTGCTGGCGTTGGGGTACAGAAACAGACGCACCAGTGCACGCCCCATAACGCGGATTGCCTGACGCCACGGCTGCGACTCGGCGTACGCCGGATGCACCGGCAGAATCGCCTGTTCCTTGCGCAACTCGATGATCGCGTGGCCGACTTCAAGCACCACGAACATCCAGCGCAGCAGACTCTTTTGTACCTTCGGCTCACCGGCCGCCAGACCGTAGGCCTGATGCAGCAGATCGCGGGTCCGGCTCTCGAAACTCGAGGCCAGCCCTTTGAGTTTGCCGCTGATGGCATAGACCACTTGCCCGCGCAGATCCTGCTCCAGCCGTTGCCACAACCAGCGGCTGTTCGGCGGCAGAATAATCGCCCCGGCAGCCGCGCAGACCAGCATACCGATGACCATGGCGATGTAGTCATTGATGAAGGTATACGGGTTGTAGACCGTCAGGTTATCCGGCACGGAACCGGTGCTGAAGAAGATCAGCAAGCCGAGACCGACACCGGCGTATTGCGGCCGCGACGTAAGAAACGAACCGAGCACGATCACCGGCGCGAGCATCACGCACAGCAATGGAAAACCGTCGATCCACGGGAAGATGAAAAACATCTCGAAGAAGCCGATCAGCGCGCCGAGGAACGTCCCGCACGCCATCTGGAATGCCATGCGTTTCGGGTTCGGCGTAGCGGCGGACAGGCCCACCGTGGCGGCGGCAATCAGGGTCATGGTCGCGCCGCTCGGCCAAGCGGTGGCCACCCAATAACTGCCCAGCACGATCAGGATAAACGAGGCGCGAATCCCCGACGCCGCCGCTGCCCACCAGTTGGTTTGCGGGGTGAACGGCTCGTCCCAACGCTCGCGTTCGTGACGGTGATCGGCCAAGGACGCATGGGTCTGTGCATAACTGTGCAGGTCATCGACGAAGCGATAGAGCAACTCGTAAGCGGTGTGGAAATCCAGTTGCTCGGCATCGCTCGGCTCACTCTCCTGAAACGTCGCGCGCAGGCTACGCACCCGCGCTGGCAGTCCTTCTTTATAGGTCGCAAGCGCGGTCGCCAGGCGTGCGGCATCGGGACTGGTCAGGGCACGACCGCTGAAGCTGTCGAGCACTTCGGCCAGGTCCTGCAGACCCGGCCTGATTGCCGCCACGACGTGTTCCTCGCCATTGCCGCGCAGGCGTTCAAGCAACTGGTGCAGGGCGTTGAAGCGCGTGGTGATGCCCATGAACTCACTGTTCAAACGGCTGAGGCGACCATTGCGCCGGCGCATGTGCGGGTCTTCGAACACGGTCACGCTGCGCAGCCCTTCCAGCCCCACCGCTTCGGCAATGAAGCGTACGTTGGTCGCCTCAAAGGATTCGGTTTTGCTACGCCCGCGCAAGCCATCGGTGACGAACAGCGCGAATACACCGAAACGCTGATACAGAGCGTTGCGCATCGCCGCGCTGGCGGTTTGCGGCAGGATCGCGGCGCTGACTACGGTGGCGCAGAGAATCCCCAGTGAGATCTCCAGAACCCGCCACACAGCGGCCATAAACGCGCCGTCGGGGTGCGCCAGCGCCGGCAACCCGACCATTGCGGCGGTGTAACCCGCCAGCACGAATCCATAGGCGCGGAAGTTACGGCAACGCGCGGCACCCGCCGAGCAGATGCCGACCCAGATCGCCAGCGAGCCGAGGAACAGTTCGGTGTTCTGCGCAAACAGCGCGATCAACGTGACCATCATCGCCGAGCCGGCCAGCGTGCCCAGAAAGCGATAGAAACTCTTGGCGAAAACCTGCCCGCTTTGCGGCTGCATGACGATGAACACGGTGATCATCGCCGTGCGCGGTTGCGGCAATTCCAGACGCATGGCCAGCCACAGGGTCAGGAACGCTGCAAGCAACACCTTGAAGATATAAACCCAGGTCACGCCATCGCTGCGCGCCCAGTCAAAAAAGCCGCGGCGCCATTCCAGGGAGTAGAGCCAGCGCAGAGGTGCGGGCAAGGGAGTCATTCAAATGTGCTCAATGAGATTCGATCTGGTCGCAGAACCTGTGGGAGCGAGCCTGCTCGCGAATGCGTTTTCATATTCAACGTTGATGTCGACTGATAAACCGCTTTCGCGAGCAGGCTCGCTCCCACATTGGGTCGTGTGTTCAATGCAGGAGAGCCGGGGTTTTCGGGGCTTGGGTTTTTTCGGCACTCGGCACGTCATTCCCCGCACCCAGCCCACCACCCAGCGCCGTCACCAACTGCGCATGCGCACTCAAGCGTGCCGCCTGCACCTGCTGTTGCACTTGCTGCTGTTTGAACAGCAACGTTTGTGCGTTGAGCACGTTGAGGTAATCGGTGAGGCCGCGCTGATAAGCGATCATCGCGATGTCGTAAGTCTTCTGCGCGGTGGCCACGGATTCGGCGGCGAACCCTTGCTGCTTGTCCATCGACTCACGGCGAATCAACTGGTCGGAAATATTCTTGAGCGCATTCACCAGTGTCTGGTTGTAATGCGCCACAGCGATGTCATAACCGGCCGACGCTTCACCAAGTTCGGCACGCAGTCGCCCGCCATCGAAAATCGGTAACGAGATTGCCGGGCCCACGTTGTAATTGAGTTTCTTGCCGGTCAAAAACTCCAGCGCCCCACCGCCAGTGGCCATGAAACCGAGGCTGCCGACCAGGTCGACGTTGGGATAAAAACCGGCGTGCGCCACATCGATGCCACGCGCCTGCGCCGCCACTTGCCAGCGGCTGGCGACCACATCCGGACGCTGACCGAGCAATTGAGCGGGCAGTGCCGAAGGCAGCTTCAGCGCCGCACCAAGGGACAGCGTCGGCCGCTGCAATTGCGCACCCGCCCCCGGCCCTTTGCCTGCCAGTGCGGCGAGCTGATTGCGACTGAGGGCGATCTCTTCGTCCAGCGCATCGAGTTGCCGATGAGTCTCCGGCAACGGCGTTTGCGCCTGGCTGACTTCAAAGTGCGTGCCGATCCCGCCGTCCAGACGCTTTTGCGCCAGATCGAGAATCTGCTGTTGCTGCGCAAGCGTGGCCGCGACGATGTCGCGCTGGGCGTAATGCAGCGACAGCGCGATGTAGGCGCGCACGATGTTGTTCTGCAACTCCAACTGCGCCAACCGCGCCTCGGCAACGCTCATGTGCGCCAGATCCACCGCCCTTTCGCTGGTATTGCTCTCGCGGCCCCAAAGGTCGAGGGCGTAGCTGAAACCCAGCGCGGCGTTGTTGTCCCAAGTGGTGGTATTGGCCAGCTCGCCCGGGCCGTAGAACTGATCAGTCGGCCAGTTGTGGCGCTTGAGGGTCGACTCGCCATTGATCTGCAATGACTCGGCCGCTTCAGCGACACCGGCCATGGCTTTGGCCTGACGCACCCGCGCGGCGGCCATGGCCATGCTCGGGCTGCCTTGTATGGCGAGGTCGATCCAGCGGTTCAGTTGCGGGTCGCCGTAGGCTTGCCACCATTGTGCGGCGGGCCAATTGGCGTCACGGGCGGCGTGGGCGATGGCGTCGTCGGTGGCCAGTGCATTGGCTTGCAGAGCCTTGCCCTGCGGGGAAATACCTTCGGTTGATAAGCAGCCGCTGAGACCCAGGGCGAAAGCCAGAACACTGAGCGGCAAAAGCGCTCTGTTGATGCGACGCGGCACAGCTGCGAATTCCTGAGAAGGGGATATGGCGGGACATGTTTTATGTAGGAGCTGCCGAAGGCTCGGGCCGCGATCGGACGATCTTTTGATCTTGATCCCTTAAAACAAAATCAAAAAATCGCAGCCTGCGGCAGCTCCTACAGGGAACGGCGCAATTCTAGGTGGGCGCCTTGGCCGCGATAAGCTGGGAATCCTGTGAATCTTTGTTACCGTTAACGAGATAATCCCTTGGTCGGGGGTTTCGACCCTGAAACTTCGTGTCACAATTTGCCATCTCCCTTGAGAGCACCCCATGGACACTTTGCAAAACATGCGCGCCTTCAGTTGCGTGGCCGAAGCCGGCAGCTTCACCGCCGCCGCCGTGCAACTCGACACCACCACCGCCAACGTTTCGCGCGCGGTCTCCAACCTGGAAGCCCACCTGCAAACCCGACTGCTTAACCGCACGACCCGGCGCATCGCCCTGACCGAGGCCGGCAAGCGTTATCTGCTGCGCTGCGAACAGATCCTCGCCTACGTCGAAGAAGCCGAAGCAGAAGCCAGCCAAGCCCACGCCCGCCCCGCCGGACAGCTGAAAGTGCACACCATGACCGGCATCGGCCAGCACTTTGTCATCGACGCCATCGCCCGCTATCGCAAGACACACCCAGACGTGACCTTCGACCTGACCATGGCCAACCGCGTGCCAGACCTGCTCGATGAAGGCTACGACGTCTCCATCGTCCTGGCGCGCGAACTGCCGGACTCGGGCTTCGTCTCGCAGCGCCTGGGCATCACCTACAGCATCGTTTGCGCCTCACCGGCCTACGTGAAAGCCAACGGCTGCGCGCAAAAGCCCAGCGACCTGCTCAACCACGCCTGCCTGCGCCTGGTCAGCCCGGTGATCCCGCTGGAGAAATGGGCGTTCGACGGCCCGGAAGGTCAGGAAATGGTCACCATCAACAGCTCGCCATTCCTGGTGAACTCTGCCGACGCGATGAAAACCGCAATCATCAGCGGCATGGGCGTCGGCGTCCTGCCGGTGTACGCCGCCATCGAAGGCCTGCGCAACGGCACGCTGGTGCGGGTGATGCCGAACTACCGCTCGCAGGAACTGAACCTGTACGCGATCTACCCGTCGCGCCAATACCTGGATGCGAAGATCAAAACGTGGGTCGAGTATCTGCGCGGCTCGCTGCCGGAAATTCTCGCGGCACATCAGGCGGAATTGTCGGCCTATGAGCTCAGCGGCAGCCTCGCCGGAGCGCGCGTCGCCAATTGATTTTCAACACACCGTGAAACCTTTAGGAGCTGCCGCAGACTGCGATCTTTTGACCTTGATGTTTAAAAATCAAAAGATCGCAGCCTACGGCAGCTCCTACATTTCCGGGTTTTCGCGGAAGTTTCCGACGTGTTTTGAAGGTTGTCCGTCGGAAGTGCGGTGGATAGGCTTTGGGTGTCGCTGACGAATCAGCGACCGGGTCTGGAAAACCCGATTTCAACTACCAAAGCTCATGGCATACTGCGGCGCTTTTTCTGCTCACGATGTTATGGCGGCTGTGCGCGGGAGGCCCTTGGGCCTGCCGGTTTTGGTGAGTTGGCCGGTTTTTCCAGTCCGCGCACGGCTGCCACCCTTACGTCTGGAAAACGAAAAGTGGCGGCTTCAACTCAACTTGCCATGAGTATGTTCCCCATGAAAAAGCCAACACCAAATCCGCCCGAAACGGATAACACCTCCCCCTACGAATCCCCCGATTCGAAGAAATTCCACGAAGCCGCCGAGCGCGCCCTCGACCACTACCTCAAACCCAATGCCCTGGCGCTGCGCTTCCACAAACCCAGCACCATGTTCCAGGTCGCGCCCGATCAAGACAACGAAAGCCTGCTGGTCCACGCCTGCGAATCACTGGCACAAGCCAGCCTCATGAGCAGCGACATCGCCGCCTACGTCGACCTCCCGCAACGCCGCACAATACTGGCGATTCAGCAGATCATCATGCTGGCGGAACTGGCCGTGAATCGCGTCCTGGATAACGTCGACATCCCCCAACCCGCGCCACACAGCTGACCCCTTGCAGGAGTGAGCCTGCTCGCGATTGCAGGCTCACTCCTACAATGTGAATCGCATACAACCTGCTAAAAATCGATCGGCTGTCAGGCCGCCATCGCTGGCAAGCCAGCTCCCACATTTGAAAGGAGTACATCCGCCAAAGACCGGTCGGCTGTCAGGCCGCCATCGCTGGCAAGCCAGCTCCCACATTTGAAAGGAGTACACCCGCCAAAGACCGGTCGGCTGTCAGGCCGCCATCGCTGGCAGGCCAACTCCCACATTTGAAATGAGCACACCCGCCAAAGACCGGTCGGCTATCAGGCCGCCATCGCTGGCAGGCCAGCTCCCACATTTGAAATGAGTACATTCGCCAAAGACCGGTCGGCTGTCAGGCCGCCATCGCTGGCAGGCCAGCTCCCACATTTGAAACGAGTACATCGGCCAAAGACCGGTCGGCTGTCAGGCCGCCATCGCTGGCAGGCCAGCTCCCACATTTGAAAGGAGTACATTCGCCAAAGACCGGTCGGCTGTCAGGCCGCCATCGCTGGCAGGCCAGCTCCCACATTTGAAAGGAGTACATCCGCCAAAGACCGGTCGGCTGTCAGGCCGCCATCGCTGGCAGGCCAGCTCCCACATTTGAAATGAGTACATTCGCCAAAGACCGGTCGGCTATCAGGCCGCCATCGCTGGCAGGCCAACTCCACACAAAAGCAACAGCAAGATCAAAAGATCGCAGCCTTCGGCAGCTCCTACAAAGGAGGCAAGGACAACCCGCACGCGGCGAATGCCGCCCCACTCAACAGGATGAGCGTTAGCTCGGCTGCAGCTTTTGATCTTGATCCACGGGCGACGTCGGAAGGCTGAGCGGAGGGATTGATCCGGGTGTGGGAGCGCAGCGACCGTTTGGCGAAGCCAAACACAGCGAAAGGAGGTGCAGCGAAGCAAACCGTAGACGCTGCGCCCGGATCGATCCCGGAGCGAAGGAACCCCGAGCCCCAGCGAGCGGGCCGCACGTAGGAGCAAGCGTTTTTTTGCTTACTTTTTTTAGGCGTTTGTAAAAAAAGTGAGTCGCCGTAAGGGCGAAACCTCAAGCCGCCATAACAAACAAAACGGATATGCCCCCCCCACCAAACCCTGGTCGGCCCAGAGGCCGCCAAGACACCCCAAAACAAAAAATGTTAGCTTGCTTGGCATCAAGCCCGAACAAGAGCCAAAAACGATGAAAAAAACAGTCCTGGCCTTCAGCCGCATCACCCCAGCCATGATCGAACGCCTGCAACAAGAGTTCGACGTCATCGTCCCCAACCCGAAGGCCGGTGACATCAACGCCCAATTCAACGAAGCCCTGCCCCACGCCCATGGCCTCATCGGCGTCGGCCGCAAACTCGGCAAGGCCCAACTCGAAACCGCCGCCAAACTCGAAGTGGTCTCAAGCGTGTCGGTCGGCTACGACAACTACGACCTCGACTACTTCAACGAACGCGGGATCATGCTCACCAACACCCCGGACGTGCTCACCGAAAGCACCGCCGACCTCGCCTTCACCCTGATCATGAGCAGCGCTCGCCGCGTCGCCGAACTCGACGCCTGGACCAAGGCCGGCCAATGGCAAGCCAGTGTCGGCGCCCCGCTGTTCGGCTGTGACGTCCACGGCAAAACCCTCGGCATCGTCGGCATGGGCAACATCGGCGCCGCCGTCGCCCGCCGGGGTCGGTTCGGTTTCAACATGCCGATCATCTACAGCGGCAACAGCCGCAAGACCAAACTTGAGCAAGAACTCGGCGCACAATTTCGCAGCCTCGACCAACTCCTGGCCGAAGCCGACTTCGTCTGCCTGGTGGTGCCACTCAGTGACAAGACGCGCCACCTGATCAGCCATCGTGAACTGGCCCTGATGAAGCCGAGCGCGATTCTGGTCAACATTTCCCGTGGCCCGGTGGTCGATGAACCGGCACTGATCGAGGCGCTGCAAAACAACCGCATCCGCGGTGCCGGCCTCGACGTCTACGAAAAAGAACCGCTGGCCGAGTCGCCACTGTTCCAGCTGAAAAACGCCGTGACCTTGCCACACATCGGCTCGGCCACCCATGAAACCCGCGAAGCCATGGCCAATCGCGCCCTCGCCAACCTGCGCAGCGCGCTGCTCGGCGAACGCCCGCAGGATCTGGTCAACCCGCAGGTCTGGCGCGGATAAAAAACAGGGCGAGTGCTCTGCAGCACTTGCCCGTTCATTTTCCCGAAACACCTGACTTGCAACCTGATCGCCACGCCTAAAAGTTGAGCGCTGAACGCGCAGCGCTCACGGGTTTCAGGCCAGTTTGCCCTGGCTCGGCAATACGGATGTGCGTGGTTTGCGAAACACCAGCACATTGCCCAGCATCACCAATACCAGGCCCGCCAGCGCCGGCGCCGTCCATTGATAACCTTCGGCAAATGCCGAAACGTTCAGCGCCACCACCGGGAACAGCACTGTGCAATACGCTGCACGTTCGGGCCCCATTCGCCCGACCAGCGTCAGGTAGGCGGTGAAGCCGATCACTGAGCCGGGAATCACCAGGTACAACAACGCACCGACATATCGCGAGCTCCAGTCCATTTCGAACGGGATGCCTTTGACCAGACACCACACCGACAGCATCGCGGCACCGTAAGCCATGCCCCAGGCGTTGGTGGTCAGCGGTTTGAGCCCGGCCTTCTGTTGCAGGCTCGAGAGCATGTTACCCGCCGAGAAACACAACGTACCGCACAGTGCCAGGCCAAGACCGAGCAAGGTTTGCGGCGTAGCCTGATGGCCGGCCAGTTCCGGCCAGAACAACAGGCCCAGGCCGAACAACCCCAATCCCCCACCCATCAGCACATTGCGGGCAATGCGCTGACCGAAGAACACCCGTGCATTGAGCGCATTCCATAAGGTGGCGGTGGAAAACACCACCGCCACCAGACCGCTGGGAATCCATTGGCTGGCGGTCAAAAAGCACATGAAGTTGACGCAGAACAGACACACGCCCTGCGCCACGCAGATCAGGTGCCCGCGCCGGTTCATCGGTTGCAACCGTCGGCTGAGCAGCAACAGCGCAAACAGCACCAGCGCGGCCAGGCCAAAGCGATAGACGATCGACACTGGAATCTCCACCACGCCCAATTGCCATTTCAAGGCAATCCAGGTGGTGCCCCAGATCAGCACGGTCAACAGATACAACGACAGGTTCATGATGGACACTCCTCAATTGGATTTCAGTGTCCGCTGCGGCCTGGAGACCACGCTTGCATAAACTTGCGCTTTTGTCGGCCGACTGGCTGGCAGCGCGAGGGCGACGGAGTAGGATGCAAGTCGTTGAAGAGAACCGATCATGGCCGCCATCGAAAACCTGCAAGTCTTCCAGGCACTTAACCGCTCGCCGAACGCATGCCTTGTGCACAGCGCCGAGCTCGGTGACGGCTTGTCTGCGGCCCTGTGGACCAATCACCACGACGCCCAGGAATACGAAGCGCCGAGCCATCACACACTCTCGTGCTATATCGCCGGTGGCACTGGCACGTTTCGTCGCGGTCAGCCGGGCCACAAGGGCGGGCCGGACAAGCTGTGCATCCTGCCGGCGGATCACGAATCAGGCTGGGTGATCAATGGCGACATCCGCTTGGCGCACCTGTATTTCAGCGCCGAACAATTTGCCCTCGGTTGCGTGACGTTGCTCGATCGCGAGCCGCGCGAGATGCAACTGCGCGAGCAGACCTTCCTCGAAGACCCGCAGCAAGCGCAGCGCTTTCGGCAATTGCTGAACCTGAACTGGGACGAGCCGGCCGAACGTTTGCTGACCAGTAGCATCGCCCATGAATTGATCAGCCATACCTTGCTCAGTCAGGTCGGTGCGCGTCAGGGTTTGCGCCTCAAGGGCGGGCTGGCACCGCACCAGCGCCGGCAACTGGTGGACTTCATCGACAGTCAGTTGGCCGAGCCGATCAGCCTCGGGCAACTGGCCGGGTTGTGCGCGTTGTCGGAGTATCACTTTGCGCGAATGTTTCGCATGAGCTTCGGGCTGCCGCCGCATCAATACGTGCTGGCCCGGCGCTTGAGTCGGGCGCGGGAGTTGTTGCGGGGGACGGCGTTGCCATTGGGTGAAATTGCCTTGGCGTGCGGGTTTGCCAGTGCGAGTCATTTCACCAATCGTTTCAGGCAGGTGTTGGGTGGGACGCCCGGCGAATATCGGCAGGCGTTTTTGCGTTAGAGCAAGATCAAAAGATCGCAGCCTTCGGCAGCTCCTACATTTGAAATGCATTCCCCTGTAGGAGCTGCCGAAGGCTGCGATCTTTTGCAGGCACCTCAAAATTCTAATGTGCTGGACAACGAAACCTGCCGCGAATCCCCCATCGACACAAAGAACCGGCTCGCCGACGAGGTGTAATAAGTGCGGTCGAACAGGTTCTTCACGTTGAGCTGAAACTTGACCTTCTGCCCCTCGATCCTGGTGTCGTAAGTGGCGAAAGCGTCGGCCACGGTGTAGCTCGGCAGATCGAAATCATTCACCGCGTTACCCGCCCGTTCGCCGACGTAGCGCGCCCCGGCGCCAACGCGCAACTGATCGCCGCCGATCACGCTGCCGAAGTCATACACCGCCGACAATGAGCCGCTGTTCTTCGCCACGTTTTGCAAACGCTTGCCCTTGTATTCCGGGTCTTCGGTGACTTCGGCATCGGTGTAGGCGTAGCTGCCGATCATGCTCCAGCGGTCGCTCAACTGACCGGTCATGTCCACTTCCAGACCCCGTGAGCGCACTTCACCGGCCGCGCTGTAAATCGTCGTCGGGCCTTCGGAATTGGCCACCAGCACATTGCGTTTCTTGATGTCGAACAGCGCGATATTGCCGGTGATGCGCCCCGGCATATCCAGCCGCGCACCCAGCTCCCACGACTTCGCTTCTTCCGGCGCGATGCTGCCGTCGAGCACGGTGCTGCTGCCGCTCAGCGGGGCGATGGTCGAGTTGGGTTTGAACGATTCGGTGTAGCTGCCGTAGAACGACAACTCGTCGGTATAGCGATACACCAGACCGGCGCGTGGCACCCACTTTTGCCCGTTGCTGTCGGTGTTGGCCTTGAACGGCACGCCTTTGCCGGCGTACTGGTCGTATTCCTGAAAACGCCCGCCGGCGACCAGAATCCACTGGTCGTTGAGGTGGATGGAGTCCTGCAAAAAGACCGAGTCGCTGCGCAGTTCATCGGTCTGAGCGCTGTCGGCGGCGCTGACCGTGGAGCCCTCGACTTCACGCCCATACACCGGGTTGGTGTAGCTGAAGGTGCTCAGGCTTTTCTGGCGGATCAGGTCGGCGCGGTAGATCTTGCGGTACTCGTCATCGACGCCGAACACCAGGTCATGCTGCATGCCCAGCACGTTGACTTTGCCTTCAAGGCTGGCGGTGGTGAAACGGTCGGTGCTGATCGCGCCGTGGGTGCCGTCCATGTTGCGGGTCAGCGTGCCGTTTTGGGTGTTTATGGCGGTCACGCGGACCTGGCTGGCGTCGTAGGTTTCGCGGTTCCAGCTGTAGCCGAAGTGGGCTTTCCAGTCGTCGTTGAGTTCGTGATCGGCTTCGAAGTGATACAGATCCGAACGCCCTTCCATGTCGTTGAACGGCTCGTCGAGACGCTGCTTGCGCGAGATGTCCAGCGGGTGATTAGTGCGCGGATCGATCAGCGTGCCACGGTCGAACGGGGTGAGAAATTCACGATGTTCATAAGCGAATAACAGCTGAGTACGTTCGCCATACCAGGCCAGCGAAGGGGCGATCAACGTTTCCCGATGAGTGCCGAAATTGCGCCAATAATCTTCGTCGACATGATCCACCACCATGCGATAGGCCAGCCCGGAATCGCCCAGTGCGCCCGTGCTGTCGAAGGTGCCGCCGCTGCCGTTCTTGCCGTCGCCGTAGGTCGACCCGGTGTAGGTCAAGGCGTTGTATTGCGTCAGTTCAGGTTTCTTGCTGACCAGATTGACCACGCCGCCCGGGTCCTGAATGCCATACAACAAGGAAGCCGGACCTTTGAGCACTTCGACGCGATCGACCGTGGCGTTCATGCCACGCCCCTGCACGATCGGCATGCCGTCGCGCATGATCGAGCCGTTGCGGTTATCACCGAAGCCGCGGGTCATCACCGAATCCTGGGTGCTGCCCAGCGTGTTGCCCTGGGTGATGCCGCTGACGTTGGCCAGCGCTTCGTCGAGATTGCGCGGCGCCTGATCGCGAATGACCTGCGCCGGGATGACATTGACGGTCTGCGGGATTTCCTGAAGCGAGGCCGAGGAACGCATCACCGAACTGGTTGGCGGCGGCTGGTAACTCGTCGACTCATCGCGCATCGAGGTGATGGTGGTGGCGCCCAGATTCAGCGCGCCTTCGGTGGGCTGCGGCTCAAGTGCCAGGGTGTGACTGTCGGTGCGGCGAAAGCTCAGGCCGGAACCGGCAAGCAGGCGTTGCAGCGCTTGTTCTGCATTCATCTGTCCATTGACGGCTGGCGCGGTGAGGCCGTACGGCGCTTCATCGGTGTAGACCACGCTTTGCCCGGTGACACGGCTGAAGTCGCTAAGGGCTTGCGGCAACGGTTTGGCAGCCAATGCGAAATTGAATTGCTTTTGCGCCTGGCTGCTGACGGTTTCAGCAGCGAACGCGACGCTCATCGGCAACAGCGCCAATGCCGAAAAACTTAACGCCGAAACGCCCAACCATTGTTTGACCGAACCCGATTTTGCCCTGGACTTCATTGCTCAATGACCTGTGTAGAACCGCAACGGATGCGAATGACTCGTAGTTTCAGTCACTACACGGATGGGGCTTGGGTTTACCTCACTATATTTCTGAAATTATTTTTCGAGAGATGTGTTGTCTGGTCTGACGCCCGCGCGAGCAGGCTCGCTCCCACAGGGATCGCATTTCAAAATGTGGGGAGATGTGTTGTCTGGTCTGACGCCTTCGCGAGCAGGCTCGCTCCCACAGGGGATCGCATTTCAAAATGTGGGAGCGAGCCTGCTCGCGAAGAGGCCGGCAACGTCAGCGCAGAATTATCAGTTGCCCCAAAACCCGATGCTGCTCAAACCCCAAGACTCCTTGCAGGGAATTGAGCACTGCCTGCGGATCCTTGCTCGGAAAACTGCCGCTGACCCTGCGCGCCGCCAGCTCATCGTTGAGCAAGACAATGCGCCCCGGGTAATAGCGGCGAAGATCCTGCACCACGTCCGCCAGCGTCGATTTGTAGTAAGTCAGCCAGCCTTGGCGCCAGGCCAGTTGCGCCTCGCTGTCCACGACATGCAGTTTTTCCGCAGTCCCATCACCGTAAGCCACTTGCTGGCCGGCGGTGAGAATCTGCTGCTCGCCCCCTTCATCGGCCGTCACGCCGACGCGCCCGGACAACACCGTCACCTGCGCTCCATGGGGTTGCAGACGCACTTCGAATTGCGTCCCGAGCACCCGCGCTTGGCCCTTCTCGGCCTCGACCACAAATGGATCGCCCGTGTGCGTGACGCTGAAAAACCCGGCGCCGCGACGCAACTGCACATGGCGCTCGCCCTGGCTGAAATCCACGGCAATGGCACTGTCGGCGTCCAGCGTCACTTGCGATTGATCGGCGAGGGTTACGGTGCGGACTTCGCCCGGTGCAGAAACATAGTCGGCATTGAGATCATCCAGCCAACGCTGCGGTTGCCAGCCCGTTCCGAGGCTGATCATCAGCAACAGACACGCGGCCATTGCCAACCCGCCGGACCAGCGCAAGAGCGGCGAGCGACGCGGGCGATCCATGGCGTTGAGATAGCCTTGCAGCGCGAAAGCCTCTTCATCGGCCAACGTTTTCGCCGGGCCTTCACTCAATTCCCAGATTACCTGCGCCTGGGCGTAAGCCTCGGCATGGGCGGGGTCGGCGCGCAGCCATTGGCTGAACGTGAGTTGATCCCCTGCGCTGGGCCGATCATGCAACAGGCTCAGCCAGGCAAAAGCGGCCTGCTCCTGGGCGGGCGTCGGAGTGACGCGGTCGGTGTGCTTCACGGTGCTTTCCCTGGCGTGCGTGGCGCGGGTTCGCGCAGGCTGGCCTTGCAGGCCTCGAGGGCGCGCATCATATGTTTTTCCACGGCGCTTTGGGACAGGCCCATGGCTTTGGCGATGTCCGCGTACTTGCGGCCGTGTATTCGATTGAGCAAAAAGATCTGCCGGGTGCGTTCGGGCAAGGCGCGCAATGCCGCTTCGACATGGCGCAGATCATTACCGGCTTCGAGCGCCGCTTGTGGTTCGCTGCCGTGGCTGTCCGGCTCGTCGGGTTGCCAGCCTTCGTTGACGCGCACCCGCGTGCCTTCACTGCGCAAATGGTCGATGGCGATGTTGCCGGCGCAGCGCAACAGGTAGGTGCTGAGTTCCTCGACCTGTACCAGCGGCCGGCGCCAGAAACGCAAAAACAGATCCTGCACCAGATCCGCCGCTGTCGCCCGGCAGCCAACGCGGCGGCTCACCAGCGCTTCCATCTGTGAACGCTGGGAGAGGAACACCTGAAGAAAATGCGCACGCGCGCCAAGCGGCTCGTCGTCGCGCGATTCCGGGGGATGACCGATCAGCACGTCAGCACTGCGCCCAGGCTGCGACCGGACTGGCCAACAGACTCAAACCGGCCAGCGCCAAAGCCAGACGCGGGCGATACGGCAGCAACAGCACCAACGCCAACGCACTGAGCATCAGCACCGCGAACCAATCGACCAGGCCCAGACTCCAACCGTTGGCTTTGACGGCCGCCCAAAGCGACAAACCCAGCAGCAGCCACCCCGCCAGCTTCAGGGCCTGACCCCGTCGCGTCGACGGTTTATGGCCGAGCAATTCATCGTGGTGCCGAGGCATGGACAGACACAATGCCGTGAACCCGGCGTAGCACAGCAATAGCGCCAGCAGCATCAGTTTGTCCCTTGCTCGAGCGTGACGGCCCGAGGCATTTCGCGGCGAGTTTTTTTCACGCTGACGGTGTTGCCGACGCGCTGCATTTTCCACGCGGCCCACGCCAGAAAAACGCCTGTCCCCAGACAGGTCAGGTCGAAACCGGCGAGCACCCAATCACCCTGCGCAAGCGTTACGCCAAGGTTCCACGGCGTGGTCAGCGCATTGATCAAAGGCACTGCAACAAACAGCAAGGCGCCCAACGCTAGCTGTTCAACCCAGGCTTTGCGTCCCGGGCGCAACAACGCATGCACGACGCTCAAACCCCAGGCGATAAAGAATGCATTCACTTCCCAATCGGCACGCCCGGCCAGACTCACGGGCAACAGCCGATTGGCCAGGAAGAACACCGCCACCGCCGTCACCAACCCGGCCATGCTGGCAATGTTCAGCACTTCCACCAGGCGCAATTCGAACGGCATGACGCCGCTCTTGGCGTGCTTGAGCTGACGCTTGCCGAGCCAGATCACCAGCCCGGTACCGATCATCGCCGTACCGGCCAGACCACAGATGAAATACAGCCAGCGCAATACCGGCCCGGCGAAATGGCCCATGTGCAAACCGTAGAACGCGCCACTCACGGCCATCGCCACAGGTTGCTCCGGCGTGCTGCCGAGCATCTGCCCAGTGACACCGTTGAAGGTCACCGCGCGACCGAAATCGTGCACCACAC
Organism: Pseudomonas sp. MF6776; assembly: GCF_016613125.1. Lineage (NCBI taxonomy): Bacteria > Pseudomonadati > Pseudomonadota > Gammaproteobacteria > Pseudomonadales > Pseudomonadaceae > Pseudomonas > Pseudomonas sp. MF6776. Next base: position 95,554 of record NZ_JAENSQ010000002.1, read on the forward strand.
GATCGCCCGCGCGGGACAACACCACCGTGGCATTTGCATCGCCCGGATTGCTCACGGACAGTCGGGCGGTGGTGCCACCCGACCATTGCTCGCTGGCCTTGGCCAGCAGTGGCGCCATCGGTGCCAGTGCGGCAGGAATGTTGGCCCGTTCCGGCGCTTTCGAGGCCGGAAAAACCTCATCGTAAAACTTGCGCGCGTCGCCACCATAGGACGCCACGATGCTCGCGGGCATGACCATCGACATGAAAATCACCAGACTGCTGTAGGTGATCATCAAGTGAAACGGCAGCACCAGAACGCCCACGGCGTTATGCCCGTCGAGCCAGGAACGCTGGCCCTTGCGCGGGCGGAACGTGAAGAAGTCCTTGAAGATTTTTTTGTGGGTGATGATCCCGGTGATCAGCGCGACGAACATCATCATCGCGGCCATTGTGGCCAGCCAGCGGCCCCACGGATAAGGCATTTGCAGCTGAAAATGGAAGCGGTAGAAGAACTCGCCGCCCATGCTTTCGCGCCCCTGCACCTGGGCACCGGTTTGCGCGTCGAGGGTTTTCGATTCGAACCGGCCACGCTCGCCGGGTTTGGCTGGCGTCTGTTGCCAACGTACGGTCAGACCGGGATCACGGGCATTGGGCAAATCGATCAGCCAACGCGTGGCGCCGGCCGCGTGTTGCTGCAGATAATCCTGCGCCAGCGTCAGGCTCGCCTCGGCATTGATCGGCCGTGCGGGAATTTCCGGCTGCATCCAGTGACTGGTTTCGTCGTTGAAGTAAGCCAGGGTTCCGGTCAGGAAAATCGCAAACAGCAACCAGCCGAACACAAGCCCGGTCCAGGTGTGCAGCCATGCCATGGCCTGGCGGAAACCCTCTTTCATGCGAAACCCAACCCCCGCGCCGCGCCGGAAATGGTCGCCAGAATCACACTCGGCACCAGCAAACCGACCCATGCCGACCACGCCGTGCGACAGGCAAAACACCAAAGCACCGCGACCAGATAGACCAGAAAGGAAACGGTCATGCCCGTCACTACGGCTTCGGCGCGGCTCAATGGCAGCCACATCGTCAGGGTGACACTGGCCAGCGCGGCCACCAGATAGCCGCCAAACACCGCCGCCAGCACCCGCGAGGTAACGGCCAGACGATAGGACAGCGGGAGTGCGGCGAGTTTGGCTTTCATGTTTCGACCCTGAAACGAAAAACGTCCGGCTGACAAGCCGAACCAACAGGCGATCGAGTTTAATGATAAATATTCTCATATGCAAAAGCATCTGATTGCCGGCAAGCCACCTGCGCCCCTACAATGCGAACCATTCTTGTTCTCTAACGCATGCTTTCTGCCGCAGAGCGAAAGCGCCCGGAGCACTACCGTTGCCATCCGCCCATCCCGTCGAATCGCTTTATCAGGCTCACCACAGTTGGCTTACCGGCTGGCTGCGGCGCAAGCTCGGCTGCCCGGACAGCGCGGCGGATCTGGCGCAGGACACCTTTATCAAAGTGCTCACCGCGCGCGAGCCAGCGGTGATCATCGAACCACGCGCCTTCCTCACCACCCTCGCCAAACGGGTTTTGTTCAATCACTACCGCCGCCAGGATCTGGAGCGCGCCTATCTGGAAACATTGGCGCAGATGCCGGACGTGGTGGCGCCGTCGGAAGAAGACAAAGCGATCATCCTGCAAACCCTGATCGATCTGGATCAGTTGCTCGATGGTCTGCCACGTCAGGTCAAGCGCGCATTTCTATTGGCGCAGGTCGATGGCCTGACCTACCCGCAGATCGCCGCCGAACTGGATATTTCCGTGGCCACGGTCAAACGTCATCTGAACAAAGCGGCGCTGCGCTGCTATTTCGCGCTATGAACCAAGCGCCGGATTTTTCCTCGCAAGTGGCTGAACAAGCGGTGCACTGGCTGATGGAAGTGCAGCAAGGCGCGCTCACGGCGCGCCAGCAACTGGCGTTGCAGCAGTGGCTGGATGCCCACAGTGAGCACCGCCGCGCGTGGGAACACATTCAACGAGTCAACCAGCGTTTGCGCGGTGTTTCTTCACCGCTGGCGCATGCGGCATTGAACAGGCCGAAGTCCGGCAGCCGACGTCAGGCACTGAAACTGCTGCTGATTCTCGGTGCCGGTTCTGCCGCTACCTGGGGCCTGCGCGAGCACAATCCGCTGCCGTCGCTGCTCGCCGATTACCGCAGCCCGATTGGCCAGCGTCGCAAGATCGGGCTGGGGGCGGACGATCAGTTGCAACTGAACACGGGCAGTGCGGCAGACGTGCGCGTTGATCAACGTTTGATCCGCTTGCTGGAAGGCGAAATCCTCCTGACGGCCGCGCAACCGTTCGAAATACACACCGCGCAGGGCATTCTGAAAACCCGGGGCGCACGGCTCAATGTGCGGCAATTTGCCGATCGCACACAGGTTGCGCTGTTTGCAGGTCGAGCCGAACTGGCCACCAGCGAACGCGCGCCGATGCTGCTGCCCGTCGCTCGCCAACTGAGTTTCACCACGACTGCCGCCAGCGACGCCAAACCACTGGACGCCAACAGTGGTGCCTGGGCGGACGGCATGTTGGTGGCCGCGCATATGCGCCTCGGCGACTTCCTCGAAGAACTTGGCCGCTACCGGCGCGGGCAGCTCAATTGCGATGCCAAGGTTGCCGGGTTGCTGATCTCTGGAACGTATCCGCTGGACGACAGTGAGCGGATTCTCGATCTGCTGGAAATCAGCTTGCCGGTGAAGGTGAAGCGCTTTACCCGCTACTGGGTCAATGTTGAGGCGCGGGTTTAACGGCAAGATCAAAAGATCGCAGCCTTCGGCAGCTCCTACATGGGATTTGTGTTCACCCTGTAGGAGCTGCCGCAGGCTGCGATCTTTTGAGTTTGAAAATAAATGAGCCGTTTTTCAGATCTGGCGTGACAGAGAAGGAAAGCCCCCTTGATTCAACCTTCTCAGGATCATCCACCATGCACCCCACCCGCCTCACGCCACTGGCCCGCTGCCTGCGCAATCTCATCCTCGGCGCCAGCCTGAGCTTCAGCGCCCTGCCCGCTGCAATGGCCAGCGATGCCAAGGCGTATCACATCGCAGCGTCTTCGCTGGAAAACGCCCTTAATCAGTTCGGCCGTGAAGCCGGGGTGCTGATTTCTTTCGGTTCGCAAGTCACCAGCGGCGTGCAAAGCCGTGGTCTGGAAGGTAATTACACGACCGAGCAAGGTCTGGATGCATTGCTCGAAGGCACCGGTTTACAAGCCCGCGCCGAGGGCAACAACGCTTTCAGCCTGCAACCGGTCAATGATGCAGCGCTGGAGCTGGACACCTCGAAAGTCGTCGGCGACTGGCTCGGCGACGCGGCGCAGATCAACGTGTTTGAACATCCCGGCGCCCGCGACGTGATCCGCCGCGAAGAGTTCGAACGCCAGGGTGCGACTCAGGCACGCGATGTGCTCAACCGTATCCCCGGTGTCAACGCTCCGGAAAACAACGGCACCGGCAGCCATGACATGGCGCTGAATTTCGGCATCCGTGGTTTGAACCCGCGCCTGGCTGCACGCTCGACCGTGTTGATGGACGGCATCCCGGTGCCGTTCGCCCCTTACGGTCAGCCGCAGTTGTCGTTCGCGCCCATCAGCATGGGCAACATGGACGCCGTAGACGTAGTGCGAGGCGGCGGTGCAGTACGTTACGGCCCGCAGAACGTCGGCGGCGTCGTCAACTTCGTTACCCGCGCGATTCCTGATGAGCCGACGGTCAAGGGAGGCTTTCAGACCGAGACCAGCCCTTCGTCGAGCCACGACGGCTTCAAGACCAGCGCCAATCTGCTGGCTGGCGGCACCAACGCCAACGGTCTGGGCGGCGCGCTTCTGTATTCCGGCACCCGCGGTGGCGACTGGCGCGAACACAGCGACACCGAAATCGACGACCTGATCCTCAAGGGCAAATATCAGCTCGACGATGCCAACAGCTTTAACGCCATGGCCCAGTATTACGAAGGTAAAGCGGACATGCCCGGCGGTTTGAACGTCGCTGATTACGATGCCGATCCGTACCAATCGACGCGCCCGAAAGACCAGTTCTGGGGCCGTCGCACGATGTTCAACTTCGGTTATCGCTATCAGGAAGATCGCCGCGAATTCACCGCCAACACGTTCTTCACCAAAACCTTGCGCAGCGGTTATCTGGACCAGGGCACGTTCCTGTCGCTGTCGCCACGCGAGTATTGGGTGCGCGGTTTCGAAACCCGTTTCGCCCAAGGCTTCGACCTCGGCCCGACCAGCCATGAAGTCGGCGTCGGCTACCGCTACATCAACGAGGCCGGCCACGAATTGCGCTATCGCACGCCGATCGCCAGCAACGAATACCCGACCACCAACAGCCGTAACGACCGCGACACTCGGGGCGGCACCGAAGCCAATGCGTTCTTCGTCGACGACCGTATCGACATCGGCAAATGGACGATCACCCCGGGCGTGCGCTACGAGATGATCGAATCCCAGCAGACCAACAACCTGACCAACGTCAAGTACAAGGGCGACTACAACACCGCACTGCCGGCGTTGAACGTGCTTTATCACCTGACGGATAGCTGGAATCTGTACGCCAACACCGAAGGCTCGTTCGGCAGCGTGCAGTACAGCCAGATGCCCAACCGTGTGACCAGTGGTGAGGTCAAACCGGAGAAGGCCCGCACCTGGGAACTGGGCACTCGCTATGACAACGGCGCATTGCGCGCGGAAATCGGTGCGTTCCTGATCAACTTCGACAACCAGTACGAAAGCAACCAGACCAACGATTCGGTGATCGCCCGTGGCGAAACTCGCCATCAAGGCATCGAGACCAGCATCAACTACGCGCTCGATGACTTGAGTCCGGCACTGGCCGGCTTCGACGTCTATGCCTCCTACGCCTATGTTGACGCGTCCATCCGCGAAGATGGGCCGAACAAGGGTAATCGCGTGCCGTTCTCTTCCAAACACAAAGGCACGGTTGGCGTCGGTTATACCGAAGGGCCGTGGAAGTTGAATCTGGACAGCAGCTTCCAAAGCGACCAGTTCGCCGACAACGCCAACACCTCAAAAGAAAGCGCTGACGGCAGCACCGGCAAGATCCCGGGCTACATGCTGTTCAGCAGCCGTGCAGGTTACGACTTTGGGCCGCAACTGTCGGATTTGAATGTGGCGGTGGGCGTGAAGAACATCTTCAACACGCAGTACTTCACGCGGTCGTTCGATGACAACAACAAGGGGAAGTATGTGGGTGAGCCGCGCACGGTTTATGTGCAGACTTCTGTGGCGTTCTGACGTTTTGAAGAGCCCCTCACCCTAACCCTCTCCCAGAGGGAGAGGGGACTGATTGGGGATGCTGCAGAGATACGCCGACCTGATCCTGCTTCACCGAATCCATAATCGGCGCGGTATTTCAGGTCGAAGCAATAAACCAGACACCTCGATCGGCCCCCTCTCCCAGAGGGACAGGGGACTGATTGGGGGATGCTGCAGAGATACGCCGACGTGATCCTGCTTCACCGAATCCGTAATCGACGCGGTATTTCAGGTCGAAGCAATAAACCAGACACCTCGATCGGCCCCATCTCCCTCCGGGAGAGGGCTGGGGTGAGGGTTTGGGGCCTGAGCCCTGCACGACACTTGGCAACACCACAAACAAAAACGGGCCTGCTTTCGCAGGCCCGTTCTCATTGGGTGACTTGAATAATCAGCGCATCAACTGTTGATCGCTGCCTGTTCGTTCTCTAGAAACTCTTCTTCCAGCAGCGCGTCGTTCGCTTTGCTGAACGGCACCACAGCGGCGCGTGGTTTACCTCGCAGTTTGCCAAAAAGGTGTTCCAGCGCGTGCTCGAGTTTTTCGGCAGCGCCATCGATCGCCAGTTCCAGCGAATCAGCTTTATGGGTAACGGAAACCGGTTGATGGCCTTTTGGCCGCGCTTCCAGTTGGCAGCGCAAGTCATGGGGACCTGGTTTGTCACCGTTCTCGTCGCTCAGATGGACTTCGACACGGGTCAGGTCTTCTTCATAACGTTCGAGCGTGCTCTCAATGGTGGTGCGTACCCACTCCTCCAGTCGTTGACTACTTTGAATATGGTTATCGCTGTTGACTTGGATTTGCATAGTTCATCCCTTATTTCAGCTAGCTCGCGAGAGGCCTCGAATTGAATTTCCTGACCCCTTGGTTACAACAATCGGCCCGACCGTCGAACATTTCAACCCCTGAAAAAAGATAAATATTCATTCGCAAAAAAAGCCGGACAACCGGACAAAGCGCTGGTAAGGTCGGGAGTTGGGTCGACATGCCTTCCTGCAAAATTTGCTCACAATTGCCCGTCGTTCAACGGGTGCAAGCCGCGAAAAATCCCTGCCTCCTCTACCAGCCAGTCGTGCACTGCACGCACGCCCGGATGACTCAACGCGCCCGGCGCATACAGCAACACGTAACGTTTGTGATTAGGCACCGACAGCCCGAACGGCACAATCAACGCTCCCCGCTCCAGCTCATCATTGAGCAATGTGCGCCGCGCAATCGCGACGCCCATGCCGGCGATTGCCGCTTCGATGGTCAGGTGATTGCGATTGAAGGTATGCCCACGCCGCACGTCGGCGCCTTCGAAGCCGATCGCATTCAAATAAAATTCCCATTCCGCATATTCATAACTGCCGCGCCAGGCGGTGATGTCGTGCAGCAAGGGGAAATGCACCAGGTCCACCGGCCCGTGCAGCGGCGGGCGCCCGCGCAAGAGGCTTGGCGCGCACACCGGGAAAATCTGCTCATCGAGCAACGCTGTGGATAACAATCCTGGATAACTGCCGTCGTTCAGGTCGATGGCCAAATCGAAATCGCCCTCATGCAATGGCACGCTGCTGTCCTCGGCCACCAGTCGCAACTGAATGTCCGGGTAACGCTGCTGTAAACGCGGCAAACGCGGCGTCAGCCATTTGCTGAGGAAAGATGGAATGGAACGCACCCGCAGGATCCCGCTGATCATCCCGGCATCCAGTCGACGCAATTCAGCGTCGATGCTGCCGTACGCCTCATTCACCGTGATCGCCAGCCGCTGGCCTTCCGCACTCAACTCCACGCCCCGCGCACGCCGGTGAAACAGCCGAAAGCCGAGGCGCTCTTCCAGTTGGCGGATTTGCTGGCTGACCGCGCCCGGCGTGATGTGCAGCTCTTCAGCACAACGGGTGAAGGAAAGGTGCCGCGCGGCACAGGAAAACACCTGCAGCCAGACGTAGGTCTGCGCATGCAATTGACGACTCATCGTTTAGTCCTGCTAAAGGCTGTCTTAGGAAGTTTCGTTGGTCACGTCCGACCGAGCGAGGCAGTATCGCCGACATTGCGCTTGTCCGACAAAAAATGGCAGCGATTCCTCCTCCATTGCTTGTAAGGGTTTAGCATGACTATCAGTGTTTTCGATCTATTCAAAGTGGGCATCGGCCCGTCCAGTTCCCACACCGTCGGCCCGATGCGCGCCGCCGCGACCTTTGCTCAAGCATTGAGCGATCAACGTCTGCTCAATGATGTGTGCCGCGTTGAAATCCGTTTGTACGGGTCGCTGTCGGCCACCGGCGTGGGTCACGCCACCGACCGCGCCACCATCATGGGCCTGATGGGCGAATGGCCGGACAGCATCGACCCGACGACCATCGATGCGCGCATAGAGCAACTGCGCCACACCGGGCAACTGCCCCTTGCCGACGGACGGTCGATTGCCTTCGACTGGCAACGCGATCTCCTGCTGCTGGACGAGAGCCTGCCCTACCACCCCAATGCCATGTCGCTGACCGCCTTTGGCGAATCTGCCGAGCTGCTTACGCAGACGTACTACTCGGTCGGCGGCGGCTTCATCATCGAAGCGGCGGAAGCTGAGTCAGGTGTCGCGCCGTCGGGTGACGTGGTGTTGCCTTACGATTTTTCCAGCGCCGCCGAGTTGTTGTCGCTGTGCAAGCAGCACAACCTGCGGGTGTCCGAGCTGATGATGGCCAATGAACGTGCCTGGCGCAGCGATGCGGACATCCGTCAGGGTTTGCTGCATATCTGGTCGGTGATGCGCGAGTGCGTCGAGCAGGGCCTGCGCCACGAAGGCATCCTCCCCGGCGGTCTGAAGGTACCGCGCCGTGCAGCAAAACTGCATCGCAGCCTGCTGGAAATCGGCAAACCGAATGTGATCAGCTCGACGCTGTCGGCGATGGAATGGGTCAACCTGTTCGCCCTCGCCGTCAACGAAGAAAACGCTGCCGGCGGGCGCATGGTCACCGCGCCGACCAACGGCGCAGCGGGGATCATTCCGGCGGTTTTGCACTACTACATGAAATTCAACCCGGAGGCGTCTGACGATGACGTCGTCGCTTTCTTCCTGTCCGCGGCGGCCGTCGGCATTCTGTGCAAGAAAAATGCGTCGATCTCTGGCGCCGAAGTCGGTTGTCAGGGCGAAGTCGGCTCGGCCTGCGCCATGGCTGCCGCCGGTCTGGCCGAAATACTTGGCGCCACTCCCGAGCAACTGGAAAACGCAGCCGAAATCGGCCTGGAACACAACCTTGGCCTGACCTGCGACCCGGTCGGCGGCCTCGTGCAAGTGCCGTGCATCGAACGCAATGCGATCGCTGCGGTGAAGGCCATCAATGCCACACAAATGGCCCTGCGTGGCGACGGTAACCACTTCATCTCACTCGACCGGGTGATCCGCACCATGCGCGATACCGGCGCCGACATGCATGACAAATACAAAGAGACTTCACGAGGCGGTCTGGCGGTGAACTGGGTGGAGTGCTGATCCGCCTGACTGCACTGTCTGCGCTCACCTGCCCGAAAATCGACCAGAAATGAACAAGGCGAGCCCAGTGCTCGCCTTGTTGTTGCCGGATTCATTGTTCGACAATTTTCCCGGCATGCACCTTGCTACCTCTACACAGAGGCGATTTGGCGAAATGGCCACGGAATGGCCGATGGTCTGGTTGGGCGAACCAACCCGATGACGGCCGGTCAACAACTGCACGTTCAATCAGGCGGTGACGCATCATGGACAATCCTTTTCAGATCATTACCGATGCCTTCGCGCCGGACTATCAGATCAACCTGAGCATTCAAGGCCTGGACGGCAGCATCATGCTGACCCTGTCCAACAGCGGCCGGATCGTGGCCAAGCGGATGATCAGCGCCGAACAGCGCAATGACCCTAAGCGCCTCAAGCTGCTGGTGCAAAGCATTCAGTTCGGTATCGCCATCGAACAAGGCCACAGCGCCATGGCGATTCTCGAAGCCATGACCAGCGGCGACGGGCTGACCCCGCCACCGCCTCAGATCAAAGGCCAGCCACGGCCATCGGCCGGTCTTTAGAGTTCGCCCTTCTCGACATCGGGATGCTCACTCGAACCCGTACCGACTTTGCGTTGCGGGTATTCGATTTTCACCGAGGGAAATTGCGACGACGCGTAACGCACCACCAGAATCGAAAATGCCAGCAGCAGAATGCCGCCGCACAGGTAGATGATGCCCATGTCCGGCGGATTGTGGTGCGAGACATTGGAGATCAGCAGTCGCGTCAGCGCAGTGATCGCCACGTAGATCAGGAAGCGCACCGGCATGTGGTTGGTCTTGAAATAAATCCCGACTATCGCCCCCAGTTCCAGATAGATGAACAGCAACAGAATGTCATCGATCTTGATGTGCCCGACTTCGAGCATCCCGAGAAACTCCATCACCGCTGCATACGCGGTCACCGCACCAATGGCGAACAGCGCCAGGTAGTGAAAAGTCTCGACGAACAGGTTGCCCAGGGACTCGGCCAGTTGATGCACTTGTTGCCGCAGTTTCTCGGCCCAGTTGATTTTCACGATGATGTTCCTTAGCCCGATTCGAGCGGATGATGCGTGTTGGACGTGACGGTTTTCTGCACGCGCCTGATTTCATGCAGAAACAGGGCCACGCATCATGGCGATGTGCCGCAAAACCCGCGCTGTGGCGTTTGGTCGCACATGCCCTGCTCAGGTGGGGTGAGCCTGCTTGCGAATCGCAGTCACACGGCTCGACTGACAAACCCTGAATTCGGTCTACATTGAAATGCCACTACCCAAAGCGCGGGGATTCGCTTATCCTTTTCGCTGTATATAGATACAGTAGTCGCAAAGACAACTAAATGTGAAGGCATGTGAGGTGGTGAATGGCCGTCGAAGTGGTATACCGCAGCAGCCGAGATCTGGAGCGCTTGTTCATGGATAAAGCCGAAGCTGACCGTCATGACAAAATGCTCGAACTGGCCGAATATCTGGCCGATGTGTTGCAAAAAGCCGTTCCGTCCCTGACTGAACAGCAAGTGGAAGAAGCCGGGATCTACATGGCGAAGAACCGCGATGTATTCGCCCGGGCCTTCAAGAGCCAGCCTGATGCACTGTCGGAGCTGATCAATGCGCCGGCCGAGCCGGTCGAAAAAGCCGAGTCGGAAGAATCTGCCGAAGCGCCGGTCAAGCCAGCCAAAGCGGCGAAAGCTGCAAAGTAGTTGATGCCCGAATTGAATAGGCCCTGAGTCAAATGGCTCAGGGCCTTTTTCATGCCTGCGAAACTCAGCGATACAAAACTCTTTCCGCCAACTCATCCGCCACCCGTGCCGGTGAACGTTTTTCCGCCTGAGCATGGGCAAAAACTTCAGTCAGCCGCGAGCTGATTTTCGACAGGTGCGCGGTAATGGTGGTCAATTCCTCACCACGATGTTTCAGCGAGACGTAAATCAGCCCACCCGCATTGATCACATAATCCGGCGCATAAAGAATGCCGCGCCGTTCCAGCTGATCGGCCACATCCAGATGCGTCAGCTGATTGTTCGCCGAACCGGCCACAGCCGCGCAGCGCAGTTGCGCCACCGAATGGCTATTGAGCACACCGCCCAGACCACACGGCGCAAGGATGTCGCACGGCGTGCTGAGCAACGCATCGTTGGCGATAGGGTGAGCATTAAGCTGTTCCATCGCCAGTTGCACCTTGCCGTGGTCGATGTCGCTGACCAGCAACTCGGCGCCGGCGGCGTGCAGTTGCTCGGCCAATGCATAACCGACATTGCCCAGGCCCTGAATCGCCACGCGCAAGCCTTCGAGGTTGTCACTGCCCAGGCGCGCCATTGCCGTGGCACGAATGCCGGCGAACACACCCATCGCCGCGTGTGGCGCCGGATCGCCGGCCGAGGTGGTGCTGGTGACGTGTTGGGTCTGTTGGGCGATGCAATCCATGTCCGCCACCGAAGTGCCGCTGTCGATGGCGGTGATGTAGCGACCGTCGAGCTGGTCGATACAGCGGCCAAAGGCTTCGAACAGCGCTGCACGATTTTCAACATGAATCGGGCGCACGATGACCGCAACCCCACCGCCCTGCGGCAAACCCGCCAACGCGGCCTTGTAGCTCATGCCCTGAGCGAGGCGAACGGCGTCTTCGACGGCGGAGTCGTCGTTGGGGTAGGCAAGATAACGACACCCGCCCAGGGCTGGGCCCAGGCGGCTGTTATGGATGGCAATGACCGCCTTCAACCCGCAAACCGGGTCGACGCTAAGGTGCAGCGATTCCAGGCGAGTGCTTTGCATGAGCGCAAACATCGTTGGGCTCCCGAATCACTTCTTGTAGAACGCCAGTATAGGCTTGCGCCTGAAAATTGCTGGAGCGCACCGGAATAAGCAGGCGTGCAGACGACGGCTTTACGGCATATCTCTCGACCTGTTCACCGAGCCACTGGACGAATGCCACGGACGGGGCTAAAACGAGGCATTCCACGGAGATTTCGATGAGTCCGCGCCAACGCTTTTTCGAGTGCCTGCACCGTTCACCGCCCGCGCTGTTCGAAGCCGCGCTGTGGATGGCCGCCGAGCACGAAAAAGCGGTCGATCCCGAAGCGCTGCTTGTGGAGTTCAAGGATCTGCAACAGCGTGTCAGCTATGGTTTGCTGATGTTGCCAGTCAGCGAGTTGGCGCAGCCGTTATTGCGGCGCATGAATGATCTGGGCTTTGCCATGGATGACTTCACCCCGCTCCGTCCGCAGGCCGCTTTAATACATAAAGTCTTGCAGACCCGTCGCGGTCAACCGCTGGCGCTGGCATTGATTGCACTGGAACTGGCGCGTGGTCTGGAGATTCCCCTGGTCGGGGTCAACTTCCCCGGGCACTTCCTGTTGCGCGTGCCCGGTGCCGATCATCTGCTCGATCCGTGCGGCGGTCGCCGCTTGTACCCCAACGACTGTCGTGAGCTGTTGCAGCGCCAGTACGGGCCCAACATGAAACTCAATGCCGAGCATTTGTTGACTGCCACGCCGGTGCAGATGCTGCAGCGCCTGTCGCGCAATTTGCGCCAGCTTCACCTGACTCAGGATGACTTCATCGCCGCGCTGATTGACGCCGAACGCGTGCTCGAACTGGGCGATGCCGGCGCCGCCGATTATCTGGCCCGGGCCAGCCTGTATCAGCGGCTCGACTGCCCGAACGCCGAGCGGTTTGATCTGGAACATGCGCTGTTGCTCAGCGATGACCCGATCCAACGGCTGCGCCTGACCGAACGACTCGGGCATCTGCCGCCGAATTCAGTCGTCCACTAACAGCAAAAGATCGTCCGATCGCGGCCCGAGCCTTCGGCAGCTCCTACATTGGGAAGGTGTACACCCTGTAGGAGCTGCCGCAGGCTGCGATCTTTTGATCTTCAGCTTTTCAGTGCTTGCTCCACCACCGGCTGCCCGGCGGTTTCCGAGGGCGAACGCACCTGGATGATCAGCAGTGCGGCGATGACGGCCGGAATCGCGCAGAAGAAGAAAATCTGCTGCACCGGAATGTGCATCGCCAGCAACAGGCTGCCGAACAATGGCCCGAGAATCGAACCAAATCGCCCCACACCCAATGCCCAACCGGTGCCGGTGGCGCGCACATGCGCCGGGTAGAAGTTACTGGCGAAAGCGTTCAGCGTCAGTTGCCCGCCAATGATGCAGAACCCGGCGGCAAACACGCAGGCCACCAGATAACGCGGATTGTCGTGGTTAAGCCCCAGCACAATCGTGCACAGCGCAGCGCCTGCAAGCACGCCGGACAACAGTCGCACCTTGCGTTTCAAACGGTCGGCGAACCAGGCCATGCAAATCGCTCCCAGGGTGCCGGCGAACAGGAACATCGACGTCACCAGATTGGCTTCGTTAAGTTTCAGGCCACTTTCCAGCAGCAGCGACGGCAACCAACTGATCATGAAGTACAACAAGATCAGGCTGACGAAGAACGTCGCCCAAATCAGTAAGGTTGGCCGTGCATAACCATTGCGGAACAGTTCGACCACGGTCAGTTTACTGCCCTGCTCGCGTTCATTCTGTTCGACCGAGGCCAGCGGAGGTTGCCAGTCCGGCAACATTCGGCCGGTAACTCTGCGCAGGCGCGCATAAGGTGGCTGATCACGCAGCAGGCGCGGCAAGGATTCGGGCAGCACCCACCAGAGAAACGGAAACAGCAGCAGCGGCGTCACACCGCCGGCGAGGAACACGGCCTGCCAACCGAACTGATCGATGAAACCGGCGGCAACAAAACCACCTGCCGCACCACCAAACGAGAAGCCACAAGCTGCCAGCGTGACCATCAAGGTGCGCAAACGTGGTGGCGAATAATCCGACATCAGCGCCATCGCGCTAGGCATTGCACCGCCCATGCCGATGCCGCAGATAAAGCGCGCGACCATCAGGGAATTGAGGGAGTCGGCGAACACCATCAGCAGCGTCAAACTGGCGTAGATCAGCACGCAAGCAAGCAGAATTCGCCGCACACCAAAACGGTCGGCCAGCGGTGTCACTGCAAGGGAGCCAATGGTGAGGCCTAGCAGGTTGGCACTGAATACAGGTCCGAAGGCGGATTTTTCCAGACCCCAATCCTGCGCCAGCGCCGGCACCACGTAGCCGAGCACCTGGGCGTCATAACCATCGGTGACCAGCAACAAGGCGAGCAGGATCAAGAGCAACCACTGATATCGGGACACAGGACGGGCGTCGAGTGCCGCCCGAAAGCTGGCAATCTGGTTGTGCATCGCGAGGTACCTTTTTGTTTTTATGGTTTTTGGTGTTTCACCGCCGAACCTTGTGGGAGCGAGCCTGCTCGCGAATGCGGCGTGTCAGCTATATGAATGGAGACTGACACTCAGCCTTCGCGAGCAGGCTCGCTCCCACACGGGGGCTTACGGTGTATCTGGCTGATTGGACGGGTGAGCCTGGATGAACGCTGGATGTTCGGCCGCCAATGCCCAAACACGGCAAATCCGCGGATAAGCCTCAAGCGAAACATTGAAGCGCTCGGCCGCGTACAACTGCGGAATCAGGTACACGTCCGCCACGCACGGCCACTCACCGAAACAGAATCCGCTATCGCCAATCAACTGTTCCACCGTCGTCAGCCCCTGGCTGATCCAATGACTGATCCACTCCATGACCTGCGGTTCGTCATGCCCCGACTGCCGCAGTCGATTGAGCACGCTGACGTTGTGCAGCGGATGCACATCGCAACCGATCACCGCCGCCACGCCGCGTACATGGGCGCGGGCAGCGAGGTCTTCGGGGAGTAGCGGCACCTGTGGATAACGTTCCTCCAGGTACTCGATGATCGCCGGTGACTGGATCAGCAGCTCGCCGTCATCGGTGCGCAAGGCCGGCACGCGGCCCTGTGGATTGATAGCCAGATACGCCGGCTGCCGATGTTCGCCACCGGGCGCCGCGATCAAGTTGACCGGCAACGCCTGATAGTCGAGACCTTTTAGCGCCAGTGCGATCCGCACCCGATACGACGAGGTCGAGCGGTAATAGGTGTAGAGATCCATGAGCCGCTCCTGTCAGCGCGCCGCCAGCACTTTGCCGCGGCATTCGCCAAAGCCGATCGAGGCGAAACCGTCACGGGCACAACGCGCGCGCAGAATGATTTCGTCGCCATCTTCAAGGAATTTACGCACTTCGCCGGACGCCAGTTCGATCGGCTTTTTACCACCCTCGGTGATTTCCAGCAGGCTGCCGAACTGACCGTTTTCAGGACCGGACAGCGTGCCCGAACCGAACAGGTCACCGGCCTGCAACTGGCAACCGTTGACGCTGTGATGCGCGACCATTTGCGCGACGGTCCAGTACATGTAGCGGGTGTTGCTCAGGGTCAGGCGATGAGCCGGCAGATTCTGCTCGCGCATGGTTTCGGTGAGCAGCAGCACTTCAAGTTCGATGTCGAATGCACCGCCGTCCTGATCGCGCTTGTCGAACAGGTACGGCAGTGGCTGCGGATCGCCTTGCGGACGTGCCGGTTGTGCGGCGCGGAACGGCTCCAACGCTTCGGCAGTGACGACCCACGGCGAGACGCTGGTGATGAAACTCTTGGACAGAAACGGCCCCAGCGGCTGGTATTCCCAGGCCTGGATGTCGCGCGCCGACCAGTCGTTGAGCAGGCAGAAACCGGCGATGTGTTCGGCGGCATCACCGATGGCGATCGAGTCGCCCATCTCGTTGCCCTGACCGATCCAGATGCCCAGCTCCAGCTCATAATCCAGACGCGCGCATGGGCCGAAAGTCGGCTCGGTAGCACCGGCCGGCAGGGTCTGGCCTTTAGGACGACGGACGTCGGTGCCGGACGCACGCACAGTGGACGCGCGACCGTGATAGCCGATCGGCACGTGCTTGTAGTTTGGCAGCAGCGGGTTGTCCGGACGGAACAGTTTGCCGACGTTCTGCGCGTGCTCGATACCGACGTAGAAGTCGGTGTAATCGCTGATGCGCGCCGGCAGATGCATCTGGCAATCGGCGGCCAATGGCAGCAGCTTCGCACCTTGAGCTTCGATGTCGCCGCGCTGGGTGCTGGTTTCGCTGAACAGTTCCAGCAGACGTTCACGCAGGGCAACCCGCGCCTCACGACCGAGGTCGAAGAAGGCATTCAACTGGCCGCCACGGGTGGCTTCCACAGCGCTGCGAGCGGCTCCTTCGAACAGACCGGCTTCAAGGGCAACTTGCAGATCGAAGATGTGGTCACCAATGGCCACACCGCTGCGCGGTTCTGAACCGTTGATGCTGAACACACCCAGTGGCAGATTCTGCAGCGGGAAATCGGCGTGGCCGTTGGCCGACGCAACCCAGCTGCGGGTGATGGAATTCTGAGTCATGGGTTATCTCCGGGTCGGGTCGAACGTGGCGGGCAATGTGGCCCAGCAGGCGTCGTAATGGGGTTGCAGTTGTGGGCAGTCGAGGGCGAAGCGGCTTGGGCGCAACACTTGGCTGGTCTCGAACATGAAGGCCATGGTGTTGTCGATTTTCGCGGGTGCAAGCTCGGCGTTGATCGCTTTGGTGCAGGTCTCGCCGTCCGGGCCGTGAGCACTCATGCAGCTGTGCAGCGAGGCGCCGCCGGGCACGAAGCCTTCGGCCTTGGCGTCGTATTCGCCCTGAATCAGGCCCATGAATTCGTTCATCAGATTGCGGTGGAACCACGGTGGACGGAAGGTGTTCTCGGCCACCATCCAGCGTGGCGGGAAAATCACGAAGTCGAGGTTGGCCAGGCCATGCACGCTGGTCGGCGAGGTCAACACGGTGAAGATCGACGGGTCGGGGTGATCAAAACTGACCGTACCGATGGTGTTGAATCGGCGCAGATCATATTTATACGGCACGTTATTACCGTGCCAGGCCACTACGTTCAGCGGCGAATGATTGAGCTCGGTGGCCCACAACTGGCCGAGGAATTTCTGCACCAGCGTGGTGGGTTGTTGCAGGTTTTCGTAAGCGGCGACCGGGGTGAGGAAGTCACGCGGATTGGCCAGACCGTTGCTGCCGATCGGCCCCAGGTCCGGCAGGCGCAGCGGCGCGCCATGGTTCTCGGCAACATAGCCGCGCGCTTGCGGGTCGAGCAATTCGATGCGGAATTTCAGGCCCCGTGGCAGCACGGCAATTTCCAGCGGCGAGACTTCCAGCACGCCCAACTCGGTGGCAATGCGCAGACGCCCCAGTTGCGGCACCAGCAGCAGTTCGCCGTCAGCATTGAAAAACACCCGCTCCATCGAGCGGTTGGCCGCGTAGTTATAGATGCTGATGCCCGAAGGTTTCTCGGCGCCGGAATTGGCCGCCATGCTCACCAGTCCATCGATGAAATCGGTCGGTTCGGCCGGCATGTCCAGCGGATTCCAGCGCAGGCGATTGGGGGTTACTTCACCCAGAGGCCCACCGGCCAGTTGCCGCTCCAGTTTGACGAACGCCGGGTGATTGGCCGACGGCTGAATCCGGTACATCCAGGTGCGCCGCGCTTCGCTGCGGGTCATGGTGAACGCAGTGCCGGAAAACAATTCGGTGTACAGGCCGTAGGGAGCTTTTTGCGGGGAGTTCTGGCCGACCGGCAGCGCGCCGGGCAACGCTTCAGTGCTGAATTCGTTGCCGAAACCGGACTGATAAGCCAGCGTCGACGCGGTTGAATCGAGGTTCATGGAGCCTCCTGAACAGGGAGTCGGCAGTGGCCCATCGCTCTGGCTCAGAGGTTTCGGCACGCCGGGGTTGTTATTATCGTAATTCGATTACGCATAACGTAATTTGCTCGCTATCCAGCGTCAAGCTATAAAGACGCCCATTCGTATTGGAACCCGGCCGCACCATGGAAAAAACCAGCGACAGTAACGGCAAACAGAAAGTCCGCTCCGCCGAGGTCGGCACCGACATCCTCAAGGCTTTGGCCGAGTTGTCGCCGTCCACCTCGCTGTCGCGCCTGGCCGAACACGTGCAGATGCCGGCGAGCAAGGTTCACCGCTACTTGCAGGCGTTGATTGCCAGCGGCTTCGCCGAGCAAAACCCGGCGACCAACCACTACGGTCTGGGCCGCGAAGCCCTGCGCGTGGGCCTGGCGGCACTCAACAGTATGGACGTGCTGAAAGTCGCCGCCCTGCCCCTGTCGGAACTGCGCGACGAACTCAACGAAACCTGTTTCCTCGCGGTGTGGGGCAATCAGGGCGCAACCGTGGTGCACATCGAACCGGCGGTGCGTGCAGTGACGGTGGTCACGCAATTGGGTTCGGTGCTGCCGCTGCTCAGTTCCTCGACAGGACTGGTGTTCAGCGCCTACCTGCCGCATCGGGAAACCGACGAATTGCGCGAGCGGGAAATCGCCGTCGCCGAGCATCCGTTGAAGGACGAAGAAGCCTACGCGACGTTGTGCGAACAGATCCGCGCGCGCGGCCTGCATCATGTCCACGGCTTGCTGATGCCAGGTGTGGATGCCTTGTCGGCACCGGTGTTCAATGCCGTCGGACAAGTTGCGGCGGTGCTGACCATCGTCGGCCCGACTTCGTTGTTCCATGCCGACGAAAACGGCCCGGCGGCGCAACGGTTGTTGGCGGCGACGCGGGCCGTGAGCTGGCGGATGGGGTTTGACGCCTAGGCGCCTGCGTCGATCCGCCGATCAGCGACGTTGTGAAGGGTTACAGCAACACCGTTTTGCTGTCGCCCGCCGCGTCCTCTTGCAAAGCTTCTTTGATAACCCTTGCTACAGCTCAAGCCCCAGCAGCTTGGCACTGGCTACAGCCTGGGTTCTTCGCTCGACGCCCAGTTTTCCGTGTATCCGCCTGGCGTGAGTCTTTACCGTGTGCAGGGAAATAAACAGCTCATCTGCAATCTGTTGATTGGAATGGCCCCTGGCAATCAAGCGCAACACCTCCAGCTCACGTTGACTGAGCAAACCACTGCCGCTCGCCACTTCAACAGTGACCGGCTCCGAAACCGTGTTTGCCAGTACTTGCGACAGCCCCGGGTGGCGCAGTTGCAGCTCACGCAACGCCTGATGCAGCCCATATTGACGGCCCAGCGCCAGACCCTGCTGTAAGCAGGCGCACGCCGAAGTCTGATCACCCTGGGAAAAGGCAACTTCGGCCATCGCCAGATGCAAGTCGGTTTCCAGAATGAGCATCCTGCAGCGCTGCGCCGTTTCGAGCAGACGCTGTAACCGGCCCATCGGATTGCGAGCCGATCCTGAACCTACCTCGGCAAGGATCAACAAGTACTCGACGCGGGGTATCAACTCGAGTGTCGCCGGCGGCGCCTGCAAGGCGTCCGCCCCTTGATAGTGCCGTAACAGGCGTGTCATCGCCTCGCACGCCAGCTCATAACGGCCCTGCTGCAGCCAGAAAAGACTGCTGACTTGCAACACCACGCCGCGATAAACCGTGTCCGGAATCTGCCGTTGCTGCATCATTCGCTCCGCATCACGCAGCCACACGAACGCTTTCTCGTAATCCGCCTGATTGGCAGCCAGTTGCGCCAGCCCCAGATAGCCGTAGAGGGCACGCTTGTCATGATTGCGCCCGCAACCGTCCAACCCGGACTGGAAAAAATCCGCCGCCAAGACATCCAGGCCCTGACTCAGCGCAAGACGCCCGCGACGCAGCGCAATCCGTCCCAACAGTGGGGTCAGGCGGTTCGGTTGCCGGACGAGTAAATCATGCACGCCCGCCAAAAGACTTTCAGCCCGAGGCGCTGCACCGCGCTGTTCGAGCAGTTGCCCGTGATCAAGCTCCAGCAGAGCTTCGAAAACCAGCGAGCCTTGCGCCCGTGCCAGACACAGTGCCTGCCGATTACGGGCATGGGCGACGTCCAGCTCGCCACGCAACAAAGCCTGCTGGGTCAACCCTGACAAACACATCACCCGAGCGATCCAGTTATCGAAATCGAGTGCCTCCAACGCTTGCGAAAAGTATTCGTGAGCGCTCTCCATCCGCCCTTCCAAATGCAGTAACCAGCCTTTCAACGTTTGCCAACGCGCAATCAATTGCCGCTCATGAGCTGGCGAAGGCTGCGGCATGAACCGCCCTAAATGCTCGATGCATTGCGCCGCCTGTTCAAAACGACCGGCGAAGAGCAATGCAGCTGTAATCAGACCGACCAGCTGCGGCGTGCTCAGGGTCAACTCTTCACCCTGATGCTCATGCAATTGCAGTAACAGGACCACGGTTTGCTCTTCAAACAAATGCTCGAAACTGAAGTGCTGCAACAGGCTGACGGCGATTTCATGTTCTTCGGCGAGCAAGGCTTGCTCGAAGGCCGAACGCCAATCCTGCCGCCAGGAAAACCACTGGCACGCCCGCCGATGCCAGGAACGACCTGCGGGCCATTGTTCGTCGCGCATCACCCGCGACAACGGTGGAAAAACCTGCAGCCAGTCGGCCGAGTCGTGCCACGGCTCGATAAAGCAGCCCAGTGTTTGCAACGTGCGCAGGCACTGTGCGCCCTCCCCGGCGCCGAACAGATGCTCACACAACTCGGCATTGAAGCGCGGCAAATGCGCGAGCACCCGCCAGTTCTCGGCCAGCTCCGGCGTGAGGCTATTGAAGAGTTCGTGTTGCAGATAATCCAGCAGCGTATCTACCCGTTGCTGCGGCTGATTACTTTGTGACCAGTCACACTTTTGCAGCAGCGCCATGCGCACCCCGGCGCACCAACCGCCGGTACGCTGGACGATACGTGCAGCAACACTGCCAGCCTGCTCGGGCGACAGATGTCGCAGCGCCTGGGCGATTTCGTCCGGGGTCAGGGCCAGTGTCGGGGATTCGCATTCGTACAGTTCGTCGTCGAGCAACAGCCGCGGCCAGTTGCATTGCGGCCGTCGACGGGTGCCGATCCACCAGGTGAGCGCCGGACTACTGACCGTCAGCAAGCGGTCGAGCAACGCATCCAGCGCTGGATCCGGCAGCCGACAGTAGTCATCGATAAACAGCCAAGTCGGCAACGACCAGCGACTCAGCGCAGCCACCAGGCCGGACTCCGTTGTGTCTGCCAGTCCCAACGCCCGTGCCAATCGCAGACAAAATTCGTCGACCCTCATTGCGGCACCCGCCAGCGGTAGCCAGCACACTTCGCAGTGTGGCGGCGCCTGAAGCAGGCACTCGGCGAGCAACGCGCTTTTGCCGCTGCCGGCGGGCGCACAGATGAGCCTGACCCGTGCCACCGATTCCAGCAATGGCTCGCTCAATCGCGTGCGTTTTTGGTGATGGGAGGACAGTCTGGGGAGAAAACCGGGGCGATCCAGACAAGCTGTCATGGCGGTCATCGGATGAGCCTTTTTATAGTTGTGAGCTCACCCTAGCCCTCTCCCGACAGCTTGTTGACAAGTATTCAGCACGCTGATTGGCGGCCATAAAAAAGGCGACCATGCGGTCGCCTTTTTTATGGCCGATGTATCAGAACCGTTACCGCACACCCTCTGCACGCAGGGCCGATGGCGTGTAGTCGGCAGCCTTGGCTTCGAAGCCGAATTCATAGCTGTGCTTCTCTTCGTTCTTCATCCCCAGCGCGATGTAGCGGCCGGCAATAATGTCGTAGAGCGCTTCGAGGGTGTAGGCCTGAGTCTGGTGATCGTAGTAGTACTC
This sequence comes from Pseudomonas sp. MF6776, assembly GCF_016613125.1. Taxonomy (NCBI): domain Bacteria; kingdom Pseudomonadati; phylum Pseudomonadota; class Gammaproteobacteria; order Pseudomonadales; family Pseudomonadaceae; genus Pseudomonas; species Pseudomonas sp. MF6776. Next base: position 116,918 of record NZ_JAENSQ010000002.1, read on the forward strand.
AGCGTGACCTTCGGCGACGCGCCACAGTTGTCCGCGACCGTCGTAGTGATCGGCGAGCGCCACTTGCCAGCTGTCTTCGTCGATGTACATGTGGCGCTTGGCGTAGATGTGCCGCTCGTTCGCCTTGACCGTGCCGATCACTTCCCAGACGCGATGCAGCTCATAACGCGTCAGGTCCTGATTGATGTGCCCGGCCTTGACGATGTCGTCGTACTTGAGCTTCGGCGAGTCGAGTTTGTAGCTGTTGTACGGAATGTACATTTCCTTTTTGCCGACCAGTTTCCAGTCGTAACGATCCGGCGCACCGGAGAACATGTCGAAGTTGTCCGAAGTGCGCAGGCCATCGGCGGCGGTCCCCGGGCCGTCGTAGGCCACTTGCGGGGCGCGACGTACGCGACGCTGACCGGCGTTGTAAATCCATGCCAGGCGCGGTTCCTTCACCTGATCGAGGGTTTCGTGCACCAGCAGCACGTTACCGGCCAGCCTTGCCGGAGCCGTCACCGACTGCTTGAAGAAGGTCAGCACGTTGGCGGCTTTTTCCGGATCGATATCCTTCATCAGTTGCGGCACGGCGATCTCTTCTTCGAAGCGGATCGGCGTGTAGCTGCCGTTGGTTTGCGGCGTCACCTGGGTGATGATCCGCTTCACGTTGCCGCCGTGATAACGGGTGATGTGGTTCCACAAGACTTCCACGCCATTCTTCGGAATCGGGAAGGCGTAGTAGCGATTGCCGGTGAAGTTGGCCAGGCCGTTACCGTCGTTGATGGTGGTGACGTTAAGGGCGCTGCGCTTGGCCGATTCGTAGATTTCCGGTGGTGCGGCGACGGTACGATGGGTCGGATAGACCGGGATCTTGTAAGTCTGCGGATAGCGTTTGAACATCGCTACCTGACCTTCGGAGAGTTTGCTTTTGTACTGATCGACGTTGGCGGCGGTGATGGTGAACAGCGGTTTTTCATTGGCGAACGGGTCGGCAAGAAAGCCTTTACTGTCTACCGCTCCGGCGTTTTTCGCGAGGCCGCCCGTCCATGCCGGGATCGAGCCGTCGGCGTTGCCGGCCTTCTCGGCGCCGAGCGGGGTCAGGCTGGTGCCGAGTTTGTTCGCCTCATCCGGCGACACCGCCGCCATCACGTTGGCCGCCAACAGACTCAGGGCCAGCACACCGCATTGCAGAATCATTTTGCGCATTGCTTTCATCCTTCTCGGGCAGATCAGAAGTTCACGCCGAAGCTCAGAGCGACGAAGTCACGGTCTTCGAGGACGTTGTAGTCGCCACCGAAAAAGTCGGTGTAGCTGAGGCTCGCGGTGTAGGTGTTGCGGTAGTCGGCATCGACGCCGACGCTGATCGCTTTGGCGCCTTCGTTGAACAGGCCGTTGGGGCCGTAACCGGCAACGTCGTGCGACCACGACAGGTTGGGTTTGAGGTTGATCCCGCCAATCACGTTGGCGTAGTCGAGGATGGCGCGGCCGCGATATCCCCACGAAGTCGAGGTGACGAAACCGTCCGTGTCACCACCAAACCCGTACTGGCCGTACACCGAATCGCGGCCATAACGCAGCTTGCTGCGCGACTCCAGACCACCGACCCGCACCACCGCCGCTTCACCGACCAGGGTCAGGCGTTGGGCGCCCAGCACTTGGTCGAAGAAGTGTGTCAGGGTGCTCTGGATCTGCGTCACTTCCTTGCGCCGGTATCCCGTGTTGTCCGAACCCGGCGAGGTGGCGATTGGCGAAGCTGCGCCGCCGGCGATCGGGTTGAGCAATGCCAGCGTCAGGTCATTGGTGCTGACTTGCACCGGAGCGTTCGGCCGGTAGCTGATCTCGCCGGTCCATGCGGTGCCGGTGGGCAGCGTGGTAGAGAAACTGGCGCCGTACAGGCGAATGTCTTCCGGGTATTCGAGGTAGTAGCCACCGCGCCCGAGCATCACACTTTGCGCCAGGCCCGAACCGCTGCCGGGTGCCAACTGGTTGGCGATGCCGACCATGCCCGGCAATGCCGCCAGAGTCGAAAGCCCTGCCGTGGTGGTGCCGACTGTTGGCGTGCGGCTGTGGTAGTTCATGAAATAGAGGCCGTACTCGGTGTCGTCGCCGAGCCAGCGCAGTGCCGTGCCCCACTGCCCGGAATCCCGCGCATCGCGGTCGCCGCCACGCGGTATGACCACGCCTTCGCGGGTGACCTGAATGCCCTGGCCAAACGCGGTGGTCAACGGCACCAACGGCGCAATGGCCGGGTTGCCGACGGTGTAGCCGCTGGTGCAGCCGTCCGCCACCACGTCGACGCCGAAGAAAGTGCCGCAGTTGTCGACAACGGTCTGGTCCCACTCCAGTTGATAGAAGCCTTCGATGCTCAACTGGTCAGTCAAGCCCTGGGAGCCGAACAACATGTTCACCGGAATCAAGCCTTCCTTGATCTCCGCACCGGGGCGACGGAATGCCGACACGTCGATCGGGTTGATGCTGTTGATCGAGTTGCCGATGAAAGTACTTTCGCCCCAACTGACCACTTGTTTACCGGCGCGCACCGTGCCCGGCAGATCGCCGATGGAATAGTTGTGATAGACGAATGCATCGAGAATCTGCGCGCCGGATGATTTGGCGCCTTCCTTGCGGCCACTGTCGCTGATCTGCTTGAACTCGCGGTTTTCGTCCTTGAGTTCGAAGTCATACCAATACTTGCCACGGACGAACACACCGGTATCGCCGTACTTCAGTTCGAGGTCGTGAATGCCTTTGACTATTTTCGAGAAGGTTTCGCCCTTCTTGAAGTTCAGGCGTCCGTCATCACCGGTCGAGGATTGCCCGGTCCCACCGTTGACCGTACCGACCAGCGACTTGTCGGCATCGCGCATGCCCCAACTCGCACCGACCGACAACGACGAATCGAACGTGCCTTCGATTTCTCCGATATTAAAAGCGACCGCGTGCGCCTGGGCACAGCAACCCAGAGCCACCGCGGCTGCCAGCGCCTGCGGTGTGAAGATGGCGCGCATTGTTTTTGTTGTCATGCGTCTTCCCCAGTGAGTGACAGAAGGCCTCACCCTACTGCCGCGTGACCGGGTCGATAAGCGCACCAAGGAGGTATTCGCGCTGTCGCTCGAAAGGATGAACGCCCATGCACTACGCGGCTTTGCATCGACCATGGATCGGCTGGATAGAGGATCATCAGTGCCGCGCATGGTGCACATCAGCCTTTGCAGACTGTTGCATGCCCCGTAACAGTGCATGTCTGGAATCGGTATTTTTCCTACAGGGCTGAAACCGTATTCTGAGCGGGCTTTCACGGCATGCGCCGAAAGCCCCCAGCCTTGGCTACTGAGCAATTCAGGCCACTGTTGACAGATTTCAGATGAATCGATGATTCGGTTTATCGCCCCAGTGTTCACTGACGTTGATTTGTAGCTCCTTGATCCAACGTCTTACCTTGGCCGCTGCGTTTGCAGCGGCCTTTTTTATGGGCGATCGATTTTCAGGCAGAGGAGGCAGTGCGGGGCGACAGGACTTGAGCAAGCCCTGTCGAAGAGCAATCGCGATCAGAGTGAATACTTCTGCAAATTAGCCATCATTTCCTTTAGCGCCTCAATATTGTCCTTCGGATGCGCCGCCCCTTCGAAATCACAAATCTGCTGCCAGTGCGCCGCTACATCTTCCGGCGAGAAGCCTTCGCGCGGATCGAACCCGGCACCGAGGCTGCGTTCCCAGCGCACCTTGCCCATCCAGCCACCGCCGACTTCGAACAATCCGGAAGTCTCCTGGCACTGCTCACTGGCCAGATACACCACCAACGGGCTGACCAGTTCCGGTTTCAGTTGCTCGAACACTTGCGGCGGGATCAGTCCTTCGGTCATGCGCGTGCCGCCGGTTGGCGCGATGGCGTTCACCAGGATGTTGTTCTTGCGGCCCTCGATGGCCAAAGTGCGGGTCAGCCCGTATAGACCGAGCTTGGCCATGCCGTAGTTGGATTGGCCGAAGTTGCCATAGATGCCCGAGGTCGAAGCGGTAAAGATCACCCGACCGTAGTTTTGCTCGCGCAGGTGCGGCCATGCGGCGCGGGTGACTTTGTAGGCGCCTTCGACGTGGACGCGGTAGACCAGATCCCAATCGGCGTCGTCCATTTTGTGGAAGGTCTTGTCGCGCAGGATCCCGGCGTTGTTGACCACGACGTCGACGCGGCCGAAAACATCCAGCGCGTTCTGCACCAGTTTGTCGCCGTCGGTAACCGAGTCGTGGTTGGCTTCGGCGATGCCGCCGGCTTCACGGATTTCCGCGACCACGCGATCAGCCGCAGAAGCGTTGGCGCCTTCGCCCTGAGTCGAGCCGCCGAGGTCGTTGACCAGCACCTTGGCGCCCTGTTTGGCGAACAGCAAAGCGTGCGCCCGTCCGAGGCCGCCGCCGGCTCCGGTGACAATCACGACTTTATCTTCGAAACGCACAGACTCATTCATCGCGGCAACTCCAGCAGGCCAAGGGACAGTGACCCCGAGTGTCAGGCACGGGGCTTTCGGTCACAACAAACACGGCTGGGCCTGAATGGTGCGCGATAAGGCTGAGGGATGATGTGCAGCGCAATTAAAAGACCAAAAGATCTGTCAGGAACACGCCACTTTGCGCGGTGGCAGCGCAAAACGGTCACGAAACGCCAGGTAGTGCCTGAGCACCTGCACCGGCGCTTCGATCTGCGGATAGTGGCCAATATTCGGCAACAGCACGGTGTCGGCATCCGGTATCAACTCCCGGTAGCGCTCGACCATGTGCGCACCCGAAATCGGATCGAATTCACCATCGATGACCCGCATCGGCACTTCGCCGCGCTGCATCGCAGCCACCCAACGATCACGCTGCACCCGCCGTTCGGGGATGTAGTTAATCAGCTTGTGCATGATGCGCGGGCCGTGATTGCTGTCGACCAGGCTCCAGAAGTCGTCCAGCTCGCTCTCGGTCGGCCCTGTCTGCGGACCGAAAATCTGGCGAAAGCTTTTCACCAGTGCATCGCGGGTAAAGGCACGGCCGATCATCCAGCCCAATGGGCTGAGCAACAGTTTTTGCATCAGTACCGGACGATGGGTTTCCGGAAACAAACCACCGTTGAGGAACACGCAACTGGCAATCTCGATCTTGTCTTCGTAGTGCCGGGCTAGCAGCTCCTGCGCGACGCTATCGCCATAATCGTGAGCGAGGATGTGAACAGGCTGTTCGACCTGCAAATGCGCGAGCAACGCCTGTTGCAGATCGGCCTGCTCAAGCAGGCTGTAGCGGTGATTGGCCGGTTTGGCCGAATCGCCGAAACCCAGCATGTCGCAAGCGATCATTCGATAACGCTGGGCCAGTGGTTGCCACAGGTAATGCCAATCCCAACTGGCGGTCGGGAAGCCATGGATCAGCAGCAGCGGCTCACCCTGCCCCGTCATCCAGTAACGGATCGTCTGACCTCGAAAGACAAACGTCTGGCTGCGTTTACGCCAGACACACAGTGGAATCTCGGCAAGAGGCATTAGAGTTTATATCCAGGGTCGTGTTTATCGAGTTTGCGCAGCAGAGCCGGCCAGGCCAGCGCTCCACCCATGCCTTGAGCACTTTTGGTCACGCCGGCGATCATTGCCTTGGCGCCTGCCAGAATCTGCGGTTCGATGGCGATCAGTTCAGCGCCGCCGGTCTGGGCCATCACCTGAATGTCGCAGGCGCGCTGGAAGGTGAACATCATCAGGAAGGTATCAGCGATGGTGCCGCCACAGGTCAGCAGACCGTGGTTATGCAGCATGAGGAAATTGTTCTCGCCAAGGTCGGCCTGCAAGCGCGCCTTCTCTTCGTGGTTCAGCGCCACGCCCTCATAGCCGTGATACGCCAGGCTCGACAGCACGAACAGCGACTGTTGGCTGATCGGCAACACGCCTTGCCTTTGCGCCGACACCGCCACGCCCGAAGCAGTGTGCGTATGCAGCACGCAAACCACATCGTGCCGCACTTCATGCACGGCGCTGTGGATGGTGTAGCCGGCCGGGTTGATTTCGTATGGGCTGTCCATGAGTTTGTTGCCGGCCTGATCGACTTTCACCAGGCTCGACGCGGTGATTTCGTGGAACATCAGGCCGAACGGATTGATCAGAAAATCTTCGGTGCCGGGCACCTTGGCAGAAATGTGCGTGAAGATCAGATCGTCCCAGCCATGCGACGCGACCAGACGATAGCAAGCGGCGAGATCGACGCGGGTCTGCCACTCGGCGGCGCTGACCTGCTCTTTGACATTAAGGGACGACTGGACGGGGGCTACGCTCACTGTGTGCACCTCTGCGTTCTTATTGTTCTGCTCGTGTCAGCAGTCTAGTCGGCGCAGTCGATCGCGTAGTTGCATTGCCAGCCAGCTTGATGACTGAACGGGTCAGCCATGCAAACTCCTTGGATCCATGTCAAAGCAACGACGCCAACAAAGGTGCGGCGAATAAATTAAGCAAGCCGGTCAAGACCATCACCAGGCCCGCCACGGAGCCTTCTTCGCCACCCACTTCATGGGCCCGGCTGACACCGGCGCCGTGCGCACCGACACCAAACAGCGCGCCGCGCGCCAAGGCACTGCGCAACGGCAGCCACTTCAGCAACACGCCACCGAGCATCGCGCCAAACACGCCAGTGAACATCACGAACACCGCGGTCAGTTCCGGCACGCCCCCCAGATCCTGGGCCATAGGCATAGCAAACGGCGTGGTAATCGAGCGCGGCACCAGTGACATCGTCACCGAACTGTCGAGCGCCAGCGCCTTGGCCAGGCCGAACGAAGTCGCGATCGACGCAGCACTGCCGGCCAGCATGCCCAGCAGCAACGCCGACCAGTGCCGCATCAACAAGCGCCGCTGCTGCCAGATCGGCACGGCGAAGGCGACGGTAACAGGACCGAGCACCAGCATCAGCCAGTGGGTGTTGCTCGAATATTCGGCGTAAGCGGTGTGCAGCGGCACGGCGAGCGCCAGCAGCAGCGCCGGCACCAGAATCAGCGGCGACAACAGATAACGCCCGGTGCGGCGATAAATCCAGCGGCTGAACAGGTAAGCCAACAACGTGAAGGCCAGCCAGAACATCGGCATCAGTTCAAGTTTCATGGGAACGCCTCATGCGCACGGCCAGTTCCACGGTGAACGCGGTCACCAGCATCACCATCAACGTGCTGGCAGCAATGACCAGCAGGATCCGCCAGCCGTCATTGCGCAGCAAAGTGCCGTAATCGAGCAGACTCATCAGCGCAGGAATGAAGAACAGCAACATCTCGGCCATCAGCAAGCCAGCGCCCAATTGCAATGCCGCCGGTTTGACCCAACCGAAAGCGAAAGCGAGCAGCAACAGCACCATGCCGATAACACCCCCGGGAATGGGCCAGGCCAGCCATACCGCCAGCTGACAGCCGAGCAGGTAAAGACCGAGCAGCACGGCGAGTTCGGTCACCAGACGGGAAAGGTATTTGAGGGTAGCGGTGTTCATGATCAGCTCCTTACAGAGGCTCATTTTACGAAGCGCTCTACCATCCCTAAAGCGAATTGTTAGACTCACAACCATTCCAAAATGGAATCCGCTTATGGAATTCAAACAGCTGCGCAGTTTTGTCGAAGTCATGCATCAGGGCGGCTTCACTCAAGCCGCAAAAACCTTGCACATCAGCCAGTCGGCTGTGAGCAAACAGGTCGCACAACTGGAGCAAAGCATTGGCACGCCATTGCTTGAGCGCCTTGGCTCACAACTGCGCCTGACGGCCGCCGGCAGCGTGGTATTGCAACGCGCCGAAGGCATGCTGCGTCTGCGTAATGAGTTGCTCAGCGAACTGGATGACCTGAGTCAGCTGGCGCGTGGGGAACTGCGCCTCGGTTTGCCGTTGCTGGGCAGCGATGCGCTGTTCGCCGGAGCATTCGCCGAATACCGACGGCGCTATCCGAACATCAGCATTCAGTTGCTTGAGGGCGGCAGTCGCAACATCGAGCAAGCGGTGTTGAGTGGCGAACTGGAGTTGGGCGGCAGCCTGATGCCGAAGGATGCGCAGTTCGACTGTCAGCCGTTTTGTGACGAAAAACTCGACGCCCTGCTGCCGGTGGATCATCCACTGGCGAATCGGGGCGAGATCGGGCTGGAGGAGTTGGCCGACACGCCGTTCCTGCTGTATCAACGCAGCTTCGTGCTCAATGACCGCTTGCTCCAGGCGTGTCAGCAAATGGGCTTTACGCCCAAGGAAGGCGGGCGCAGTGGTCAGGCGGATTTTCTCGCGGCGCTGGTCGCCGCCGGGCAAGGCGTGGTGCTGTTGCCCAGCGTCGTGGCGCGCGGTCTGGTGCGACCAGGCGTCGTACGCCTGGCCTTGCGAGCGCCGGATTATTTGCGCTGGGACATCGCTTTCATCTGGCGCCACGGCGCCTATCTGTCGAAGGCCGCGCAAGCCTGGCTGGCGCTGCTGCGCGAGCGGGCGATCAGCCCTTGAGCGCGCCGATCAGATCCGCCAGCCACGGCTCGGCGTCGGTTTCCGGGGTGACGCTTTCGCTGGCATCGAGGCGCAGCATGTCTTGCACTTCACGCAGGCCGAGCTCGCTGAAAAACAGTTCGCGCATTTGCTCACCGCCACCGCAGAAGGTGTCGCCGTAACTCGCATCGCCCAACGCAATCACCGCACCGGGCAAACCACGCCAGGCGGCCGGCAATTGATCGCGGATCATCGAATACAACGGTTGCAGGTTGTCCGGCAACTCGCCCATGCCGGTGGTCGAGGTCACGGCGAGAAACGCTTCAGGCGCGAAAGCCTGAACCTCGGCCAGACTGGCGCGCGAGCTGTAGAAGGTTTCAAAGCCAGCGGCTTTCAGCAGGTTCTGGGCGTGGCGGGCGACTTCTTCGGCGGTGCCGTAGACCGAACCGGAGAGGATGGCGACTTTCATCAATCTGATCCTGAAGCTGAAAAAAAGAACGGCGATAGTAACAGCCTCAGCCGTGAAGTTGCGATTCGCTCTCAATGAGCGCTGATGGCCTATGGACAGGCATCGCCGATCTTCTAGAATGCGTGCCACTGACAGCTCTGAGGGGAATCACGGATGATCAGCGCCAGTTTGCTGCAAATGATGATCAACGCATCGAACGACGGAATTTCGGTCGCGGAAAGGGAGGGCGAACGGGACAACATCCTGATTTACGTCAACCCGGCCTTCGAACGCCTGACCGGTTACACCAGCGAAGAAACCCTCTACCAGGACTGCCGTTTTCTGCAGGCCGGAGACCGTGACCAGGAGAGCCTGAAATTCATCCGCGAAGCATTGCGTACCAACGGCTCGTGCCGGGAGGTGTTGCGTAACTACCGCAAGGACGGCACGCCGTTCTGGAGTGAATTGTCGCTTTCAACGGTAAAAAATGCCGATGACGGGCAGACGTACTTTATCGGCGTGCAAAAGGATGTGACGATTCAGGTCAAGGCTCAGCAACGTGTCGCGCAGCTGGAAGCCAAGGTCGCTGCCCTGGAAGCGGAAATCGCCGCTTTGAAAGCGACAAACGGTTAAAACAAACCATCGAACTTGTTGTCATTAACTACAATCACCAATGACTTTGTAACTATTCCTTTCGAGTTAGCCATGCAACGCGACGCACTCCTGACCCAGGATGAGCTGGATTTTATCCAGACCATGCAGCACAACCCGCAGCTCAATGTGCGGGATGCGACGTCGAGCCTGCTGGTTAACGGCGGTTCGCAAATCCGTGATTTGCTCACACGTCTGGCCGCTCACGAACAAGTGACTATTCAGGCCAACTTCGAAAACCAGCAAATGACGTTTCCGCTGCATCTGGTGGAAGACGAATTTCATGCGCTGCACCTGCGTCTCGGTGTGCCAAGCATCTACGAAGATGGCCCGATGGTTCGTCCGTGGCGGCTGGCACTTGAAGAGCCAGTGGCGCTGGAGAATGCCAAAGGCCAGGCGGGCACGCTGTGGGTTCACGAGGTTTCACACAAAGGCGTACTGCTGGAAGTGCGCAACAAGACCAAACCGCCCAAGCACTTCGCTCTTTGGTTCAGCCCTTCGGGTTATGAGCGGATCGCATTGCGCGGCAGTTTCGAGCGCGAAACCGAAAGTGGTTTCTACGCCTACGAGCTCAGCCAGACAGACAGCGACGAAACCGAGCGTCTTCGACAATTCATCCTGCAGCAACATCGTCTGACACACCCTGCCCTGCACACCTGATTCTCAGGTATCAAGCTTCCCCGCCAGAAACTGAGTCATGCGCTGACGCATGTTCGCCCCTTCATTACCCAGGCACGCCACTGATGTTCCGGCCAGGCTCTCTTGCGCCAGATCAGACGCATCGCCAGCGAGCATCAGCTGACAATCAAGACTCAAGGCGAGTCGATTCAGACGCCGGGGCAAATCGGCACTCGGGGCGTGATTGGAAAACAGCACCAGTGCGTCAGGTTTGGTCTTTTCGCAAATGAGGGTCAGCTCATCGAGCGGCTGGCCGGTGGTCAACACCCGAACGCCCGAGTCATTGCCACTCAGAAACAACGCCGCCACCAGCAACTCAAGCTCCCGGCATTGCCCGGCCAGTGCACTGACGATCACCCGTCGCGGTTGCGAGCCACGCAGGGTGATGATCCGATGCAACACACGCGCCCGAAGAAATCCGTCAAAGAACAGCCATTCGCTGGTCTGCCCGAAGGCATCCTGACGCTGCAACAATTGCAGCCACAACGGCATCAGGATGTCTTGAAATACAACGGGCAACGCATAAGAAGAAAAGATCTGACCGTAGACCTGGTCCAGTAGCTGATCATCGAAAGAGCTGATCGCCTGCTGGAGTTGCACCTGCCATTGCAGATAGTCGGCTTGCACCAGTTCATCGGGAATGATGTGCGCGAGGACTTTCAGCGGTTCGGTCTTGGCGAGGATCTTGCCGATCTTGCTGACCGCCACACCGCGATCAATCCAGTCGACGATGCTGCGAACACGCTCGATTTCGGTCATCGAATACAGCCGATGCCCACTGTCGGTGCGCACCGGCTGGATCAAGCCATAGCGACGTTCCCAAGCGCGCAGGGTGACCGGATTGACCCCTGTCACCTTCGCGACTTCGCGGATAGGGAAAAGGTCCTCGCACTCAAGCGCAGCAGATGTCTGAGAATCAGCGTGCGCGTCTGTCATCACAGGCATTTGGCCAACTTCCGGTCTTGTGAATTGGATCCCATTCTACCTCTGATGCCCTGTTTGCGTTCAAGTGGAGATATGCGACGAAAGTCTCTGGTTTAAACACGAAAATCAGGAATAATCCTTGCTTGCTGAAAAGCGCAGGCCTCCACCCCGGCCTTGCGTCAGGCGAAACTCCTACCCGGAGTGACGCAATCGAGATACGGAGATACACAATGTCTACTTCCCCCGTCACGCTGATGGTTGCGCGTCGCGTCGCCGATGGCCGCTATCAGGATCTGATCGCCTGGCTGCGCGAAGGCGAACAACTGGCCACCGATTTCCCCGGTTATCTGGGCTCCGGCGTGCTCGCACCGCCGCCTGGCGATAACGAATTCCAGATTATCTTCCGTTTTGTCGATGAACAGACTTTGCATGCCTGGGAGCATTCGGCCTCGCGTACCGCCTGGCTGGATCGTGGCAGCGATCTGTTTGCCCACCCCAAAGAGCATCGTGTCAGTGGCATCGAAGGCTGGTTCGGTACAAGCGTAGTCGGCCAGCGCCCGCCGCGCTGGAAACAGGCGATTGCGATCTGGCTGGCATTCTTCCCGGTGTCGCTGTTGTTCAATTTTGTCGTGGGCCCGTTGCTCGCTGACATGAGCCTTTTGCCGAAAGTGTTGATCAGCACGGCGTGCCTGACGCCGCTGATGGTTTATTTCTTTATCCCGTTGTCGACGCGGTTGCTGGCGAACTGGTTAAACAGCACGCCAGCGCGTCCGCTGCCGGTTACGCCGTCCGCGCAGAACCGCTAAAAGATCGCAGCCTCGTTGCACTCGAGTGCTCCTGCACAGCTGCAACATTGACGCAGTGCAGGAGCTGGCGAAGGCTGCGATCTTTTCAGGCCCGCCGCTGTTATAGTTTTTGCACCCACCGCGACGCGAGCCGTTCATGACTACAACCTCCGCCCCGATCCTGATCACTGGCGCCGGCCAACGCGTCGGTCTGCACTGCGCGCAGCGTTTGCTCGAAGACGGCTACAGCATCATTTTCACCTACCGCAGCGATCGTCCCGGGGTGCAAACGTTGCGTGATCTGGGCGCCATCGGGGTATTCGCGGATTTCTCCAGCGAAGCAGGCATCCTCGCGTTCATCGCCGAACTGCACACCCACACCGACAGCCTGCGGGCAATCGTGCATAACGCCTCCGACTGGCTCGCGGAAACCCCGGGCAGCGAAGCCGAAGCGTTCAACCGCATGGTCAACATCCACATGCTCGCGCCCTATCTGATCAACCTGCACTGCGCCGACCTGCTCAAGCAGTCGACACCCGCCGACATCATCCACATCAGCGACGATGTCACCCGCAAAGGCAGCAGCAAACACATCGCCTATTGCGCCAGCAAAGCCGGGCTCGACAGCCTGACCCTGTCGTTCGCCGCCCGTTATGCGCCGGCGATCAAGGTCAACGGCATTGCGCCGGCCCTGCTATTGTTCAATCCCGACGACGACGCGGCGTACCGCGCCAAGGCCTTGGCCAAATCCGCGCTGGGCATCGAACCCGGCAGCGAAGTGATCTACCAGAGCCTGCGCTACCTGCTCGACAACCCTTACGTCACCGGCACGACCCTGACCGTCAATGGCGGAAGGCACGTCAAATAACGCTGTCCCGCGAGGATGTTCGATGACCCGCTCCCTGCCCGAGAACTACCGTGAAATCCTCATTGGCCTCGGTGAAGATCCCGACCGTGAAGGATTGCTCGATACGCCGGCGCGGGCGGCCAAGGCCATGCAATACCTGTGTCACGGCTACGAGCAGAGCGTGGACACGATCGTCAATGGCGCGCTGTTTGCCTCTGACAGCGACGAGATGATCATCGTCGCCGACATCGAGTTGTATTCATTATGCGAACATCACCTGCTGCCCTTCATCGGCAAGGCCCATGTGGCTTATATTCCCACTGGCAAAGTGCTGGGGCTGTCGAAGATCGCGCGACTGGTGGACATGTTCGCCAGACGCCTGCAAATTCAGGAAAACCTCACCCGGCAAATTGCCGATGCGGTGCAACAGGTTACCGATGCCGCCGGTGTTGCGGTGGTCATCGAGGCCAGACACATGTGCATGATGATGCGCGGTGTCGAAAAACAGAATTCGACCATGAACACCTCGGTCATGCTCGGCGCCTTCCGCGACTCGAGCAACACCCGTCAGGAGTTCCTGCAATTGATTGGACGGAGCAAGTAAATGCCACAACTTCAGCCGGGAATGGCGCGTATCCGGGTCAAGGATCTGCGCTTGCGTACCTTTATCGGGATCAACGAGGACGAAATCCTCAACAAGCAGGATGTGCTGATCAACCTGACCATCCTTTACGCCGCGCAAGAAGCGGTGCGTGACAATGACATCGACCACGCGCTCAATTACCGCACCATCACCAAGGCAATCATCGCCCACGTCGAGGGCAATCGTTTTGCCCTGCTCGAGCGCCTGACCCAGGAATTGCTCGATCTGGTGATGACCAACGCATCGGTGCTGTACGCCGAAGTCGAAGTCGACAAGCCGCACGCGCTACGATTTGCCGAGTCGGTGTCAATCACGCTCGCGGCAAGCCGCTGAGCTTCAAGTTTCAAGCTTCAAGCTTCAAGCTTCAAGCGGTAAGCTAACAGCCGACCCGACCCGATCCAATCTTGCAGCTTGAAGCTTGCCGCTTGAAGCTGTCTCGCAGAGACTCCCATGAACGAGCAACAACGCCTCGAACTCGAAGCCGCCGCCTTCCGCCGACTGGTTGCGCACCTGGACAGCCGCAAGGACGTACAGAACATCGACCTGATGAACCTCGCCGGGTTCTGCCGCAACTGCCTGTCGAAGTGGTACAAGGCCGAAGCCGACGAGCGCCAGATCGAGGTCAGCCTCGACGACGCCCGCGAAGTGGTTTACGGCATGCCGTACGCCGAGTGGAAAGCCCAATTTCAGCAAGAAGCCAGCGCTGAGCAACAAGCGGCGTTCGCCAAAGGAAAAACCCATGAGTGACCTGAACACCCTGCGCGCCAGCCTCAAGAGCGGCGAACACGCTTTCGCCGACACCCTGGCCTTCATTGCCGCGGGCTATGACTACCAGCCTCAGGCGTTCAACAACGGTGGCGTGGAAAACGCCGCCGGGCAGAACGAAGGCTCGTGCAAGACTCTGGGTCTGGCGCTGCTGGAAGGCTTGAGTGACGAAGAAGCGCTGCTGGCGTTCGGCGAGCATTACCGCTCGGTAGTGGCCACGCCTGAGGGCAGTGATCACGGCAATATTCGGGCGTTGATCCAGCATGGCCTGGGCGGCGTGAAATTCACCGCCCAGCCCCTGACCCGCCGCTAACTTCAGCTGCAAACCCAATTCCTGTGGGAGCGAGCCTGCTCGCGAATACGGACTGACATTCGACATTGATGTCGACTGAAACAGCGCATTCGCGAGCAGGCTCGCTCCCACATTGGAACTGTGTTGAACCTGAAACCCGAGCACAAAAAAACCGGCCAATCGGCCGGTTTTTTTATGTCTGCGATTTAGAACGAAGCGTTCTGCAGACCGTCCAGGTAACGCTCGGTATCCAGTGCCGCCATGCAACCGGCGCCGGCCGAGGTGATGGCCTGACGGTAAACATGGTCGGCCACGTCGCCGGCGGCGAAGATGCCTTCTACGCTGGTCGCAGTAGCGTTGCCGTCGCGGCCGCCCTGCACTACCAGATAACCGTCTTTCAAGGTCAACTGGCCTTCGAACAGCGAGGTGTTCGGAGTGTGGCCAATGGCGATGAACACGCCGTCGACAGTGATTTCGTCGAAGCTGCCGTCGTTGTTCTTCAGACGTGCACCGGTCACGCCCATGTTGTCGCCCAACACTTCGTCGAGGGTGGCGTTGAGCTTGAGGATGATCTTGCCTTCAGCCACGCGAGCGTTGAGCTTGTCGATCAGGATCTTCTCGGCGCGGAACGTTTCGCGACGGTGGATCAGGGTCACGGTGCTGGCGATGTTGGCCAGGTACAGGGCCTCTTCAACAGCGGTGTTACCGCCGCCAACCACTGCAACCGGTTTGTTGCGGTAGAAGAAACCGTCGCAGGTCGCGCAGGCCGAAACGCCTTTGCCCATGAACGCTTCTTCCGACGGCAGGCCCAGGTAACGAGCGCTGGCACCGGTGGCGATGATCAGGGCGTCGCAGGTGTAGGTCGCGCTGTCGCCGGTCAGGCTGTAAGGCTTGGAAGCGAAGTCGACGGCGTTGATGTGATCGAAAACGATCTCGGTTTCAAAACGCTCGGCGTGCTCGCGCATACGCTCCATCAGCACCGGACCGGTCAGACCGTGGACGTCACCCGGCCAGTTGTCGACTTCGGTGGTGGTGGTCAGTTGACCGCCAGCCTGCATGCCGGTGATCAGCAGTGGCTTGAGGTTGGCACGCGCGGCATACACCGCAGCGCTGTAACCGGCAGGGCCGGAACCGAGAATGATCACTCGCGAATGACGGACTTCAGACATGAATCTGCTCCTGTTGACCGGCCAATACAGCTGGCGCGGACGCCGGACTGCCGGCGGAATAAAAAAGGACTGTGGATAACCTTGGGGAAGGCATTAGCTCGACAGTCCTGTAAAAAGTTGGGTGCAGCGTATCGAGGGGGGCAAGATTAAGGAAATACGGTTTAACAATCCAGCTCATAGGTGGTCTCTATGCCGAGACACTGACGAGATGGACGTCTTTGTTACAGTGAATGTCGATCGCTCTGCCGCGCTTTCGCACGTGGTGCAAAGTCGGTAAGGTCGGCGCGTTTTCCCTTGCTCGGAGCACCCTATGCCCGCCCCTGTTCTGTCTGGCCCGCAATACCTGCGTGAAGGCCTCAAACTGGTTCTCAGTCCCGGCCTGCGCCTGTTCGTGTTGCTGCCGCTGGCGATCAACCTTGTGCTGTTCGTCGGATTGATCTATCTGGCCGGCCACCAGTTCAGCCTGTGGGTCGACACGCTGATGCCATCGCTGCCCGAGTGGCTGAGTTTCCTCAGTTACATCCTGTGGCCGCTGTTCGTGGTGCTGGTGGCGTTGATGGTGTTTTTCACGTTCACCATGCTGGCCAATATCATTGCTGCGCCGTTCAACGGTTTCCTCGCGGAAAAAGTCGAAGTGGTGGTGCGTGGCACCGACGACTTCCCGGCCTTCAGCTGGGGTGAGCTGGTCGCCATGGTCCCGCGTACCCTGGCCCGGGAAATGCGCAAACTCGGCTACTTCCTGCCTCGGGCGCTCGGCCTGTTCATTCTCTCGTTCATCCCCGTGGTGAACATCATCGCCGCGCCGCTGTGGCTGTTGTTCGGCGTGTGGATGATGGCGATCCAGTACATCGACTACCCGGCGGACAACCACAAACTGGGCTGGAACGAGATGCTCGCCTGGCTGCGCGAGAAGCGCTGGCAGAGCATGAGCTTCGGCGGGATCGTGTATCTGGTGCTGCTGATTCCGGTGGTCAACATCCTGATGATGCCGGCCGCGGTGGCCGGGGCGACGCTGTTTTGGGTGCGTGAGCGCGGTGCCGAGAATCTGGTGACTCAGCGCTGAGGCGCTCAAAAACAGCCCGTCACAAATCCATCATCCGAACGTCACAAGCACGACATGGCCTCAGCCGACACTGAGGTCATGACGACAGCTCTATATATCACTCTGATCAGCGAAACCTTCCCACCGGAAATCAACGGCGTGGCCAATACCCTTGGCCGCTTGTGCGATGGACTGCGCGCGCGTGGACATCGTGTCGACCTGATACGCCCACGTCAGGCCGACGATCCGCAGCGTACTGAAGACGATGGCTTGCTCCTGTGCCGGGGCTGGCCGCTGCCGGGCTATCCAGGATTGCAATGGGGCCAGTCGTCGATGCACAAGTTGCTGCGGCGCTGGAAGCACCAGCGTCCGGACGTGCTGTACATCGCCACTGAAGGCCCGCTCGGTCTGTCGGCGTTGCGAGCGGCGCGGCGTCTGGGGATTTCGGTGGTCAGTGGCTTCCATACCAATTTCCAGCAATACACCAGCCAGTACGGCCTCGGCTTGCTGACGCGGCTCCTGACGCATTATTTGCGCTGGTTCCACAACCGTTCGGCGCTGACACTGGTGCCGAGTATCAGTCAGCGACTTGAACTGGAGCGACGGCATTTCGAGCGACTGGCGTTGCTGTCCCGCGGTGTGGACAGCCAGTTGTTTCACCCGGCCAAACGCCTGAACGCCCTGCGTGAGCAATGGGGACTGGGCGAGCGCGATATTGCGGTGATTCACGTAGGAAGGCTCGCGCCAGAGAAAAACCTTGGTTTGCTCAAACGCTGCTTTGAAAAGCTGCGCGACACTTATCCACAGCGCACTCTGAAGCTGATCGTGGTCGGTGACGGGCCGCAACGCATGGCGCTGGAGAAAGATCTGCCCGAGGCGATTTTCTGCGGGTCGCAGCGCGGTGAAGCGTTGGCCGCGCACTATGCGTCCGGCGATGTGTTTCTGTTTCCGAGCCTGACCGAAACCTTTGGCAATGTCGTGCTCGAAGCGCTGGCGTCAGGGCTTGGCGTGGTGGCCTACGATCAGGCAGCGGCGGCGCAGCATATTCGCCACGGCTACAGCGGCGTGCTGGCGATGCCGGGCGATGAAGAGGCGTTTTGCGATGCGGCGGCGTGGTTGCTGGAGAAGTATGAAACGTTGCGCTGCGTGCGCCTGAATGCTCGCCAGCATGCGAGTCGCCAGGGGTGGGCGGCGATTATCGAGCAGTTTGAAGGGCATTTGCGCGGGGCGTGCGTCGGGGAGCAGGTTGTCCCTAATGCACAGACATTGCCATAGATTTTTACTGGTCTTGAAGCCACCTTCGCGAGCAGGCTCGCTCCCACAAGGGATCTCCAGTGAACACAGGATTTGTGAATACCGGCGAAACCTGTGGGAGCGAGCCTGCTCGCGAAGGGGTCAGTAATGGCGCCGCTTAAACCAGCGTCATCAACGCTTCACGGCTGAACGGCAGAATGTCCTGCTCACGCCCTTCGCGCACTTTCAGTGCCCAATCCGGATCGACCAGCAGTGCGCGCCCCACCGCGACCAGATCGAATTCCTCTTTGTTCAGACGCTCGAGCAGGTTCTCCAGACTGGCCGGCTCTGCGACCTTGTCGGTGTTGACCATGAACTGCAGGAACTCGCCATCCAGGCCTACGCTGCCGACAGTGATGGTCGGTTTGCCGGTCAGCTTACGCGTCCAGCCAGCCAGGTTCAGCTCGGAGCCGTCGAATTCCGGCTCCCAGAAACGCCGCGTCGAGCAATGGAAAATGTCCACGCCAGCGTCGGACAGCGGCTTGAGGAATTCACCCAAGGCTTCCGGGGTTTGCACCAGCCGTGCGGTGTAATCCTGCTGTTTCCATTGCGAGAAACGGAAGATGATCGGGAAACCCTCGCCGACGGCTGCACGCACAGCCTGAATCAGCTCGATGGCAAAGCGCGAACGGTTGGCCAGACTGCCGCCGTATTCGTCAGTGCGCTGGTTGCTGCCTTCCCAGAAGAACTGGTCGACCAGATAACCATGGGCGCCGTGGATTTCCACGCCGTCCATGCCGATGCTTTGGGCATCCTTGGCCGCTTGGGCGAAGGCGCCGATCACGTCCTGGATGTCCTGCTTGGTCATGCCGTGCACTACGACCTGACCGTCCTTGAGTTTTTCCGACGGACCATAACCCGGCACGCTGGCGTCCGGTTCGGTGCCGATGCGGCGCACGCTACCGACGTGCCACAGCTGCGGAACGATCTTGCCGCCCTCGGCATGTACCGCGTCGACGACTTTTTTCCAACCGGCCAAGGGTGCTTCACCAAAGAACTGCGGCACATTCGGGTAACCGTTGGACGCAATATGGCCGACGGTGGTGCCTTCAGTGATGATCAGGCCGACGCCAGCAGCAGCGCGACGACGGTAATACTCGATGACTTTGGAGTTCGGCACGCCACCCGGAGAAAACGAACGGGTCATCGGTGCCATGACTACACGGGTCGGCAGTTCGAGAGTGCCGAGGTGGAACGGTTTGAACAGGGCTTGAACCGGCATGGGAAGACTCCGCAGGGAATGACTTTATGACGGCGATAATATTGATCGGCAAGCGCCTTGAACAGCACTATTGATCTGAATGATTAAGGCATAGAAACGAAAAGATCGCAGCCCCAGCAGTCCCCTGTAGGAGCTGCCGAAGGCTCGGGCCGCGATCGGACGATCTCTTGATCTTGATGGTTTTAGCCCAGCGCTTTCTCGATTGCAGCAATCACGGTCGGATCATCCGGCGCCGTGCGCGGCGAGAACCGGGCCAGCACGCGACCGTCCTTGCCAAGCAGGAACTTCTCGAAATTCCAGGTGATGTCACCAGGAAACTCCGCGCCCTCGCCCGCCAGCAGCCGATAGAGCTGATGACGCTCGTGACCATTGACTTCGAGCTTGCTCGACAAAGGGAACGTCACGCCATAGTTGAGGCTGCAGAAATCCTGGATTTCCTGTTCGGTGCCTGGCTCCTGACCGGCAAACTGGTTGCACGGCAGGCCCAATACACTGAAGCCTTTACCCTTGAATTGCTGATAGAGGTTTTCCAGCGCCGCGTACTGAGGGGTCAACCCGCATTTGGAGGCGACGTTGACCACCAGCACGACTTGGCCCTTGAAGGGCGCCAGCGGTAGCTCCTGACCATCCAGGGCTGTCAACTTAAGATCGTGAAAAGCACTCATGACGAACTCCAGATTCCCGTGTTCTACTCGAAACAGCCACTTGGCGAGACCACCAAGGACAGCCGCGGACTAAAAAAGGCGCCCGCAGGCGCCTCTCCAGTACTCGAAGCTTAGCGCAGAAAATCAGTGCTGATGGCCACCTTCGCCATGGACGTGACCATGAGCGACTTCTTCCTGGCTGGCATCACGGATAGCAACGATCTTCACTTTGAAGTTCAGGCGCTGACCGGCCAATGGGTGGTTGCCGTCGACAGTGACGTCGTCGCCGTCCAGGTCACGGATGGTGACGATTTGCATCTGGCCGTCCGGCGCCGAAGCGTGGAACTGCATGCCAACTTCCAGCTCGTCAACGCCTTCGAACATGCTGCGGCTCAGGGTGCTGACCAGTTCGGCAGCGTATTCGCCGTAAGCGTCTTCCGGTTCAACGGAAACTTCCAGTTCGTCACCAACAGCTTTGCCATCCAGGGCTTTTTCCAGGCCCGGGATGATGTTGCCTGCGCCTTGCAGGTAGACCAGCGGAGCGCCGCCGGCGGAGCTGTCGATGACCTCACCAGCGTCGTTGGTCAGGGTATAGTCGATGGAGACAGCCTTATTGGCGGCGATCAGCATGGGGCGAGACCTTTTGCAGAAGAATATAGAAAGACCAAGTTTAGCGAAGCAAACGCGCGAAAGCGAACACAACCCGGACAAACGGGATTCGACGATTACCGGCTTCCATCAGGACGAGGACGGTCACTGGGTGGCCGAGCTTTCCTGTGGCCACACTCAGCACCTGCGTCACCAGCCACCGTGGCAATCGCGCGCGTGGGTGCTGGACCCGGCGCAACGTATTGAAAAAATAGGCCAACCCTTTGCCTGCGGTTGGTGCGCTCAAGGCTCGGTTAGCGATAACCTTGGCGACTGAATTTCGGTAGGCAGTCACGTATAGATCGCCACCATTGCCATGCACCCTTAGAGAATTCGCATGCAAACTTTTTTTATCGCACCCACCGATTTTGGTGTGGGTCTGACCTCCATCAGCCTCGGGCTGGTGCGTACGCTGGAGCGGGCCGGGCTGAAAGTCGGTTTCTTCAAACCGATCGCCCAACCGCATCCGGGCGACACCGGCCCTGAGCGCTCCACCGAACTGATGGCGCGCACCCACGGCCTGAAACCACCACAGCCGCTGGGTCTGGCCCATGTCGAGCGGATGCTGGGCGATGGCCAGCTCGATGAGCTGCTCGAAGAAATCATCACCCTGTATCAGCAAGCAGCCGTCGGCAAAGACGTGCTGGTGGTTGAAGGCATGGTGCCGACCCGCAGCGCCAGTTACGCCGCACGGGTCAATCTGCATCTGGCGAAAAGTCTGGATGCCGAAGTGATTCTGGTCTCGGCGCCGGAAAACGAAGTGCTCGCCGAACTCTCCGGCCGCGTCGAATTGCAGGCGCAATTGTTCGGGGGTCCGAAGGACCCGAAAGTCCTCGGTGTGATCCTCAACAAGGTCAAGACCGACGAGAGCATGGAAGCGTTTGCCGCACGTCTGAAGGAGCACTCGCCGTTGCTGCGCAGCGGTGATTTCCGTCTGCTCGGCTGCATCCCGTTCCAGCCTGAACTCAATGCGCCGCGGACCCGCGACGTCGCCGATCTGATGGGCGCACAAGTGCTCAACGCCGGCGACTATGAAACCCGCCGGATGACCAAAATCATCATTTGCGCACGCACCATGCGCAACACCGTCGAGCTGCTCAAGCCCGGTGTGCTGGTGGTGACGCCGGGGGATCGTGACGACATCATCCTTGCGGTCAGCCTCGCGGCGATCAACGGCGTGCCGCTGGCCGGCCTGTTGCTGACCAGCGACACCCTGCCCGATCCGCGCATCATGGATTTGTGCCGTGGCGCCTTGCAGGCCGGACTGCCGGTGTTGTCGGTGAGCACGGGCTCCTACGACACCGCCAACCTGCTCAACGGCTTGAACAAGGAAATCCCGATCGATGACCGCGAGCGAGCGGAGATCATCACCGATTTCGTCGCCAGCCACCTCGACGCCAACTGGCTGCACCAGCGCTGCGGTACACCGCGCGAGATGCGCCTGTCGCCGGCGGTGTTCCGTTATCAACTGATTCAGCGCGCCCAGGCCGCCAACAAACGCATCGTCCTGCCTGAAGGCAGCGAGCCATTCACCGTGCAGGCGGCGGCGATTTGTCAGGAACGCGGGATAGCCCGTTGTGTGTTGCTGGCCAAACCCGAAGACGTCGAAGCGGTCGCCCGCGCCCAAGGCATCGTATTGCCACCGGGGCTGGAGATTCTCGATCCGGATCTGATCCGCGAGCGCTACGTCGAGCCGATGGTTGCCCTGCGCAAGACCAAAAGCCTCAACGCCCCAATGGCCGAGCAGCAACTGGAAGACACCGTGGTGATCGGCACCATGATGCTCGCTCTGGATGAAGTCGACGGCCTGGTTTCCGGCGTGATCAACACCACCGCCAATACCATCCGTCCGGCCCTGCAACTGATCAAGACCGCGCCGGGCTGCACGCTGGTGTCGTCGGTGTTCTTCATGCTGTTCCCGGAGGAAGTGCTGGTCTACGGCGACTGCGTGATGAACCCGCACCCGAGCGCCACCGAACTGGCAGAGATCGCCCTGCAAAGCGCCGACTCGGCCGCAGCATTCGGCATCACCCCGCGCGTCGCGATGATCAGTTACTCCAGCGGCGAATCGGCCACTGGCGAGGAAGTCGAGAAAGTCCGCGAGGCCACCCTGCTCGCCCACGAACAACAGCACTCGCTGCTGATCGATGGCCCGCTGCAATACGACGCCGCTGCCAACGAAACCGTCGCTCGGCAACTGGCACCGAACAGCCCGGTGGCCGGTCGCGCCACAGTGTTTGTGTTCCCCGATCTGAACACCGGCAACACCACACACAAAGCTGTGCAGCGCAGCGCCGACTGCGTCAGCCTCGGCCCGATGCTGCAAGGCCTGCGCAAACCGGTGAACGACCTGCCGCGCGGCGCGCAAATCGACGACATCGTCTACACCATCGCCCTCACCGCGATTCAAGCCGCCAACCGACCTATGGATGTGTAAATGCTGGATTTCCTACCTGCGCCGCTGCGCGGCGTGATCGCCTCACTGTTGTTGGCGCTCAATACGATTCTGCTGTGCTCGTTCCTGTTCTGCGTGGCGCTGATCAAGGCCTTGCCGTTCGCCTTCACCCAGCGCATCGCCGGTTGGCTGATGAGCCACACCCACGAAGCGTGGATCAGCAATAACAAGGGCTGGATGAATCTGGTGCGGCGCACGCGCTGGCACATCAGCGGCCTGCAAGGTCTCGACTACAACCACTCCTATCTGATTACCAGCAACCATCAGAGCTGGGTCGACATCCTGGTGCTGCAATACGTACTCAACCGTCGCATCCAGCCGCTGAAGTTCTTCCTCAAGCAAGAACTGATCTGGGTGCCGGTGATTGGTCTGGCGTGGTGGGCACTGGGCTTCCCGTTCATGAAGCGCTACTCCAAGGCCTATCTGGAAAAACACCCGGAGAAAAAAGGCAAAGACCTCGAAACCACCCGCAAGACCTGCGCGAAATTTCGCAACAACCCGGTGGGAATCTTCAACTTCGTCGAAGGCACGCGCTTCACCACTGGCAAGCATGCACAGCAACAGTCGCCGTTCAAATACCTGCTCAAGCCGAAGGCTGGTGGCATTGCGTTCGTGCTGGATGCAATGGGCGAACAGTTGGAGTCGATCGTCAACGTGACCATCCACTACCCAGCCGGGCGCCCGGGATTTTGGGATTTACTTTGCGGCAACGTGCGAGACGTAGTGGTGCACTTTGAAGAGCTGAAGATTCCTCAGCAGTTCATCGGCAAGAATTACGATCAGGACGGTGAGTATCGTTTGCAGTTCCAGGGCTGGATCAATCAGCTGTGGCTGGATAAAGACGCGCTGCTCGAACAGATGCACCGCGAGTATCCAGCGAAGTCTTGAAGCGTCTGTTCTGACCTCATCGCTGGCAAGCCAGCTCCCACAGCTTTCTCTGCCTTACACAAAATTTGTGTGCGCTGAAAATCCCTGTGGGAGCTGGCTTGCCAGCGATAGCCATCTAAAGGTCAAAAAAAAGCCCGCCGATGATTGCACATCGGCGGGCTTTTTCTTGCAGCTTGAAACCAGAAGCTTGCAGCTGCTTTATCGCTTAAATCGCGCCACGTTGACGCAGCAGATCCAGCACTTGCTTGACGCTCTCTTCCAGCGACAGCGCCTGAGTGTCGATCACCAGGTCAGCATTCAACGGCACGTCATACGGGAAGGACTCACCCGGAATATTATCGCCGCCCGCCGCATACAACCCCTGCGGATCACGCTCTGCACATACCGTCGGCGAAGCCTGCACATAAACCGTCAGTAGACGATCCTTGCCAATCAGTTCCTTGGCCTGCTCGCGCCCTTCAGCACTCGGCGCCACGAACGCCGCCAGAGTCAGCAAACCAGCCTCGTTAAACTGACGCGCCACATGCGCGGCACGACGCCAGTTCTCGGTACGACCAGCACGATCCTGTGGCAGACCTTTGTTCAGGTCCTGACGCAGATTCTGGCCATCGAGTACAAACACCGCACGACCGAGGTCGAACAACTTGCGCTCGACCGCATAAGCCAGCGTGCTCTTGCCCGCGCCCGACAGACCGCTGAACAGCACGGTGGCCGGTTGCTGACCAAAGCGCTGCGCACGTTCTTCAGTCGCCACATGCGCCAGTTTGCCGTGGTGTGTCGTGGTGCCATGCGAAACAGGCTGAGCGACGATCATGCCAGCGCCAACGGTGCCGTTGGTCAAACGATCGATGATGATGAACGCGCCGGTGGTGCGGTTGCTTTCGTATCCGTCGAGGGCAATCGGCGCATCAAGCGCGATCCTGACCTTGCCGATTTCGTTGAGCTGCAAAGCGCTCGCCGGGCCTTCTTCCAGCGTGTTCACGTCGACCTTGTTGATGATGCTGGCAATCGAGCCCGGCACGTAACTGGTCGCCCGTTTGATGTCGTACTTCTTGCCCGGCAGCATCGGCTCTTCAGCCATCCAAACCAGCATCGCTTCGAAGCTGTCAGTGACCGGCGGCACGTTGTCGGCATGCACCAACAGGTCGCCGCGAGAGATGTCGATTTCGTCTTCCATGGTCAGCGTCACCGCTTGACCAGGACCCGCATGCTCCAGTTCACCTTCGAAAGTGACAATGGATTTCACGCGGCTGCTCTTGCCCGACGGCAGCACCACGACCTCGTCACCCTTTTTGACGATGCCGCTGGCGAGGGTGCCGGCGAAACCGCGGAAGTTCAGGTTCGGACGGTTGACGTACTGCACCGGGAAACGCAGATCGGTGAAGTTGCGGTCGCCCGCCACTTCCACGGTCTCGAGAATTTCCATCAGCGACTGACCGGTGTACCACGGCGAGCGCTCGGATTTGTTCACCACGTTGTCGCCTTTCAGCGCAGACATCGGCACAAAGTGCATGCTGGTCGGCTTCATCTTCAAGCCTTCGGCGAACTTCAGGTAATCAGCCTTGATCGACTCGAACACGCCTTCATCGAAGTCCTTGAGGTCCATCTTGTTGATGGCGACAACGATGTGTTTGATCCCCAGCAAGGACGCGATGAAGCTGTGGCGACGGGTCTGGGTCTGCACACCGTAACGGGCGTCGACCAGTATGATCGCCAGGTCACAGGTGGACGCACCGGTGGCCATGTTGCGGGTGTACTGCTCATGGCCGGGGGTGTCGGCAATGATGAATTTGCGCTTGGCGGTGGAGAAATAACGGTAGGCGACATCGATAGTGATGCCCTGCTCACGCTCGGCCTGCAGACCGTCGACCAGCAACGCCAGGTCGATATCATCGCCAGTAGTGCCGACTTTCTTCGAATCGCGGGTGATGGCTTCCAGATGATCTTCGTAGATCATTTTGGAGTCGTGCAGCAGGCGCCCGATCAGGGTGCTCTTGCCGTCATCGACGTTACCGCAGGTCAAAAAGCGCAGCAGCTCTTTACGTTCGTGCTGGCCCAGGTAGGCGAGGATGTCCTCGCTGATCAAATCAGATACGTGGCTCATTGCATTCAAGCTCCGAGCTGTAAGCTTCAAGCGGCAAGCTTGTCGGCGTACAGCTAGTCAGAAATTTTGTTGATCAACCCGACCAGCATTCTAGAAAGCTCTCGGGTTTCCATAATCCAATTTTCAGCCAGCGGTCCTGCGATGTAAGCGATATCTCGGCCTATCAGGATTTGGGTTCGCAACTCGCCACAAGAAGCCTTCGCGATCCAAAGAAAATGAACCTTCTCTTTGCAACTCCGACGCTCCATGCCTTCAGCAATATTGGAAGGCACTGACAGTGCAGAGCGGGTGATCTGATCCTTGAATCCAAAATCCCCGCATCGCGCAAACTCTCTAAAAATCCTCACCGCTAGACATTTGCTTCGCTGCCAAACAACCAGTTTCTCGAAATCCATTACGAGGCATCCGATCCCGGCTCACAGCAACCGGCCGCAAGCGCCAAACCGCAAAGTTACGCATACCGCCTTTAACTTGCAGCTTGCCGCTTGTAACTCGAAGCTTAAAAGTATCCCTGACGTTTTTTGTCTTCCATGGAGCCTGCGCCATCGTGGTCGATGACCCGGCCCTGGCGCTCGGAAGTTCGCGTCAGGAGCATTTCCTGAATGATGTCCGTGAGGCTCTCGGCCTCGGACTCCACCGCGCCCGTCAACGGGTAGCAACCAAGGGTACGGAAACGCACTTTCTTTTTGACGATGCGCGCTTTGTCTTCGTCGGACAGGTGCTCGAGGATGCGCTCGTCGTCGATCATGATCAGCGTGCCGTTCTTCTCGATCACTTCACGCTCGGCGGCGAAGTACAGCGGCACAATCGGGATGCCTTCGAGGTAGATGTACTGCCAGATGTCCAGCTCGGTCCAGTTCGACAACGGGAACACACGAATGGATTCGCCCTTGTTGACCTTGCCGTTGTAGACGTTCCACAGCTCCGGGCGCTGATTTTTCGGGTCCCAGCGGTGCTTGCTGTCGCGGAACGAATACACGCGCTCTTTGGCGCGGGATTTCTCTTCATCGCGACGGGCACCGCCGAACGCTGCGTCGAAACCATGCTTGTCGAGCGCCTGTTTCAGGCCCTCGGTTTTCATGATGTCGGTGTGCTTGGCGCTGCCGTGGGTGAACGGGTTGATATTCTGCGCCACGCCATCCGGGTTGATGTGCGTGATCAGGTCCAGACCAAGCTCTTCGACCATCTTGTCGCGGAACTTGTACATTTCCTGGAATTTCCAGCGGGTGTCGACGTGCATCACCGGAAACGGCAGTTTGCCCGGGAAGAACGCCTTGCGTGCCAGGTGCAGCATCACGGCGGAGTCTTTACCGATGGAGTACAGCATCACCGGGTTATCGAACTCGGCGGCCACCTCGCGGATGATGTGGATGCTTTCCGCCTCCAGCTGTTTCAGATGCGTCAGTTTGTCGACCATGGCTACTCACGAAAGCTTTCTTATGAACGGCCAGCGGGCCGTGTTCGAGCGGGGAATCCTAGCACAGCGACCTCTTCTAATCAGGACGCCAACTAGAACGAAAGGACATATGAATATGCCCACTCGTTTGGGCGAAGGCATTCAATGTGGGAGCGAGCCTGCTCGCGAAAGCGTCGTGTCAGGCAGCGCTGTATTGAAGCGTAAATCGTATTCGCGAGCAGGCTCGCTCCCACCAGGGTTTGTGCTGGATTCAAATGGGATTCGGGCAGTCGATGAAGATGTGCTCGAGAGCGAAGCGTTTTGCCAAATAGTCGCCCAGCGCCTGCACGCCGTAACGCTCGGTGGCGTGGTGGCCGGCGGCGATAAAGCTGATGTCGTTTTCCCGGGCGCTGTGGAATGTCTGCTCGGAAGCTTCACCGCTGAGAAACAGATCGACACCCGCCGCCACGCCGTGATCGATGTAGCCCTGACCACCGCCAGTGCACCAGCCTACCCGGCGGATCATCCCGCTGCCTTCAACCAGCAGCGGTTCACGGCCCATCACTTCCTGGACCTTGCGGGCGAAATCGCGCGGGGTCATTGGCTCGTTCAGCGAACCGACAAGCCCGACTATTTTCAGATTATCCGGATCCAGAGGCCCTTCAACGGTGATGTCCAACTGACGCGCCAACTGCACGTTGTTGCCGACATCCGGGTGCAGATCCAGCGGCAAGTGATAGGCGAGCAGGCTGATGTCGTGCTTGAGCAAAGTCTTCAAACGACGCTGCTTCATGCCCGTGACGCAGGGGTTTTCGCCCTTCCAGAAGTAACCGTGGTGCACCAGCACCAGATCGGCCTCGGCCTCGACGGCGGCATCGAGCAACGCCTGGCTCGCAGTGACGCCGCTGACGATGCGCATCACTTGCGGACGGCCTTCGACCTGCAAGCCGTTAGGGCAATAATCGGCAATTTTTGCACTGGCCAGGTATCGGTCGGCTTCTTCGACGAGGGTGCTGAGGGCAACGGCCATGAAAGACTCCTAAATATCCCGTTCAGAGGCACGCGCGGCCTCGTATAATGCGCGACATTATGGGCGGTCTGACTTCGCCTGCAACTTTTCCAGGACGTGTTTAATGTTCAAGGCGCTGCGTTTTTTTGGCTGGCCATTGTTGGCCGGTGTGCTTATCGCTCTGTTGATTATTCAGCGATACCCGCAGTGGGTCGGGCTGCCAAGCCTCGACGTCAACCTGCAACAGGCGCCGCAGACCACCCTTGTGCAGCAGGGGCCGGTGTCCTATGCGGATGCGGTGACGATCGCCGCGCCGTCGGTGGTCAACCTGTACACCACTAAAGTCATCAACAAGCCGGCGCATCCTTTATTCGAGGATCCACAGTTCCGCCGTTTCTTTGGTGACAACTCGCCGAAGCAGAAGCGCATGGAGTCGAGCCTCGGTTCCGGCGTGATCATGAGCCCGGAAGGCTACATCCTGACCAACAACCACGTTACCAGCGGCGCCGACCAGATCGTCGTAGCACTCAAGGATGGCCGGGAAACCCTGGCCCGAGTGATCGGCAGCGATCCGGAAACCGATCTCGCCGTCCTGAAAATCGACTTGAAAAACCTGCCAGCGATCACTGTCGGCCGTTCCGACAGCATCCGCATCGGCGACGTTGCGCTGGCCATCGGCAACCCGTTTGGCGTCGGCCAGACCGTGACCATGGGCATCATCAGCGCCACCGGGCGTAATCAGTTGGGCCTGAACAACTACGAAGATTTCATCCAGACCGACGCGGCCATCAACCCGGGCAACTCCGGCGGTGCACTGGTGGATGCCAACGGCAACCTCACCGGCATCAACACGGCAATTTTCTCCAAGTCCGGTGGCTCGCAGGGCATCGGTTTTGCCATCCCGGTGAAACTGGCGATGGAAGTGATGAAGTCGATCATCGAGCATGGACAGGTGATTCGCGGCTGGCTCGGCATCGAAGTGCAGCCATTGACTCAGGAACTGGCCGAATCGTTTGGCTTGTCCGGGCGTCCGGGCATTGTGGTGGCGGGGATCTTCCGCGACGGCCCGGCACAGAAGGCCGGCCTGCAACTGGGCGACGTGATCCTCAGCATTGATGGCGAGCCGGCCGGCGATGGTCGTCGCTCGATGAACCAGGTCGCGCGCATCAAACCGACCGACAAGGTCACGATTCAAGTGATGCGTAACGGCAAGGAGATCAAGCTCTCGGCAGAAATCGGCTTGCGTCCACCGCCGGCGCCGGTGCAGGAAAAACGAGAGTAAAAATTTATTCGCGTCAGCGGCGCGAATAAAAGACATTCTCAAAAGGCATGTTATATTGTTTCAATCTAACAATTGGAACAACATAACATGTCGTCTCGAACAAAGGCCTCCCTGCTTGGCCTGACTCTCGGTCTACCCCTTGCCTTGCTGGGCGATGCGGCCTTTGCCGAAGAGCCGCAACCGCTCGAACTTGACGCGATCAGCGTCACCTCCGATTACGAATCCCCCACTGGTCCAGTCAAGGGCTACCGTGCCACGCGCTCATCCAGTGCGACCAAAACCGACACGGCGATCCGCGATATCCCCCAGGCAATCAGCGTGGTGCCTGCCAGCGTGCTCAAGGATCTGGGCAGTACCAGCGTCGAGCGCGCACTGGATTTCGCTGGCGGCGTATCGAAGCAAAACAACTTCGGCGGCCTGACGCTCTACGAATACAGCGTGCGCGGTTTCACCACCTCGGAGTTCTACAAGGACGGCTTCAGCGCCAATCGCGGGTACCCGAGCACACCGGACGCAGCCAATATCGAGCGTATCGAAGTGCTCAAAGGCCCGGCGGCCAGCCTATATGGCCGTGGCGACCCGGGTGGCACGGTGAACATCGTCACCAAAAAACCACAGCCCGAAGCCTTTACCACGTTGCAGACCAGCGCTGGCAGCTGGGACCGTTATCGCACGGCGCTGGACGTCAACACGCCGCTCGATGAACAGGGTGACGTGCTCTCGCGGATCAACCTTGCAGTCGAGGACAACCACAGCTTTCGCGATCACGTCGACAGCAAACGCGTATTCGTCGCGCCATCGATCAGCTGGCAACTGAACCCGGACACGTCGCTGTTGGTGGAAAGCGAAATCGTCCGCCACAGCTCGACGTTCGATCGTGGCATCGTCGCGCCTGGCAATAAATGGAGCGGTGTTTCTCGTTCGACGTTCCTCGGTGAACCCAACGACGGCAACGTCGACAACCACAACAACCTGCTTCAGGCGACGCTCGAGCATCACCTTAACGACAGCTGGAAACTGCGTCTGGCCAGCCATTACAAGGAAGGCAAACTGTGGGGCGACGCTTCCGAAAGTCGCCCGCTGAATGCCGACGGTCATACCGTCAACCGCCGTTACCGCGAGCGCGACACCAACTGGCACGACAGCATCACCCAACTGGAATTGCGTGGTTTGTTCGACCTCGGCCCATGGCAGCACGAACTGCTGATCGGCACCGAATACGAGAACTTCCGCAAGAACGAGCGCGTCACCACCATCGCCGGCGGCCCCTACGCCATCGACATCTACAAGCCGATCTACGGCAAGCCGAAACCCAACGGCGCACGCTCGGGCACTGACACTTTCGAGCACCTCGAAAGCCACGCGCTGAACCTGCAGGATCAAATCGTCTTTACCGACAAATTGCGCGGGATGATCGGCGCACGTTTCGAACACTTCGAACAAAACATCGATGACCACAGCCGCAACGCCAGCAGCCGCCAGACCCACGACGCTCTTACCCAGCGCGCCGGCCTGCTCTATCAACTGACGCCCAACACTGGCCTGTTCGCCAACGCCTCGACCTCGTTCAAACCAAACAACGGCCTAGATGCGGCCGGCAAATCCTTCGATCCGGAGGAAGGTGTCGGCTACGAAATCGGCATCAAAAACGAACTGTTCGACGAACGTCTGAGCAGCACCCTCGCCTTCTTTCACATCGACAAGGAAAACGTCCTCGCGCTCGACCCCGCCACCGACACCAACCGCGCGATGGGCAAGGCACGCAGTCGCGGCTTCGATCTGCAGGTGACCGGTCAAGTCACCGATGCCCTGCGGGTGATTGGCGCCTTCGCCTACATCGACGCCGAAGTGACTCAGGGTGACGCCGTGATTCCCACCGGCAGCCGCATCCTCGGCGTGGCCAAACGCAGCGGCAGTCTGCTGGGTGTTTATGAATTTCAGGACGGGCATCTGCGCGGCTCGGACGTTGGCGCAGCGTTCACTTACGTCGGTGATCGCTCGGGCGAATCCGGCAGCGATTTCGAATTGCCGGCGTATCACACCGTCGACCTGCTGGCCCATTACAAGGCCAGCGACAACGTCACCGTCGGCCTGAACCTGAACAACGTATTCGACGAAAAATACTACGAGCGCTCTTACAGCAATTACTGGGTCAACCCCGGCGAGCCGCGCAATTTCACCGTCAGCCTGTCACTCAATCTGTAAAAGGAAGTCACCATGCAATACGGCAAAACCCTGCTGGTCATCGCCGCGCTGTTCGCCGGACAAGCCTCGGCCCATGGTCTGTGGACCGAACAACGGCGCGGCAACATCGAAGTGATCTACGGTCACGGCGCCGAAGACAACGCCTTCAAGGCCCAGAAAATCAGTGGCGCGTGGGCCTACGACGCCAGCGGCAAGATGATCCCGGTCAGCGTCGAGCGCCTGCCCGATCACGCCCGCCTCAAACCGTTGAAAACACCCGCAGTAATGGCCGTGGCGTTGAATAACGGGATGTGGTCGCAGACCGCTGACAAGAAGTGGATCAACGAAGGGCGCAGCAAAGTGCCGGGCGCCGTCGAGGGGACGCAGACGTTCAAGTACAGCCTGGCGATCTATCAACCGGGGGCAAAGTTGCCCAAGCTGGATCAGATCAAGTTGCTGATTCTGCCGGAAGTTGATCCGCTGACGGTCGGGCCAGGCAAATCATTGCCGGTGCGCGTGTTGCTTGATGGCAAACCGGCGGCGGGCGTCAAGTTGATCGGCGATTACCGCAACGCACCCAATACCCTGAGCACCGAGACCGACAAGGACGGCCGCGCGCAGGTGCTGGTGCGAAATGAAGGGTTGAATGTGATTGCGGCGCAGGTTGAGGTGCCGGTGAAGGACAGTGTTGATGTGAACAGTCGCGGGTTGTTCAGTTCGCTGACGTTCCTGGGCGAGCCGCATCACGAATAAAAAACTCACCCTCATCGCAAACGCCGCCCGCCCAGCCCTCTCCCGGAGGGAGAGGGAACCGACCGAGTTGTCTTGCGGAATACAACGACCTGAAATACCGAGTCGATTATAGATTCGGTAAAGCATTCCCCAGGTCGGTGTAACGCTGAAGCATCCCCCAATCAGTCCCCTCTCCCTCCGGGAGAGGGGCAGGGTGAGGGGCTTTTGCCTTTACAGTTCACCAAGCCCATCGATCAATGCCTGATTCTGCTCCGGCGTGCCAATCGAAATCCGCAGGAACTGCGCAATCCGCTCCTGCTTGAAGTGCCGCACAATCACGCCCTGCTCACGCAGCTTGGCCGCCAGTCCTGCCGCATCATGTTGCGGGTGACGGGCAAAAATGAAGTTCGCCGCCGACGGCAACACCTCAAAACCCTTGCCCTGCAATTGCGCGACAACCCACTCGCGACTTTCGATGACCAAACGGCAAGTCTTGTCGAAATACTCACGATCCTCGAATGCCGCCGCCGCGCCGACGTTCGCCAGGCGATCCAGCGGATAAGAGTTGAAGCTGTTCTTGATGCGCTCCAGCGCCTCGATCAAATCCGGATGCCCCACCGCCAAGCCAACCCGCAGGCCTGCCAGAGATCGGGATTTGGACAGGGTCTGGGTCACCAGCAGGTTCGGATAACGATCCACCAGACTGATCGCCGTTTCACCACCGAAGTCGATGTACGCCTCATCCACCACAACTACCGAGTTCGGGCTGGCGATGAGAATCCGCTCAACCGCATCCAGCGCCAACAGGCAGCCAGTCGGGGCGTTCGGGTTAGGGAAAATGATCCCGCCGTTTGGCTTGGCGTAATCCGCCGGGTTGATCTGGAACTGCGCATCCAGCGGCACCGCGTCGAACTTGATGCCGTACAAACCGCAATACACCGGATAAAAGCTGTAGCTGATGTCCGGGAACAGAATCGGCTGATCGTGTTGCAGCAAGCCGTGGAAGATGTGCGCGAGCACTTCGTCCGAACCGTTGCCAAGAAACACCTGATTGGTCTGCACGCCGTAGTAAGTGGCGACAGCATTTTTCAGCAAATCGCTGTTCGGGTCCGGGTACAGGCGCAGGTTGTCGTTGAGTTCGGTCTGCATTGCCGCCAAGGCTTTTGGCGACGGGCCGTACGGGTTTTCGTTGGTGTTGAGCTTGACCAGTCTGGTAAGCTTCGGCTGTTCGCCCGGCACATAAGGCACCAGATCCTTGACGAACGGGCTCCAGAATTTACTCATGTTCAGTTCCCCTTCGTTTCGTCTTTGATGCGGTATTCGGCACTACGTGCGTGAGCGCTCAGCGACTCACCACGGGCCAGGACCGAAGCAGTTTTGCCCAGTTCGGACGCACCGGCCTCGGAGCAGAAAATGATCGAGGAACGTTTCTGGAAGTCGTACACACCCAGCGGCGAAGAGAATCGCGCGGTGCCGGAGGTCGGCAGCACGTGGTTCGGGCCTGCGCAGTAATCACCCAGCGCTTCGGAGGTGTGGCGCCCCATGAAGATCGCACCGGCGTGGCGGATCTGCGGCAACCAGGCCTGAGGGTCGGCAACCGACAGCTCAAGGTGTTCTGGCGCAATGCGGTTGGCGACTTCGATGGCCTGGGCCATGTCACGCACGTGAATCAGCGCACCGCGGCCATTGATCGAGGTTTCGATGATGGCTGCGCGATCCATGGTCGGCAGCAGCTTGTCGATGCTCGCGGCGACCTTGTCGAGGAACTCGGCGTCAGGGCTGACCAGAATCGCTTGCGCGTCTTCGTCGTGCTCGGCCTGGGAGAACAGGTCCATGGCGATCCAGTCCGGATCGGTCTGACCATCGCACACCACGAGGATTTCCGAAGGGCCGGCGATCATGTCGATGCCCACCTGGCCGAACACGTGGCGCTTGGCAGTGGCGACATAGATGTTGCCAGGGCCGACGACCTTGTCCACTTTTGGCACGCTTTCGGTGCCATAGGCCAGCGCCGCAACGGCTTGGGCGCCACCGATGGTGAACACGCGGTCAACGCCGGCAATGCACGCGGCAGCCAGCACCAACTCGTTGATTTCACCGCGCGGGGTCGGCACGACCATGACCACTTCGGTCACGCCGGCAACCTTGGCCGGAATTGCGTTCATCAGCACCGACGAAGGGTACGACGCCTTGCCGCCCGGCACGTAAAGACCGGCGCGATCCAGCGGCGTGACCTTCTGGCCCAGCACCGTGCCGTCGGCCTCGGTGTAGCTCCAGGAATCCTGTTTCTGTTTTTCGTGGTAGCTGCGCACGCGGGCCGCGGCTTTTTCCAGCGCTTCACGTTGCGCTACGGTGATGCGGGTCAGGGCCAGTTCCAGGCGTTCGCGCGGCAGAATCAGGTCAGCCATCGAGGCGACGTCGAGACCGTCGAACTTCTTGGTGAACTCGACCAGCGCCGCATCGCCACGCTCGCGCACAGCCTTGATGATGTCGAGTACGCGCTGATTGACCGAGTCGTCAGACACACTTTCCCAGCTCAGCAGATGATCCAGATGATGCGCGAAATCCGGGTCAGCAGCGTTGAGTCGGCGAATTGCAGTCGGTGCGGTCATAGCGAGAGCCTCATAGGATTGGCAAAAACTCAGGCGCCCGAAACTACCATTCGATCCGCTTGGGCACCTGAGAATTCTGGCTATGAGGCGGATAGACGGCGCGACCTGAGGTCGCGCAAGTAAATCAGCCGCGGTGTCGCGATTCCACTGCGTTGCGCAGGGTATCGATCAACGCCTGGATACGGGCGTGTTGCATTTTCATCGAAGCCTTGTTGACCACCAGGCGCGAGCTGATCGTTGCGATCAGTTCCTGAGGTTCCAGACCGTTGGCGCGCAGGGTGTTGCCGGTGTCGACCACGTCAATGATCTTGTCGGCCAGGCCAATCAGCGGTGCCAGTTCCATCGAACCGTAAAGCTTGATGATGTCGACCTGGCGGCCCTGCTCGGCGTAATAACGCTTGGCAACGTTGACGAACTTGGTCGCCACACGCAGGCGGCCCTTTGGCTCGGCGGCGCCGATCTTGCCGGCGGTCATCAGTTTGCACTGAGCGATCTGCAGGTCCAGTGGCTCGTACAAGCCCTGGCCGGTGTATTCCATCAACACGTCTTTACCGGCTACGCCGAGGTCGGCCGCGCCATGCTCGACATAGGTCGGCACGTCGGTGGCGCGCACGATCAGCAGGCGTACGTCTGGCTGCGTCGTGGGGATGATCAGCTTGCGGCTCTTGTCCGGATTCTCGGTCGGCACGATGCCCGCTTCAGCGAGAAGCGGCAGGGTGTCGTCAAGGATGCGGCCCTTGGACAGTGCGATGGTCAACATGGGAAACGTCAGTCCTTATCAAGGTACTCATGTCCGGTCGCAATCGGCGCCGAACACACATCGAGGTGTCTTTACTATTGAAAAGAACACCCTCGATTCGAAACGAATTCAACGGACACGTCCCTGTGTCCACATGCAGCGATCAGCCCGGAACGCGACGAATCTTGGCGCCCAGCATCTGCAGTTTTTCTTCGATGCACTCGTAACCACGGTCGATGTGGTAGATGCGGTCGATCAGCGTATCGCCTTCGGCAACCAGTGCCGAGATCACCAGGCTGGCCGAAGCACGCAGGTCGGTTGCCATCACTGGCGCGCCCTTGAGTTTTTCGATGCCGGTAACAATGGCCGTGTTGCCTTCAACCTGGATATGCGCGCCCATGCGGTGCAGTTCGTAAACGTGCATGAAACGGTTTTCGAAGATCGTCTCGATCACAGCACCGGTGCCTTCGGCAATGGCGTTGAGCGAGATGAACTGTGCCTGCATGTCGGTCGGGAACGCCGGGTACGGCGCAGTGTGCACGTTGACCGCTTTCGGACGCTTGCCGTGCATGTTCAGCTCGATCCAGTCTTCACCGCAGGTGATTTCTGCGCCGGCTTCACGGAGTTTTTCCAGAACGGCTTCGAGGATGGTCGGATCAGTGTCCTTGACCTTGACGCGGCCACCGGTCACGGCAGCAGCGACCAGATAGGTGCCGGTTTCGATACGGTCAGGCATGACTTTGTAGAAAGCCGAACCCAGACGCTCGACGCCATCAATGGTGATGGTGTCGGTGCCGGCACCGGAAACCTTGGCGCCCATGGCGTTCAGGAAGTTCGCCAGGTCAACCACTTCAGGCTCGCGGGCGGCGTTCTGCAACACGCTGCGGCCCCTGGCCAAAGCGGCGGCCATCATGATGTTTTCGGTACCGGTCACACTGACGGTATCGAAGAAGAAGCTTGCACCGCGCAGACCGCCCTCAGGCGCCTTGGCCTTGATGTAGCCGCCTTCGACGTCGATCACTGCGCCCATGGCTTCGAGGCCACGGATGTGCAGGTCAACCGGACGCGAACCGATCGCGCAACCGCCAGGCAGTGCGACTTCGGCTTCACCGAAGCGCGCAACCATCGGGCCGAGCACCAGAATCGACGCACGCATGGTTTTCACCAGTTCGTACGGGGCGATCAGGGTTTTGATGGTGCGCGGGTCGATTTCGACGCTGAGCTTCTCGTCGATCACCGGCTCGATGCCCATGCGACCGAACAGTTCGATCATGGTGGTGATGTCGTGCAGGTGCGGCAGGTTAGCCACCGTCACCGGGCCATCGCACAACAAGGTGGCGGCCAGGATCGGCAGGGCAGAGTTCTTTGCCCCGGAAATGCGGATCTCGCCATCAAGACGAGCGCCACCGGTAATAATCAATTTATCCATAAGAATCTCGACGCCCTTAGGCTCAGGTGCGCTCGGCCCAGGCCGCGCTGCTGAAAAATTTCATAGTAACCGCATGGATGCTGCCATCGGTGATCCATGGGTTCAAATGGGCATAGATCTGCTGCTGACGCTTCACCGGGCTCAACGCCGCCAGTTCATCGCTAATCACGTTCAGCTGGAAATTGCAGCCTTCGCCCTCAACTTCTACCAACGTTCCGGGCAGCTTTCCTTCTAGGAAGCTCTTCACTTCTACGGCCTGCATGCTCAACCTCAATCGGCGCCCTGTGCGCACGGGTCGGACATCATACAAAAAAGCCCCGCGCCTGCGAACCCCGCATGGCAGGACTCTGACGGGGGGCTTCTTTAATGATGCGGGTTCAGGGTTGCGCCAAGAGTTCGGTCAGTTCACTGACCTGAGCAATTTCGCGCATGTCTTCGGGCATCGCGCGGATGCTGACAGCCTTGCCGGCCGCCTGTGCATCGCGCATGAAACACAGCAGCAACGACAAACCGACGCTGCTGGATTTCTTTACGGCCGAGCAGTCGATGACCAGCGAAGACGCCTTGCTGGACTTGATCAGCGCCTGACCTTCCTTGCGCAGATCAGGCCCGGTGCGGTAATCCAGCACTCCGCTGAGCAAGAGCTCGTCTACATCACTCATACGAACTGCGGCCTCATTCATTGCGCTGGCTTCTCGGCAGCTTTCTCGGTGGTTTCCTTGGCCTTGGCCACTTCACCGGCCCAACCGTTGATGGTCGCGTCCAGATTGTTGCCATTGCGCTGCATCGCGTCAGCGAACTGATCACGGAACAGCTTGCCGATGTTGATACCGTTGATGATCACGTTGCGCAGTTTCCACTCGCCGTTGATCTTCTCCAGCGTGTACTGCACAGGATAGACCGCGCCACTGCTGCCCTTGACGGTCATGTTGACGCTGGTGCGATCACCCGACTCATCCTTGGCAGGATCAACGGTGATGCCCTGGTTGTTGTACTCGAGCAAGGCGTTGCCGTAGAACTGGAACAGACCTTTCTTGAAGTTTTCCTGGAAGGTTTGCATCTGCGCCGGCGTGGCCTTGCGCGAATACTTCACCGTCATGATGCTTTTCGAAATGCCCTCGGCATCCACCACCGGCCCGACAATATTGTTGAGCGCCGCGTAGAAATCGGTCGGATCCTGCTTGTATTTCTCTTTGTTGGCAGCCAGATCGGCCAGCAATCGGGTGGTTGTGTCCTGAACCAGTTCATGGGCCGACGTTGCAGCCACAGCGTTACCCATCAAAGGCAGAGCCGCCAGTAACACCAACAGGCTGCGTCGCAAGATAGAGATCATTCAAAAGCTCCTCATTTGGCGTCTTTGCTAACGGTATTGAGCAGGAATTTACCGATCAGGTCTTCCAGTACCAGAGACGACTGCGTGTCGTGAATGGTTCCACCATCCTTCAGAGCGGTGTCTTCCCCGCCTACGCTGATACCGATGTACTTCTCGCCCAGCAGACCAGCGGTCAGGATAGATGCTGTGGAGTCAGTCGGCAGATTGTCGACTTTCTTGTCCACTTGCAGTGTCACCCGACCGGTGAAGCTGTCGCGGTCCAGATCGATTGCCGTGACTTTGCCGATGGTGACACCGGCCATGGTCACTTTGGCTCTGACCGTCAGACCGGCGATATTGTCGAAGTAGGCATACAGTTTATAAGTGTCGGTGGTCGAAGTCGGAGACAGGCCACTGACCCGCAACGCAAGCAGCAACAAGGCCAGGATCCCTGCCAGCAGGAACAGGCCGACACCGATTTCCAGGGTGCGGTTTTGCATCAGAAATCTCCAAACATCAAAGCGGTCAGAATAAAGTCCAGACCCAGTACTGCCAGCGAGGCAAACACTACGGTCTTGGTGGTGGCACGACTGATCCCCTCGGAAGTGGGCTCACAGTCATAGCCCTGGAATACGGCGATCCAGGTGACGACGAAAGCGAAAACAATACTTTTGATGACGCCGTTGAGCACGTCACTGGTGAAGGTCACGCTGTTTTGCATGTTCGACCAGTAAGACCCTTCATACACACCCAGCCAGTCGACAGCGACCCACGAACCGCCCCAGATGCCCACCACGCTGAAAATCATTGCCAGCACCGGCAGGGA
The DNA here is from genome assembly GCF_016613125.1 of Pseudomonas sp. MF6776. Taxonomy (NCBI): domain Bacteria; kingdom Pseudomonadati; phylum Pseudomonadota; class Gammaproteobacteria; order Pseudomonadales; family Pseudomonadaceae; genus Pseudomonas; species Pseudomonas sp. MF6776. The sequence continues at coordinate 156,362 of NZ_JAENSQ010000002.1, forward strand.
AATGAAACCGGCCCACAGACGCGGGGCAATAATGTATTTGAGCGGGTCGACACCGATCATTTCCAGGCTGGAAAGCTGTTCGGTGGACTTCATGTTGCCGATTTCCGCGGTCAACGCCGAACCGGCGCGCCCGGCGAACAACAGTGCGGTCACCACCGGGCCGAGCTCACGCAGCAGTGTCAGCGCAACCATCTGCCCTACCGCCTGCTCCGAACCGTAGCTCGACAGGATGCTGAACCCCTGCAAGGCCAGAACCATGCCGATGAAAACCCCGGAGACCACAATGATCACCAGCGACATGACGCCGACCGAATGCAGTTGCTTGACCAGCAGGCCAAATCCGCCGCTGATGCCGCCACGACCAACCAACGCGTGAAACAGGAACAGCGTCGCCCGACCGAACACCGCAATGGCGTCGATCGCCGCTTCGCCGAACCGGCGCACGCGTTCTATTAATGAAATTCTGCGCATCAGCGCTTCCCCAGAAGATCTGCGCGGTAGTCCGTCGCTGGAAAATGGTACGGCACCGGGCCATCGGGATTACCGGACATGAACTGACGGATACGCGGCTCATCCGAGTTCATCAACTCGTCCGGCGTACCCTGCCCCAGCACCTGACCGTCACCCACTACATAGATGTAGTCGGCAATGCTCGCGGTTTCAGCCAGATCGTGGGACACCACGATACTGGTGATGCCCAACGCATCATTGAGCAGACGGATCAGACGTACCAATACGCCCATGGCGATCGGGTCCTGACCGACGAACGGCTCGTCGTAAAACAGGATCTGCGGATCCAGCGCAATGGCACGGGCCAGAGCCACGCGACGCTTCATGCCACCGGACAGTTCATCAGGCATCAGCTCGATGGCACCGCGCAACCCCACTGCCTGCAATTTGAGCAAGACGATGTCGCGGATCATTTCTTCCGGCAACTCGGTATGAACGCGCAGGGGAAAAGCGACGTTCTCGAAAACATCGAGATCGGTGAACAGTGCGCCGCTCTGGAACAGCACACCCATGTGCTTGCGCGCATCGAACAGATCGCTGCGCGACAGCGTAGGCAGGTTCTGGCCGTTGACCCAGACTTCGCCGCTGGCAGGGCGCAACTGAGCCCCCATCAACCGCAGCAGCGTGGTCTTGCCACACCCGGAAGGTCCCATGATGCCGGTGACCTTGCCGCGCGGGATGCGAATATCGACGTTATTGAAAATGCTGCGCGCACCGCGCTTGAAGGAGACTCCCTTCAGCTCGACCGCGTAAGCGTTATCGGCACTCATCTAAACTCCTTGCGATGCAGCCTCTCACTCGGACGCCTGGCTTTGGTGAAAAAGCACGTACGTCCCGGGCAGGCCGAACTGGCGGCGAACTATATCACTGCAAAGGCCAAGCGCCCAAGGCTTGTGCCGGCCCGTATTCAGCGAGATGACAGGTGCGGAGGCGCTTTTGCCGGGTTTTGGTAACGCGGGATGACAAAGCATGACGAACTTGCGTGAGGCTTTGCTACATAACCGCTATAATCGCCGCCTTTTCATCGGGCTATACGATTTCTGACATGAGCCAATCCAGCGACCTGATTCAATCGGCACAACGCACCATTCGCCTCGAAGTGGAAGCCGTACAAGGCTTGTTACCCCATATCGACGCCGATTTCGTACGCGCCTGCGAGATGATTCTGGCCAGCAAGGGCCGTGTGGTCGTGGTCGGCATGGGCAAATCAGGGCACGTCGGCAACAAGATCGCCGCGACTCTGGCCAGTACCGGCACCCCGGCCTTTTTCGTTCACCCGGCCGAAGCCAGTCATGGCGACATGGGCATGATCACCCGCGACGACGTGATCCTGGCCCTGTCGAACTCCGGCTCGACCAACGAAATCGTCACACTGCTGCCGTTGATCAAGCGTCTGGGCATCCAGTTGATCAGCGTCACCGGCAATCCGGCCTCGCCGCTGGCCAAAGCCGCCGAAGTGAACCTCAACGTTCACGTCGAGCACGAAGCCTGCCCGCTGAACCTGGCGCCAACCTCATCGACCACCGCCGCTCTGGTCATGGGCGATGCGCTGGCCGTGGCATTGCTGGAAGCTCGTGGATTTACCGCTGAAGACTTCGCCTTCTCCCATCCAGGTGGCGCCCTTGGCCGCCGCCTGTTGCTGAAAGTGGAAAACGTCATGCACGCCGGGCAGGAGTTGCCGCAGGTTCAACGCGGCACGCTGCTCAAGGACGCCTTGATGGAAATGACTCGCAAGGGTCTGGGCATGACCGTCATTCTTGAAGCCGACGGCAAACTCGCCGGGATCTTCACCGACGGCGATTTGCGCCGCACCCTTGATCGCAGCATCGATATTCGCAGTGCGACCATCGACCAGGTGATGACAGCCCACGGCAAGACCGCCCGGCCCGAGATGCTCGCCGCCGAAGCGCTGAAAATCATGGAAGACCACCGAATCAATGCACTGGTAGTGGTCGACGAGGAGGATCGCCCGGTCGGCGCCTTCAACCTCTCCGATCTGCTGCGCGCAGGAGTCATGTAAATGAGCACCGATCTGCTGCAACGCGGCAAAGCCATCAAACTGGCAGTTTTCGACGTCGATGGCGTCCTGACTGACGGGCGCCTGTACTTTCTTGAAGACGGTAGCGAGTTCAAGACCTTCAACACCCTCGACGGCCAAGGCATCAAAATGCTCATGAACGCCGGCGTGCAGACCGCCATCATCAGCGGTCGCAAGACACCCGTGGTCGAACGCCGGGCGAAAAACCTCGGCATCCCACACCTGTTTCAGGGGCGCGAAGACAAATTGGTGGTTCTGGACGGTCTACTTGAGCAACTGGGCCTAAGCTATGAACAAGTCGCCTATCTGGGCGACGATTTGCCTGACCTGCCGGTGATCCGCCGCGTCGGGCTGGGCATGGCCGTTGCCAACGCCGCTGATTTCGTCCGCGAACACGCCCATGGCGTTACCCGTGCCCGAGGCGGTGAAGGTGCTGCCCGCGAATTCTGCGAATTGATCCTGCGCGCCCAGGGCCGCCTCGATGCGGCCAACGCCGCGTACCTGTGAGCCAAACCATGTTTAGCAAAAAATTTCGTAACTTCCTGCTGTTCGGCTGCATCGCTGCACTATTTGCAGCCGTCGGCTACTGGAACATCAGCCCGGAACGCTTCCTCGACAAGCCTCCGACCACGTCCGTGGAAAACCCTATCGACTGGTATGCGACCAACACGCGTACCGTGCAATACCTGCCGGATGGCAAAGTGCAGTATGAAATGACGTCCGACAAGGCCGAACACGTCAAGGCGACCGATGTCACGCTGGTTACCAAGCCCGACCTGAACATGTACCGCGGAACGGATTTCCCGTGGCATGTGACCAGCGAACGTGGCGAAGTGAATTCGGGCGGCACTGAAGTCGAATTGATCGATTCGGTACGCATCAAGCGCACCGATGAAAAGAACCGCGACACGCTGATCACTTCCACTCGCATGACAGTGTTCCCGCAGCGGGAATATGCGCAGACCGAGCAACCCGTTAGAATCGAGGGCGCTGGCGGTGTATCGACTGGCGTAGGAATGAAAGCGTACCTGAAGGAAAGCAGGATACACCTGCAATCGAACGTAAGAGGACAGTATGAGGCTCGTTAAAACCCTCCCTATTTTGCTCAGTCTGGGCGCAGCACTGGGAAGCGTGAGCGCCTGGGCTCTGCCGAACGATCAAGAGCAGCCAATCCGCATTCAGGCCGACGATGCCCAGCTGGACGACAAGAACGGCGTAGCCACCTATAAAGGTGACGTGATCATCACTCAGGGCTCGATGATCGTAAAAGGCAACACCGTGACCATCACCCGCACCTCGACCGGTGATATCGACGTTGTCACGTCTGTCGGCAACCTCGCCTACTTCGAACAACTGCAGACCGCCGGCGATTCCAAGCCTGTTCAGGGCTGGGGCGTGACGATTCAGTATCACGCCGCGCAAAATCGCGTCGTACTGATCGACAAGGCCAAGGTTGTCGATAAAGACAGCAACACCACCCAGGGCGAGAAAATCGTCTATGACACCGTGAAGAAACTGGCCAGCGCCGGTCGCGCTACCGGCAGCAAAGTCACCGAAGCGCGTCCGCGCATCGACATGGTGATCCAGCCGAAGAAGAAATCCGAAGAGAAAAACCAGTAATGGCAACTCTGAAAGCTCAGCACCTGGCCAAGGCCTATAAAGGCCGTCAGGTCGTGCGTGACGTCAGCCTGTCGATCGACAGCGGTCAGATCGTCGGCCTGCTCGGCCCCAATGGTGCCGGCAAGACCACATGCTTCTACATGATCGTCGGGCTGGTTCAGGCTGATCAGGGCCGCGTGCTGATCGACGATCTGGACGTCAGCCACCAGCCAATGCACGGTCGTGCAAAGGCCGGTATCGGCTATCTGCCGCAGGAAGCGTCGATCTTCCGCAAACTGTCGGTAGCCGACAACATCATGGCCATCCTCGAGACCCGTCAGGAACTCGACAAGGCCGGTCGTCGCAAGGAGCTGGAAAGCCTGCTGCAGGAGTTCCACATCAGCCACATCCGCGACAACCTCGGCATGAGCCTGTCCGGTGGTGAACGCCGCCGGGTGGAAATCGCTCGCGCGTTGGCGACTGCGCCAAAATTCATCCTGCTCGACGAACCGTTCGCCGGTGTCGATCCGATTTCGGTCGGCGACATCAAGCAAATCATCCACCATCTCAAAGCCAAGGGCATCGGTGTTCTGATTACCGACCACAACGTGCGCGAGACGCTGGATATCTGCGAAACCGCTTACATCGTCAACGACGGTCAACTGATCGCCGAAGGTGACTCCGCTACCATCCTGGCCAATGATCTGGTGAAGGAAGTGTATCTGGGCCACGAGTTCCGCCTGTAAGCGCAAAGGTGCCCGGTGAGCCGCCCTGGCGCTGTATCGATTCAAGCAGAATTTAATACGCTTTAATTGTTACAGCGCTCTAGGCAAACACTTCAGTTTCAGGCATATAATTTGCTTAAGTTTGGCGCTTCGGCGCCCTGTAGTGGATGGCGCATCGCGCCGGCGAATAAGGTGTTAAGCCCCTGCCATGAAACCATCGCTAGTCTTGAGAATGGGCCAGCAGCTGACGATGACACCTCAGCTGCAACAGGCTATCCGTCTGCTCCAATTGTCGACCCTGGACCTGCAACAGGAAATTCAGGAGGCTCTGGAATCCAATCCGATGCTCGAACGCCAGGAAGAAGGCGAAGACTTCGACAACACCGATCCCTTGGCTGACAACGCCGAACAGAAGCCCAACACCGATATCCAGGAACCCTCCTATCAGGAAACCGCCCCAACGGTGGATAACCTCGAGGAAGGCGACTGGAGCGAGCGCATCCCCAATGAACTCCCGGTCGACACTGCCTGGGAAGACGTCTACCAGACCAGCGCCAGCAGCCTGCCGAGCAGCGATGATGACGAGTGGGACTTCACCACGCGCACTTCAGTGGGCGAAAGCCTGCAAAGCCATCTGCTGTGGCAACTGAATCTGGCACCGATGTCCGACACCGATCGACTGATCGCCGTGACCCTGATCGATTGCATCAACAATCAGGGCTATCTGGACGAAACCCTCGAAGAAATTCTCGAAGCGTTTGATCCGGAACTGGACATCGAACTGGACGAGATCGAAGCCGTTCTGCACCGCATCCAGCAATTCGAGCCTGCCGGCATCGGCGCCCGCAATCTCAGCGAATGCCTGCTGCTGCAATTGCGCCAGCTATCGGCCAAGACGCCTTGGCTGGCTGAAGCGAAACGTCTGGTCAGCGATTACATCGACTTGCTCGGCAGTCGCGATTACAGCCAGTTGATGCGCCGCATGAAGCTCAAGGAAGATGAGTTGCGCCAGGTCATCGAGCTGGTACAAAGCCTCAATCCACGGCCGGGCTCGCAGATCGAATCGACGGAAGCCGAATACGTCGTCCCGGACGTCATTGTGCGCAAGGACAATGAACGCTGGCTGGTCGAGCTGAATCAGGAGTCGGTACCTCGTCTGCGAGTCAACGCCCAGTACGCAGGCTTTGTGCGTCGCGCCGATACCAGCGCCGACAATACGTTCATGCGCAATCAGTTGCAGGAAGCCCGCTGGTTCATCAAGAGCCTGCAAAGCCGCAACGAAACCCTGATGAAAGTGGCCACCCAGATTGTCGAGCATCAGCGCGGCTTTCTTGAATATGGCGACGAAGCCATGAAGCCGCTGGTGCTGCATGACATCGCCGAGGCGGTCGGCATGCACGAGTCGACCATTTCCCGGGTAACCACGCAAAAATTCATGCATACCCCGCGTGGTATTTATGAACTGAAATACTTTTTCTCCAGCCACGTCAGCACCTCCGAGGGCGGCGAATGCTCGTCCACGGCGATCCGCGCGATCATCAAAAAACTGGTTGCCGCGGAAAATCAGAAAAAGCCGTTGAGTGACAGCAAGATCGCTGGTTTACTGGAGGCACAAGGCATTCAGGTGGCTCGCCGCACCGTCGCCAAGTACCGCGAATCCCTCGGGATCGCGCCTTCGAGCGAACGCAAGCGGTTGATGTAAGCCACGTTACAGCGTTCCAGTGGCAGGCTTTTCGGCCTGCCGCTTTATGCACTGGCAACGAAGGAGAAGCTGTATGCAAGTCAACATCAGTGGACACCAACTGGAAGTGACCGAACCTCTGCGCGACTACATCAATGAGAAACTTCAACGATTAGAGCGACATTTCGACAAGATCACCAACGTGCAGGTCACGATGTGCGTCGAAAAGCTGAAGCAGAAAATCGAAGCCACCTTGCATATCCCCGGCAGTGAAGTGGTCGCCAACGCAGAACATACCGATATGTATGCCGCGATCGACGCCTTGACCGACAAGCTGGACAAACAACTCAAAAAGCATAAGGAAAAGACCCAGAGCCTGCTCCAGGGCGCGACCGGTCGATAACCCCCTACCCCATGATCCGACTTGAAAGTATCCTGACCCCCGGCCGTTCCCTCGTGAACGTGCCGGGCGGCAGTAAAAAGAAAGCCCTCGAACAGATTGCCAACCTGATCGCCCGCGAAGTGCCGGATCTGGAGATGCAAGATGTCTTCGAGGCTCTGATTGCCCGTGAAAAACTCGGTTCTACCGGTTTTGGCAACGGCATCGCCATTCCTCACTGTCGCCTCAAGGGTTGCCAGTCGCCGATCAGCGCTCTGATGCACCTTGAAGCCCCTATTGATTTCGACGCCATCGACGGTGCGCCGGTTGACCTGCTGTTCGTACTGCTGGTCCCCGAAGCCGCCACCGATGCGCATCTGGAGTTGCTACGCCAGATCGCCAGCATGCTGGATCGCAAAGAAGTGCGCGATAAACTGCGCACCGCTTCAAGCAATGAAGCCTTGTACCAGGTTGTTGTGGACGAGCAGAGCGGGCAGTAATCATGCGCTTGATCATCGTCAGTGGCCGTTCCGGCTCAGGTAAAAGTACCGCGCTGAATGTCCTTGAGGACAACGGTTACTATTGCATCGACAATCTGCCGGCAGGCTTGCTGCCGGAACTGGCTGAGCGCGCGCTGATTCACACTGAACTGGCGCAACCGCTGGTGGCGGTGTCGATCGATGCGCGCAACCTGCCAAGTCATCTCTCGCGTTTTCCCGAACTGCTTGAAGAAGTGCGCAGCCGCCATATCCAGTGCGATGTGCTGTATCTGGATGCCGACGAAGAAACCCTGCTCAAGCGTTTTTCGGAAACCCGTCGGCGCCACCCGCTGAGCAACGCCAATCGCTCGCTGGCCGAGGCGATCCAGGATGAAACTGCCCTGTTGGGGCCCATCGCCGATCTGGCCGATCTGAAGATCAATACCACCAATCTGAACCTGTACCAGTTGCGCGACACCATCAAGCTGCGTCTGCTGAGTCAGCCGGAGCCGGGCACGGCATTTCTGGTTGAGTCATTTGGCTTCAAACGCGGCATGCCGGTGGATGCGGATCTGGTGTTTGACGTGCGCTGCCTGCCCAATCCGTACTGGAAGCCTGAGCTACGTGCGCAATCGGGGCTCGATGAGCCGGTGGCCGAATACCTGGCAGCGCAGCCCGAGGTTGAAGAAATGTTCCAGGACATTTTCAGCTACCTGCACAAATGGCTACCGCGCTTCGCCGCGAGCAATCGCGCCTACGTTACTGTTGCCATTGGCTGCACCGGCGGGCACCACCGCTCCGTCTACCTGACCGAACGCCTGGGTCAGGCCCTGCAGAAAACTCTGAAGAACGTCCAGGTCCGCCACCGCGACCTCACCTAAAGGATTCACACCGCGATGCCTGCTCTGGAAATCGAAATCATCAACAAACTGGGTTTGCATGCCCGAGCGTCGGCGAAGTTTGTCGGGGTTGCCGGTCAGTATCCCGACTGTACGATCAGAGTGGGCCGCACACCAGAGACAACGGTTGATGGCAAAAGCATCATGGCAATGATGATGCTGGCGGCTGGCAAAGGCACCAAAATCTATCTGAGTACCGAAGGCCATCAGGAACAGGAAGCGCTGGATGCGCTGGTGGCGTTGATCAACAACTACTTCGACGAAGGCGGCTGACAGCCAAAATCAAAAGATCGCAGCCTGCGGCAGCTCCTACATTGGAATGCGCTTCCTGTAGGAGCTGCCGCAGGCTGCGATCTTTTGATCTTCAACCCAGCGCCGTATCCATCACCATCATCAAACAGAACCCGATCAGCAAACCAAGGCTGGACAGCTTGTCATGACCATTGCGTCGCGATTCCGGAATCACTTCGTGGGTCACCACCAGCAACATCGCCCCGGCCGCCAGCGCCAGGCCTAACGGCAACAGCACCTGCGCCAGACTGACCAGCCAGGCACACAACAGCGCAAACACCGGTTCGACCAGCCCTGACGCCGCGCCGATCAAGAACGCCTTGACCCGTGACATCCCCGCCCCAGCCAATACCAACGCAATTACCAGACCTTCCGGTACGTCCTGCAAGGCGATGCCCATGGCCAGACTGTCCGCGTCCGGCATGCCGCCGCCGGCCGATACCCCGACGGCCATTCCCTCAGGGATGTTATGGGCAATGATGGCGAACACGAAGAGCCAGATCCGCGGTGGAATCACCGGATGCTCGATGCTGCCCACGAACATTTCCGGTGAAGCACCGGACACCTTGCGATCCACCAGATACAGGCCGAACGCACCGAACATGATGCCGAAGCAGATCAGGCCACTCGCCGCCCACGGTGTCAGACCCAGGCTCTCTGCGGCAGCAATGCCCGGGACAATCAGCGAAAACGCCGTCGCCGCCAGCATCACCCCGGCACCGAACCCCAGCAGCGTATCGCTGAGCGCCTGAGGCATGCGCCGAATCACCAACACCGGCACCGCTCCGAGCGCGGTGCCGAGCGCGCAGAGTGCGCCACCCTGCAACGCCCGCGACAGCCTCGGTTCCAGATTCAGCCATTCCAGTCCGTGGACTGCCAGTAAGGTTAAGCCCGCCAGCAGCAACAGCGATCCCACTGCGTAACGAAACATACGCCCGCTTCCGACCGCCAGTGTCTCAGTGCCCATAGTCAGCCTTGAATTGTTTTTTTAGGAGACTTAAACCAGTGCAGCCTGATAGCGCGCAGCCACTTCAGGCCAATTGATCACGTTGTAGAACGCGTTGATGTATTCCGGCCGACGGTTCTGGTAGCGCAGGTAGTAGGCGTGCTCCCAAACGTCGAGGCCGAGAATCGGCGTGTTGCCGTTCATCAGCGGACTGTCCTGATTACCGCTGCTTTCCACGACCAGTTTTTTCTCCGGGGTCACACTCAGCCAGGCCCAGCCACTGCCGAACCGGGTCAGCGCAGCTTTGGTGAATGCCTCTTTGAAACTGTCGAGGCCACCCAGCTGTTCGTCGATGGCCTTGGCCAGCGCCCCGTCCGGTTTGCCGTCGCCGTTGGGCACCATGACTTCCCAGAACAGCGAGTGGTTGGCATGGCCGCCGCCCTGATTGATCACCGCCGCGCGAAGTTTTTCCGGCAACTGTTGAACGCTGGCCACCAGTTTTTCCACTGGCCATCCGGCATATTCAGTGCCTTGCACCGCAGCGTTGAGGTTGTTGATGTAGGTCTGGTGATGCTTGGTGTAGTGGATTTCCATGGTCTGCGCATCGATGTGCGGCTCCAGGGCATCGTAGGCATAAGGCAAGGCAGGCAAGGTAAAAGCCATTTCAATGGACTCCATGGTGATGTGGGGCTGGTGCGCGGCGCGCATTGCCGGTATCCGGATGCAACAGACGCTGGGTGCGTGGGTATTCGCCGTGGTCGCTGATGAAATTCAGCAGCTCGACGTAAGTTTTGCTGCTCTGGCGCAGCGCCGCTTCACGCAGCGCGAGGCGCTGACGTTCGTCCTGCATCGTCTGCAACAGCCGTTGATGAATGGCGCAAAGATATTCGGCGCTTTCCTCCGGCTGATTCAGGCGCAAGTGCAGATCCGCCAGGTTGTGATGGGAGATGACGCAGGCCGCCACCGCTTCGTCGGCATCGGCCCAGCGTTCGAACAGCACTTGCGCCAGGGCCAGCGCCTGCAGATAAGTTTCACGGGCATCGATCAGCTCGCCCAACATGAAGCAGCGATTGGCCCGTTCGATCGTGCGTTTCCAGTGCTCCATGGTGAGCCTCCAAAGCGGTTGCGGGGATTACACGCCGCCAGCGGTGAGTTTCTCGGGGTTGAGCAACTCTTCCAGCTGACTGCGCGACAGGTCGGTGTGCTCCAGCGCGACGTCGATCACCGGGCGACCCTGTTTATAGGCCTGCTTGGCGATCTCGGCGGCTTTCTGGTAACCGATGATCGGGTTGAGTGCGGTGACCAGAATCGGATTGCGCGACAGCGCTTCCTTGAGCCGCGACTCGTTGACCTTGAAGCTGGCGATAGCTTTGTCAGCCAACAGGCGACTGGAGTTGGCCAGCAACTCGATGCTGCTCAACAGGTTCTGGGCAATGATTGGCAGCATCACGTTCAGCTCGAAATTGCCCGACTGGCCGGCGATGGTGATCACCGAATCGTTGCCGATCACTTGGGCGGCAACCATGGCGGTCGCTTCCGGGATCACCGGGTTGACCTTGCCCGGCATGATCGACGACCCCGGCTGCAGGGCTTCGAGTTCGATTTCGCCGAGACCGGCCAAGGGCCCTGAGTTCATCCAGCGCAGGTCATTGGCGATTTTCATCAGCGACACAGCGATGGCCTTGAGCTGTCCGGAGACCGCTACGGCGGTGTCTTGCGAGCCGATCAGCGCGAACAGGTCTTTGCCTTGGGTGAACTGCACATGGGTCAACTGGCTGAGTTGACGACTGAACCGCGCAGCGAATTCCGGATGCGCGTTGATTCCGGTACCGACCGCCGTCCCGCCCTGCGCGAGGGATTGCAGGCTTGGCAGCAGGTCTTGCAAATGACCGATGTTGGCCTTCAGTTGCTGCGCCCAGCCGTTGAGCACCTGGCTCATACGCACCGGCATCGCATCCATCAAATGCGTACGCCCGGTTTTGACGTGGTGATGCACTTGCTCGGCTTTGTGCTCGATGACCTGCACCAGGTGCAACAGCGCCGGCAGCAGTTGTTCGTGCAGGGCCAGCGCAGCACTGACGTGGATGGTGGTCGGGATGATGTCGTTGCTGCTCTGGCCGCAGTTGACGTGATCGTTGGCATTGACCGGTTCGCCAAGCAGGCGGCTGGCCAGGGTGGCGATCACCTCGTTGGCATTCATGTTGGAGCTGGTGCCGGAGCCAGTCTGGAAGATATCCACCGGGAAATGCCGCATGAAATCGCCTTCAAGCAAGCCTTGCGCGGCGTCGCTGATGGCTTTGCCCTGAGCGGCGCTGATCTGGTTGAGTTCGACGTTGGCCCGGGCCGCGGCGGCTTTGGCCAGGATCAATGCGCGGATGAATTGCGTCGGCATCGGTTTGCCGCTGATCGGGAAGTTATCCACTGCACGCTGGGTTTGCGCGCCGTAGAGAGCGTCCACCGGTACCTGCAATTCGCCCATGCTGTCGCGCTCGATACGAGTGTTAGGGTCTGCCATCAGTAAATCCTTGGACTAATTCAATAAGAGGAATCGAGGGTTGCAACTCGCAGGTCGCCAGTTGCCAGGTGTAGCGTTGCCAGCGTTTGAGCCGGCATTTGCACAGCGACAGGCGCTCCATTTCACGCAAGGGGCGCCAGGCTTGATCGAGACAGAGGCTGCGCCAGTGCCACGGCAACGCAGTGTCGGTGGCCGTGTCGAGCAGCAATCGGAAGGAAGTTTCAGCGACGGTCCAGGGCGAGGTCGCTGTGCAACAGGACAGATACCGGCCCTCGGCCAGGTAATGTTCGATCAGGCGCGGTTCGTCAGGATCCATCGCGCATCGGATCTGACGACTCATCCAGCGCCAGCTTTCGAGGTACGGCTGCTCGTGCAAGGCAGAACTCATGATCCACAGCTCATTCGATAATGAGATTTATTATTAGATGATAATGAGAACCAACACAAGAGCGCTTTTTATAGGAGCTGCCGCAGGCTGCGCCTAAAAAAGCAGACATAAAAAAGGCGCGCCACCCGATGGGGTGGCGCGCCTGTTTGCGTAGAGAGTGGACGCTTAGCTGCCCGCCACCGTCATTCGCTCGATCAACACCGAGCCAGTGCGGATGTTGCTGCGCAGTTCCAGATCATTACCCACTGCGACGATCTGCTTGAACATGTCGCGCATGTTGCCGGCGATGGTCACTTCCTGCACCGCGAACTGAATTTCGCCATTCTCGACCCAAAAACCCGCCGCCCCGCGCGAATAGTCGCCGGTGACCATGTTCAATCCATGGCCCATCAACTCGGTAACCAACAACCCGCGGCCCATGCGCCGCAGCAGTGCCGCCTGGTCTTCGTCGCCATGAGTGACGAACAGGTTGTGCACACCGCCAGCGTTGGCGGTGCTCGGCATGCCGAGTTTACGGCCGGAGTAAGTACCGAGGATGTACGACACCAACTCGCCTTTCTCGACGAACGGTTTGGCGTAGGTCGCCAGACCATCACCGTCGTAGGAGGCGCTGCCCATGGCGCGCATCAGGTGAGGACGCTCATCGATGGTCAGCCACTCCGGAAACAGTTTCTGGCCCAGCGTGCCTTCCAGGAACGATGATTTTCGATACAGGCTGCCACCGGAAACCGCCGAGAGGAAACTGCCGAACAACCCGCCCGCCAGTTCGGCCGAAAACAGTACCGGCACTTCACAGGTCGGCACCGGACGCGCGCCCAAGCGACCCGCCGCCCGCTGCGCGGCACGTTGGCCGATGCTCACCGGGTCGGCCAGCAACTCGCCCTGACGGCTCACGTCGTACCAGTAATCGCGCTGCATCTGGCCATCGGCTTCGGCGATCATCACGCAACTCAGGCTGTGTCGTGTCGACGCATAGCCACCGATGAAACCGTGGCTGTTGCCATACACGCGGCAGCCCTGGTGGGTGCTGAGTGTGGTGCCGTCGGCGTTTTTGATCCGCGCATCGGCATCGAAAGCGGCCGCTTCACAGAGCAACGCTTTCTCGATGGCCTGTTCCGGGGTGATGTCCCATTCGTGGAACAAGTCGAAATCCTGCTGATCCCTGGCCATCAACGCCGCATCGGCCAAGCCTGAGGCTTCATCTTCGGATGTGTGCTTGGCGATCGCCAGTGCGGCAGCCACCGTCTCGCGAATCGCATCCGGCCCGGTGGCGGAGGTGCTGGCAGAGCCTTTGCGCTGGCCAACATACAACGTGATGCCAAAGCCCTGATCGCGGTTGAACTCGACTGTTTCGACCTCGCGCTGACGCACTGAGGTCGACAGGCCCTGCTCCAGCGACACCGCGACTTCACAGGCACTGGCGCCTTGGCGCTTGGCTTCGGCGATGATCTGCTCGACTTGTTCCTGCAGTGCCGGCAATGCCTGCGGGCCGACGCTTTGAACTGCACTCATGCTCATCTCCACTCAAATTCTGCTTTCGGCTGGGGCCATCGAGCGACCGGGCCGGACAAGCGGCCCCCGACTGGTTATCATGGCGGCGTTTCTTTGCGGACTGCCACCATGGTTGATTCTTACGACGACTCCCTCGATACGGGAGAAAAAAGCAAATCTCAGGTCAAACGCGAGCTGCATGCTCTGGTTGACCTTGGCGAGCGCCTTACAACACTCAAGCCTGACTTGGTGGCAAAACTGCCACTGACCGACGCGATGCGCCGTGCCTTGGCCGATGCGCCGAAGCACACCGCGAATATCGCGCGTAAACGGCATTTGCAGTTCATCGGCAAACTGATGCGCGATCAGGACACTGACGCGATCCTCATTTTGCTCGATCAACTCGATGCCTCCACTCGTCAGTACAACGAGCGTTTCCACAATCTCGAACGCTGGCGTGACCGCCTGATCGCCGGTGATGATGCCGTACTGGAGAAATTCGTCCTGGAATACCCGGACGCCGATCGCCAGCAACTGCGTTCCCTGATCCGTCAGGCTCAGCATGAGGTTGCGCAAAACAAAGCGCCTGCCTCAAGCCGTAAAATCTTCAAGTACATCCGTGAGCTGGACGAGACTCAACGCGGTCTGCGTTGATATTCGCCACCGGGTGGCCGCCCTGCGCGCCACCCGAAGCTCCATCCCTTGTTATGCGCCCGTGCCACCCACGGTGATCGCATCGATTTTCAGCGTCGGCTGGCCAACACCCACTGGTACCGACTGCCCATCCTTGCCACACGTTCCCACACCGCTATCGAGCGAAAGATCGTTACCGACCATCGAAACCCGGCTCATCGCCTCAGGGCCGTTGCCGATCAACGTCGCACCTTTGACCGGCGCGGTGATCTTGCCGTCTTCGATCAGATACGCCTCGCTGGTGGAGAACACGAATTTGCCGCTGGTAATGTCGACCTGGCCACCGCCAAGGTTGGCGCAGTAGATGCCTTTCTTCACCGAAGCGATGATTTCTGCCGGATCGCTTTCGCCGCCAAGCATGTAGGTGTTGGTCATCCGCGGCATCGGCAGGTGTGCATAGGATTCACGACGACCGTTGCCGGTACGGGCCACGCCCATCAGGCGCGCGTTGAGCTTGTCCTGCATGTAGCCCTTGAGCACGCCGTTTTCGATCAGCGTGGTGCACTCGGTCGGGGTGCCTTCGTCGTCGACGCTCAGCGAGCCGCGACGGCCGCTCAAGGTGCCGTCATCGACAATGGTGCAGAGCTTGGAAGCAACCATTTCGCCCATACGACCGCTGTAGGCGGAGCTGCCCTTGCGGTTGAAGTCGCCTTCCAGACCGTGGCCAACCGCTTCGTGCAGCAGCACACCGGACCAGCCCGAACCCAGCACCACCGGCAGCGTCCCGGCCGGTGCCGGAATCGCTTCCAGGTTCACCAGCGCCTGACGCAGCGCTTCACGGGCATAACCCATGGCGCGGTCTTCAGCGAGGAAATAACGGTAGTCGGTACGCCCGCCGCCGCCATGGCCGCCGCGCTCCCGACGACCGTTCTGCTCAACAATAACGCTGACATTGAAACGCACCAGCGGTCGAACATCCGCCGCCAGACCGCCGTCGGTGGAAGCCACGAGAATGCGTTCCCAGACCCCGGCCATGCTCACGCTGACTTGCTGGATACGCGGATCGAGCGCGCGCGTGGCGACGTCGATGCGCTTGAGCAGCTCGACTTTCTCGGCACGGCTCAACACTTCCAGCGGATTGTCCGGCGCATACAACTGGGCGACGTCCTGAGTGGTGAACGCCTGCACCGTGCCGTTCTGCCCGGCTCGGGAAATCGAACGGGCCGCACGCGCCGCAGCACCCAGCGCTTCAAGGGTGATCGCGTTGCTGTAGGCGAAACCGGTTTTTTCGCCGGACTGCGCACGCACACCGACACCTTGGTCGAGATTGAAACTGCCTTCCTTGACGATGCCGTCTTCCAGCGCCCAGGACTCGGAGATCTGGCCCTGAAAATACAGGTCGGCAGCATCGATTCCCGGGCCTGCCAAATCGCCGAGTACGCTTTGCAGGCTCTCGATCGTCACGCCGCCGGGCGCCAAAAGGTGATCACTGACTGAGGACAACAACTCGCTCATGGTTTAGGCCTTAAATTCGTGTTCTGAAGCAGGTCGCTGTGCGCCCTGCGAGAAAAACCGCCGATGACTCGTCACCGGCATCCGCGCCCTGATGGACGCTTGTTCATTGCTATCGCGTTCGGCCAGCAACACCGCTTCGCCTTGATCCTGACTCGCCAGCACTCGGCCCCATGGGTCGATGATCGCCGCATGCCCGAAGGTTTCTCGCGGTCCCGGATGGGTTCCGCCCTGCGCAGCCGCCAGCACATAACACTGTGTTTCGATGGCCCGCGCGCGAATCAATACGTCCCAATGCGCCGCGCCGGTCACGGCGGTAAAGGCCGATGGGGCAGTAATCAACTCGGCTCCGGCAGCGCGCAATTCGCTGTACAGCTCCGGAAAGCGCAGGTCGTAACATACGGTCAGGCCCACTTTGCCGACCGGTGTATCCGCAACCACCACACCACTGCCATAAGCATAGTCATCGGATTCGCGGTAACGGCCTCGATTGTCCGCTACATCCACATCGAACAGATGCAACTTGTCATACCGTGCAACGGTTTCGCCGTGATCGTCGACCAGCAGCGAACACGCGTGTGATTTGCCCATCGGCTGATCAACCGGCGGCAACGGCAATGTGCCGGCCACTATCCATAACTTGAGGTCGCGGGCGGTCTGTTTCAACCATGGCAGGATCGGTCCTTCGCCAACGGCTTCAGCGCGACCGATATCGGCGATGTCGCGACGACCCATGGCGGCGAAGTTTTCCGGCAGTACCGCCAGCTTCGCGCCACCGGCCGCTGCCTGCTCAAGCAGGCGTCGGGCCTGGGCCAGATTGGCCAGCACGTCACTCTGGCTGACCATTTGAATCACCGCTAAAGACATGGCCGCTCCTGATCTGCGATCAACATATTCCACTGTAGGAACTGCCGAAGGCTGCGATCTTTTGATCTTGATCGTTTAAAAGCAAAAGATCGCAGCGTGCCGCAGCCCCTACAGATTGGGCTAGCCTCATGCTACTCAAAAAGGCTTGTCGAAAGTGATTTTCGGCTCTTTCCACGGGCCCTTAACGGTGTATTTCACACTGGCAAAGCGTGACACACGGTCGCCGATGAGCTTGTCGATCAGGAACAGCGCCCCGCCGACCGCCGGAGCCCCCACGATCAGCGCGGCGATTGGCAGGTTGTTGGTCACCGGAAGCGTCACCAGCAACTTGGCGTCGACCTGCTCAGCCACCAGGTCCAACTTGCCGTTGAGCTCAATATTGCTCGATGGCCCGGTCAGGCGAATTGGCTCTTTGGTATCGTAAACACCGTTGGTCGCCACCAGCAGGCCTTTGACCCGGTCATAGCTCAGACCTTTGCCAAACAGATCGGAAAAGTCCAGGCGCAAACGGCGGCCAATGGAGTTGAAATTGAGCAGGCCGAACACTCGCAAAGCCTGCGCGCCGCCTTCTACCTCGACAAACTGGCCCTTGTTCAGCGACGCATCGAGGGTGCCGGAGAAACGCTTGGTCGCCAGCCACGCCGGCGAACCCGGCCAGCGGCCATCGACATCCATGTGGAATTCTTCGCTGGTCACACTCGGTGCGAAGCCCCAGCCTTTGAGGACATCGGCGAGGTTCTTGCCGCCGATCCGCCCCTTGAACCAGCTAGTGCTGGAACCCGCCACACCTTCCCAGCCGCCATTGCCCTGCAACAGGATGCCTTTGAGCCCCATGTCGAGATTGTTCATGGCGATCCCTCTGCTGGTGGGGCGGATCTTCAGCGACCAGCCACCGACCAGATCCTGGCCCAGGAACAGTTGATTGATGGTGATATCCAGCGCCGGGATTTTCGTTGGATCGACAGACGCCAACGGATCAGGTGAGTTCTCGTCAGCCTGCACCGTCGGATCCGACGCCGGCAGTCGCACGTACTGCAGGTTCACCGCAATCGGCGCGTTTTTGGCGTCTGGCAGGCCAGCAGTGCCTTTGGCCTGCTGACTGTCGAGCGCCAGATTCCACGCCCCCGGTTTGCGATTCAACTGGACCGAGGCCTGATCCAGCGTCGTGCCGAATGCCGTCAGTTTGCCAATCTTGAAATCGGCACTGCTCAACAGTTGCTTGGCATTGCCGCCCGGATCCTGTCCGGCGTATTTGCCAACCAGATCCTGCCAGGGTGCGACGTCCAGCTCCGACAGCACACCGCGAACCCGCAAACCCTTGGCACCCGGCAACACGGCTTCGCCCGCCCCGAGGAACAATTCACCGCGCCCCTGGGCAAAATCAGTCGGCGGCGCAGCAAAGGTAAAACTGGCCAGTTGACCGTAACTGACCCAATAACGCCGCTCCTGCCCTTGCAGGGTCATGCGGAAAACGGTGTCTCGACCGACATCCGCCGCCATGCCAAACGGTGCTGGCAGATCGACCGCAACACCTTTGAGATTGGAGCTGACCATCAACTGGCTGTCGTTACCGTCCAGATTCAGTTGCAACTGATAGGGAATCGTCCCGGACGCTGGCAACGGTTGAGTGACACCGAGCCAGTCAGTCAGTTTCTTGACTTCGACCTGCCCCGACGCAGCGACCCGGGTCTTGAGCTGGTTGGCGCTGCCATCAGCGAAAATCTGCGCAGTGACTGGCTTGTCGAACGCTCGGGCAGCGATATTCTGCCCGCTGAGACCCTTGGCGCTGTCGAAACGGAAATCACCCTTGAGCTGCGTCAGCTCCAGTTTCGGCTCCGCCAGCTTCAGCCGCGCGTTGGCGGTCTTGAAGTCGACGACGATTTTCGGCTGGTCGCCACCCTTGTCCAGCGGCACGTCGAGTTTGAGCTTGCCTTGCAGATCGCCCGCGCCTTCCCAACCGGCAAAGGTTTCACCGGTGCCGATCGGTGCATCCTGAAGAATCTTCAAACCGTCCCCCAGACAACCCGCGAACGCGCCGTCGAGGTACATATGGGTATGTTGTCCGGCCGGGACATGGGGAATGTTGACGAAGACGTTGCTGACCTGGGTGTCGAGCAATTGGCCTTTGCTGGCCCAGATCCGCACGCCGCTGTCCTCGATGAACACGTCGCCACTGACCTTGCTGACATGCGGCCAACCTGGCTGGAAGGCCAGTTCGGCGTCATGCACCTTGAAGAACAGACTGATGCTGCGATCAGCCTCCCCGGCGTTCTTGCTCAGCGAGCCTTGATACTGAAAGAAACCCTGATCCACCGCGCCCTTGAGAATCGCCGTACGTAGCCATTCATCCAGCGCCGGGCTCAACACTTCGGGCAGGTACTTGGCGGTATAGCGGCCGTCGCCGTCAACCAGACCGACCCGCAGATCCATGTAGTCTTCCTGGCTGTGATCGAAGTGCAGGCGAATCAGGAAGTCACCGGCAATCTTGCCCTCTTCGCCCAGTACCTTCAAATACGGTGCAATCAGGGTGAAGCCGTCCTTATCAAGCTTCCAGGTGAGGCGGGCGTTGGCCTGAATGTATTGCCAAGGCTTGGCGAAAATCGGATCGAGGTGCAGGACGAAATCCTTGCTGTCCATGCGCAACTCACCTCCATCGAGGTTGCCGCTCAGGCTACCGCTGACATTCCGCGCCGCCGGAGCGCCGTGATAGGCGTCAAAACCTACGGAATCGAGGTTGGCAGCGAAACCGAATTTGGTTCCGTCCGTGGCATTAGGGCGGAAATCCAGCAGGACATTGCGCAGGCCGCCGGTGACCTTCAGGCGCTCCACGGCTGTGGCGACACCCTGCGGCAACGGCCCCAGCGCGTTGAGCAGTGGGGTGATGGGGGTCAGGTCGAGGCGATCAGCCTGTAAGTGCCAGAGCTCCTCGACCTTGTCAGTGGCCCGGGTCTGCTGCACTTGTACCCGCGATTCCCAGCGGGTTTCGCCGACATTCATCGCCAGCGAATCGAAGGTAACCGTCGCGCCTTTGGCACTGTTTTCGTAATAGGCGTTGAGCGCCAGATTGTTGATCTGGATCGGCTTGCGCTCGGCGTAAGCACCGCTCAGTTGCGGGGCATTCAAACGAATCGCGGCACTTTGCAAAGTGCCCTCGGCCCAGTTCACCCAAAGCTCGCCGCCGGCTTTGATCTCGGAGAAATTCCACTGCTGGGTCAGACGCTCCGGCAGCCACTTCGACCAGTCGCTTTGCGGCAGGCTGGCGTAACCTTCCATCGTGCTGTCGCGTAACTGACTGGGGCGAATCCGCGTGCGCAGGCTCAACGCTACAGGTTGGCCGTCAGGCAAGGTCAAGCGTGCGTCAAGGCGTTGCCGACTGGCACCGGTCTTCAGATTGAGGCCGACATAGGTGAGCGTCATCGGTGGGTGATCCAGCGGCTGCAAGGTCACCTGGCTTTCGAGCACCGACAATTGCTGAATCATCTGCGAGCGGTTGAACAGTTGCTCGGGATCCAGCGGCTGATCCTTCTGCACCGGCAAACCTTCCAGCGCCCAGGTGCCGTCCTCGGCTTCCTTGAGGCTGATTTTCAAGCCATTGAGTTCCAGATGAGCGATGCGCACTTCGCGGGCCAACAGGCTGGCCCAAAGATCGGGCACTGCCCGCACACGATCGAGGCGCAAGGCATTGGCGCCATCGCCGACCATCACATCATGGGCCAACAGGATTGGCGCAAAACCGCTCCAGCTGCCTTCCAGTTCGCCAATCTGCAACGGCATGCCGAGGGCGGCGCTGGCCTTGTCTTCGATGTCGGCTCGATATTCGGCCACCAACGGCGTCAGTTCGCGGCCGAGACTGACGTACAACGCCATCAACACCAGAACCAACGCGCACAGGCCCAGCCCCCAACGGGTGAGTGCGGCCAAAATGCGTGTCAGACGGTCCATGTCAGTTGGCTCCCATGGCAAAAATACTGCGAAAAGCTGAGGCCAGCCGCTGTGAAAAAAGGGTGATGCAGGGGTTCAGAGCAGCACCACGTCATATTGTTCCTGGGAATACATGGTTTCCACCTGGAAGCGTATGGTGCGGCCGATGAACCCTTCAAGCTCGGCGACATTACCGGATTCTTCATCAAGCAGCCGGTCCACCACTTTCTGGTTCGCCAGCACCCGATAACCCTCGGCCTGATAGGCCCGGGCCTCACGAAGGATCTCGCGGAAGATCTCGTAACAGATGGTTTCCGCAGTCTTCAATTTGCCGCGACCCTGACAGCAACTGCACGGTTCGCACAGCACTTGCTCAAGGCTTTCGCGGGTGCGCTTGCGGGTCATCTGCACCAGGCCCAACTCGGTAATACCGATGATGTTGGTCTTGGCGTGATCGCGCTCCAGCTGTTTTTCCAGGGTTCGCAGAACCTGGCGCCGGTGCTCTTCATCTTCCATGTCGATGAAGTCGATGATGATGATCCCGCCCAGATTGCGCAGGCGCATCTGCCGGGCTATCGCGGTCGCCGCTTCGAGGTTGGTCTTGAAGATGGTTTCTTCGAGATTGCGATGACCAACGAAAGCGCCGGTGTTGACGTCAATGGTGGTCATGGCTTCGGCCGGATCGACCACCAGATAGCCACCGGATTTCAGCGGCACTTTGCGCTCGAGCGCTCTCTGGATTTCGTCCTCGACACCGTACAGATCGAAAATCGGCCGCTCGCCCGGATAGTGTTCCAGTCGATCGGCGATTTCCGGCATCAGTTCGGCGACAAACTGCGTGGTTTTCTGGAAGGTTTCCCGGGAATCGATGCGGATCTTCTCGATTTTCGGATTGACCAGATCACGCAACGTGCGCAAGGCCAGGCCGAGGTCTTCGTAGATCACGCTCGGCGCGGCGATGGTTTTGATCTGTTCGTTGATCTGATCCCACAGGCGCCGCAGGTAGCGGATGTCCATGAGGATCTCATCGGCCCCGGCACCTTCGGCGGCGGTCCGCAGAATGAAGCCGCCGGCCTCCTTGATGCCTTCTTTGGCGACACAATCGGTGACCACCTGCTTGAGGCGATCGCGCTCGGCTTCGTCTTCGATTTTCAGGGAAATGCCAACGTGGGCGGTGCGCGGCATGTACACCAGATAGCGCGATGGAATCGACAATTGCGTCGTCAGACGCGCACCTTTGGAACCGATCGGATCCTTGGTGACTTGTACCACCAGGCTCTGGCCTTCGTGCACCAGCGAGCTGATGCTTTCCACCGCCGGGCCTTCGCGCAGAGAGATTTCCGCGGCATGAATGAACGCCGCACGATCAAGGCCGATGTCGACGAAGGCTGCCTGCATACCCGGCAGTACCCGGACAATCTTGCCTTTATAGATGTTGCCGACGATCCCGCGCTTTTGCGTGCGCTCGACGTGGACTTCTTGCAGCACACCGTTTTCGACCACCGCCACGCGCGATTCCATCGGCGTTATGTTGATCAGAATCTCTTCACTCATGGCAGGATCTCGTTCAGGCGTGTTCACGATAATGGCCGCATCTTGTTCGTACGACGCTTATTGCGCGTTCAGGTTTTGCCAACAGGGTATGCCGAAATGGCCCAACAGTTCTGCGGTTTCGCAAACAGGCAGCCCGACCACCGCTGAATAGCTGCCATTGAGCCCCGCGACAAACACCGCGCCGAGCCCTTGAATGCCATAACCACCGGCCTTGTCCCGGGGTTCACCGCTGGCCCAGTAGGCAGCGGCCTCCTCGCGGCTGATCGGCCGGAACCGTACCAGACTGCGCACCACCCGCGACTCGCAGCGCTCGCCTTCGAGCACAGCGATGGCGGTCAGCACTTCATGTTCTTTGCCGGACAACATCATCAGCATGGCGCATGCGTCGGCTTCGTCCACCGGTTTGCCAAGAATTTTGCCATCGAGCACCACCGCAGTATCGGCGCCCAGAACGCAAAACGGCGCAGCCGATACAACCGTGCGCCGCCCGGCCTCGGCCTTGCCGCGCGCGAGGCGTTCGACGTAGGCCGCAGGTGATTCTTCAAGGAATGGCGTTTCATCGATGTCCGCACTGATGGCGGAAAAAGGAACGCCGATCTGCGTGAGTAACTCACGTCGACGCGGCGATCCGGAGGCGAGGTAAAGCAGTTTCATCAAAACATCCCCTGTTCAGTGCCCTGCTTCACCGGCTCAATTGATTTTGTAGCGGCGGCGTAATCCACGCAAAGCGAAGCTGATCCAGGGCCAGAGCAAGGCACTGGTCAGTGCCGGCAGCACCAGCGCCAGGGTCGGTTGACGGTTACCGGTCAAGGCACTGAGCCACAACTGCACCAGTTGCGCGAGCCCGAAAATCACCAGAATCACCAGGCACTGTTGCCACATCGGGAACATGCGCAGGCGCTGTTGCAATGACAGCACCAGGAAAGTAATCAGTGTAAGAACGAGCGCGTTCTGCCCAAACAGATCGCCTTGCAACACGTCTTCGGCCAGGCCCAGGCAGAATGCCGTGACCATACCGACCGCGTGCGGCATGTAAAGCGCCCAGAATGTCAGCAGCAAGGCCAGCCACAGCGGACGCAGGATTTCCATGAAGATCGGTAACGGCGAAACGCTGAGCAATATGCCGACAACGAAGGTCAGCCAGATGATCCAGCCATTTCGGGAGGCTTTGACACCGACCATTATTCTCGTCCCCCAGTGGTGGCTGGCGTCGTTGCCGGCGGTTTGGCAGGTGGTTTGCTGGCGGCAGGAGAAGACGCCGGGGGCTTGGTCGCCGCCGGTGCGGCCGCAGGCGGCTTGCTCGCGGCAGGTTTGACCGGGGTCGCGGCTGGCGTCGTAGCGGCCGGCGTTGGCTCGGTAGCCGGAGCAGCAGGCGCCGGCATGACCAACGGTCGGGAAACCACAGAGGCCGGCATCGGACCGCCGCCATGGGCATCCAGCGCTTCTTGAGCTTGCGCGGCGTCGTTGGCGCGTTCCTCGGCGGTGCGCGAGTCGCTGAACACCAGCAGCAGGTAGCGGCTGCGGTTCAAAGCAGCGGTCGGCACGGCACGGACGATCGCGAACGGTTGGCCCGAGTCATGGATCACTTCCTTGACCGTCGCCACCGGGTAACCGGCCGGGAAGCGCTGGCCAAGACCGGAGCTGACCAGCAAATCGCCTTCCTTGATATCCGCCGTGTCGGCGACATGCCGCAGCTCCAGGCGTTCAGGGTTGCCGGTGCCGCTGGCAATCGCCCGCAGACCGTTACGATTCACCTGCACAGGAATGCTGTGAGTGGTGTCGGTCAGCAGCAGTACACGGGAGGTGTAAGGCATCAACTCGACCACCTGCCCCATCAAACCGCGCGCATCGAGCACCGGTTGACCGAGCACCACGCCGTCGCGCTCACCTTTATTGATGATGATGCGATGGGTGAAAGGGTTGGGGTCCATGCCGATCAATTCGGCCACTTCGACCTTTTCGTTGACCAGCGCAGAAGAATTGAGCAACTCGCGCAGCCGAACGTTCTGCTCGGTCAGCGCGGCAAGCTTTTGCATGCGGCCCTGATACAGCAGGTTTTCGGTCTTGAGTTTTTCGTTTTCGGCGACTAGCTCGGTGCGACTGCCGAACTGACTGGCGATACCGTCCCACAGCCGTCCGGGCAGGTCGGTGATCCAGTAGGCGTCCATCAACACCAGCGACGCTTGTTTGCGCGCGGGCTTGAGCAGGTCGAAGCGGGCATCGACCACCATCAGTGCGACCGACAGCACGGCCAGCACCAGCAGGCGCACACCCAGCGAAGGGCCTTTGGCGAAAAGCGGTTTAATAAGCCGCTCCTCCCAGGCAAATGTTCTGTTTATTCATACGGCATCAAACCGGCCTGGATGAAGACTGACAGAAGATAAACGCCAACAGGCAGCACTGCAAAGTGCTGCCTGTGCGCTCACCCACGTATTGCCTCAGCGACTTATTCGCTCGAGAGCAGATCCATGGTGTGCTTATCCATCATTTCCAATGCACGGCCACCGCCGCGAGCAACACAGGTCAGCGGATCTTCGGCAACGATCACCGGCAGACCGGTTTCCTGGGCCAGCAACTTGTCGAGGTCACGCAACAGCGCGCCACCACCGGTCAGCACCAGGCCACGCTCGGCGATGTCGGAAGCCAGTTCCGGCGGCGATTGCTCCAGAGCACTCTTCACTGCCTGAACGATGGTGGCCAGGGACTCTTGCAGAGCTTCCAGCACTTCGTTGGAGTTCAGGGTGAATGCGCGTGGAACGCCTTCGGCCAGGTTACGACCGCGAACGTCGACTTCGCGAACTTCGCCGCCCGGGTAGGCCGTACCGATTTCCTGCTTGATGCGCTCTGCGGTGGATTCACCGATCAGGCTGCCGTAGTTACGGCGCACATAAGTGATGATCGCTTCGTCGAAGCGGTCGCCACCCACGCGCACGGATTCGGCGTAGACCACACCGTTCAGGGAGATCAGGGCGATTTCAGTGGTACCACCACCGATATCGACGACCATCGAACCGCGCGCCTCTTCAACCGGAAGGCCGGCACCGATCGCAGCAGCCATCGGCTCTTCGATCAGGAACACTTCACGGGCACCGGCACCGAGGGCCGATTCACGGATGGCACGACGCTCAACCTGGGTGGATTTGCATGGAACGCAGATCAGCACACGAGGGCTAGGCTGCAGAAAGCTGTTTTCGTGAACCTTGTTGATGAAGTATTGCAGCATCTTTTCGCAGACGCTGAAGTCGGCGATCACGCCGTCTTTCATCGGACGAATGGCAGCAATGTTGCCCGGCGTACGACCGAGCATGCGCTTGGCCTCGGTGCCGACAGCAACGACACTTTTCTGATTACCGTGTGTCCGAATGGCCACAACCGATGGCTCATTCAGAACGATACCGCGCTCGCGCACGTAAATAAGGGTGTTGGCAGTGCCCAGGTCAATGGAAAGATCGCTGGAAAACATGCCACGCAGTTTCTTGAACATGGGAAAGGGACCCTAGGCAACGCGTGGGTAAAAAAGTGCGGCAAACTCTAACAACGACAGGGATTTTGGGCAAGGCGCCAATATGTTAAATTGGCCGCTTTTCTGTGCACCAAGCCCCACAATCGCGGCCTTATGACCGTAGAAGTGCGGTAGTGTTCCGACAATCTAACACACGGACGCCGTCCGTTCTGTTTTCCACTGGAGAATCCCGATGGCACTAGAACGCTCCGACGTGGAAAAAATCGCGCATTTGGCCTGCCTTGGCCTTAATGATGCCGATCTTCCGCACATCACCTCGGCCCTCAACAGCATTCTCGGTCTGGTCGACGAAATGCAGGCTGTTAATACCGACGGTATCGAGCCATTGGCCCACCCGCTGGAAGCCAGTCAGCGCCTGCGCGCCGATGTCGTGACCGAAACCAATCACCGCGAGGCCTACCAGTCCATCGCACCAGCGGTCGAAAACGGCCTGTATCTGGTTCCGAAAGTCATCGACTAAAGGGAATGAGCCTGCAATGCATCAAATGACTCTGGCCGAGATCGCTCGTGGTCTTGCCGATAAAAAGTTTTCCTCCGAAGAGCTGACCAAAGTCCTGCTGGCGCGTATTTCCCAGCTCGATCCGCAGCTCAACAGTTTCATCAGCCTCACCGAAGACTTGGCACTTGAGCAGGCGAAAGCCGCTGATGCACGCCGGGCCAACGGTGAGAGCGGCGCCCTGCTGGGTGCGCCGATCGCCCACAAAGACCTGTTCTGCACCCAGGGCATTCGCACCAGTTGCGGCTCGAAGATGCTCGACAACTTCAAGGCTCCGTACGACGCCACCGTGGTCGCCAAACTGGCCGCTGCCGGCGCCGTGACCCTGGGCAAAACCAACATGGACGAATTCGCCATGGGTTCGGCCAACGAGTCGAGCTGGTACGGCGCGGTGAAAAACCCGTGGAATCTGGAACACGTGCCGGGCGGTTCGTCCGGTGGTTCGGCGGCGGCCGTTGCCGCTCGTCTGTTGCCAGCGGCCACCGCCACTGACACTGGTGGCTCGATCCGTCAGCCAGCCGCGTTCACCAACCTCACCGGCCTGAAACCGACGTACGGTCGTGTTTCGCGCTGGGGCATGATCGCCTACGCCTCCAGCCTCGATCAGGGCGGGCCGTTGGCGCGCACTGCCGAAGACTGCGCAATTATGTTGCAAGGTATGGCCGGTTTCGATCAGAACGACTCCACCAGCATCGATGAGCCTGTGCCGGATTACTCCGCCAGCCTGAACGAATCGCTGCAAGGCTTGCGCATCGGTGTGCCGAAGGAATACTTCAGCGCCGGTCTCGACCCGCGCATTGCCGAGCTGATCCAGAACAGCATCAAAGAGCTGCAGAAGCTCGGTGCCGTGATCAAGGAAATCAGCCTGCCGAACATGCAGCACGCGATTCCTGCGTACTACGTGATCGCGCCGGCAGAAGCCTCCTCGAACCTGTCGCGTTTCGACGGCGTGCGTTTCGGCCATCGCTGCGAGAACCCGGAAAACCTCATCGACCTGTACAAGCGCTCGCGTGGCGAAGGCTTCGGCCCTGAAGTACAGCGCCGGATCATGGTCGGTGCCTACGCGCTGTCCGCCGGTTACTACGATGCCTACTACCTCAAAGCGCAGAAGATTCGCCGCCTGGTGAAGAACGATTTCATGACTGCCTTTAATGAAGTCGACATCATCCTCGGCCCAACCACGCCGAACCCGGCCTGGAAACTCGGCGCCAAGAACAGCGACCCGGTCGCTGCCTATCTGGAAGACGTCTACACCATCACCGCCAACCTCGCGGGCCTGCCGGGCCTGTCGATGCCGGCCGGTTTTGTCGACGGTCTGCCGGTCGGCGTGCAGCTGCTCGCTCCGTATTTCCAGGAAGGCCGTTTGCTCAACGTTGCGCATCAGTACCAGTTGAACACCGACTGGCACACCCGCACCCCAACCGGCTTCTGAGGAGACACACATGCAATGGGAAGTCGTGATCGGGCTGGAGATTCATACCCAGCTCACCACCCGGTCGAAAATCTTTTCCGGTAGTTCGACCACGTTCGGCTCCGAGCCGAACACTCAGGCGAGCCTGATCGATCTGGGCATGCCCGGCGTATTGCCGGTGCTGAACCAGGAAGCAGTGCGCATGGCGGTGATGTTCGGTCTGGCGATTGACGCCGAGATCGGTCAGCACAACGTGTTCGCGCGTAAAAACTACTTCTACCCGGATCTGCCGAAGGGCTACCAGATCAGCCAGATGGAATTGCCGATCGTCGGCAAGGGCCACCTGGACATCGCCCTGGAAGACGGCACGGTCAAACGTGTCGGCATCACCCGCGCGCACCTGGAAGAAGACGCCGGCAAGAGCCTGCACGAAGAATTCAACGGTGCCACCGGCATCGACCTGAACCGTGCCGGCACGCCGCTGCTGGAAATCGTTTCCGAGCCGGACATGCGCAGCGCTAAGGAAGCCGTGGCTTACGTCAAGGCGATCCACGCGCTGGTCCGTTATCTGGGCATCTGCGACGGCAACATGGCCGAAGGTTCGCTGCGTTGCGACTGCAACGTGTCGATCCGTCCGAAAGGCCAGGTTGAGTTCGGCACACGCTGCGAGATCAAGAACGTCAACTCGTTCCGCTTCATCGAGAAGGCGATCAACTCCGAGATCCAGCGTCAGATCGAGCTGATCGAAGACGGCGGCAAAGTGATCCAGCAGACCCGTCTGTACGATCCGAACAAGGACGAAACCCGTCCGATGCGCTCCAAAGAGGAAGCCAACGACTACCGTTACTTCCCCGACCCGGATCTGCTGCCAGTGGTCATCGAAGAGTCGTTCCTCGGCGAGGTGCGCGCCACCCTGCCGGAACTGCCTCCGCAGAAACGCGAACGCTTCCAGGAGCAATTCGGTCTGTCGGTCTATGACGCCAGCGTTTTGGCCACCAGCCGCGAACAAGCTGATTACTTCGAGAAAGTCGCAGCCATCGGCGGCGACGCCAAACTGGCGGCGAACTGGGTGATGGTCGAGTTGGGCAGCCTGCTCAACAAGCAAGGCCTGGACATCGACGAGTCACCGGTTTCGGCCGAGCAATTGGGCGGCATGCTGCAGCGCATCAAAGACAACACCATCTCTGGCAAGATCGCCAAGGTTGTGTTCGAAGCGATGGCCAACGGTGAAGGCAGCGCGGACGAGATCATCGAAAAACGCGGCTTGAAGCAAGTCACCGACAGCGGCGCGATCTCGGCGGTGCTGGACGAAATGCTCGCGGCCAACGCCGAGCAGGTCGAGCAATACCGCGCGGCAGACGAAGCCAAACGCGGCAAGATGTTCGGCTTCTTCGTCGGTCAGGCCATGAAAGCCTCCAAAGGCAAGGCCAACCCGCAGCAAGTGAACGAACTGCTGAAAAGCAAGCTCGAAGGCTGACCACAATGGAGCCAGAGCAAAAGCCTGGTTCCGATCCCTGTGGGAGCGAGCCTGCTCGCGAAAGCGTCATGGCATCCAATAGAGATATTGAATGTGATGGTCTCTTCGCGAGCAGGCTCGCTCCCACATTGTTATTTGGGAACTTTCGAATGAAACACCTGCTAGGCGCCTGCGCGCTGCTCTCCTTACTCGCCGGTTGCGCCAGCACTGACATCATCGACCCGCATGGTTACGACCAGACCGGCGTCGCCTCCTATTACGGAGCCAAACACCACGGTAAACGCACCGCCAGTGGCGAAGCGTTCAACCAGAATGCCCTGACTGCCGCCCACCGCCAGCTACCCTTTGGTACCCGGGTCAAAGTCACCAACCTGAAAAACGATGAATCCGTCGTGGTCCGTATCAACGATCGCGGCCCGCACACCCGTGGACGCTTGATCGATGTGTCCCGCAAAGCCGCCGAACAACTCGGTATGCTGCGCAGCGGCACTGCACGGGTTCGTGTGCAGGCCCTCGACGACTGATGGAGCGCCCACCATTTTCGCCCTAGCCGATTTGCCTTTGATCAGCCTGATCGAACTGTTCGCCGGGCTGTGCCTGTTGATCTTCGGCGCCGAACTGATGGTGCGTGCGGCAGTGCGCCTGGCTGCTCGCCTGCATGTGCGGCCACTGATCATCGGTCTCACCGTGGTCGCGTTTGGCAGCAGTGCGCCGCAAATGGCCGTCAGCCTGCAAGCGGCACAGGCGCATACCCCGGACATTGCGGTCGGTAGCGTGATCGGCAGCAGCATCTTCAATATTCTGGTGACCCTCGGCCTGTCGGCGCTGATCATTCCGTTGCGCGTGTCGCGGCAGTTGGTGCGCCTCGACATTCCGCTGATGATCGGCGCCAGTCTGCTGGTGTTCTTGCTGGCCTGGAATGAAGAGCTCGGGCGCCTCGACGGCATCCTGTTGCTGAGCGCACTGGCGCTGTACCTGGGTTTGCTGTTGCGCCAGTCGCGGCATTCGGTACGACCGCATGCGGAACAGCCTGAAACGGCGCCGGCATCGTGGTTCGTCAGTGTGCTGATGATCATTGTCGGCCTGGCCATGCTGGTGTTCGCTGGACGCCTGTTGCTGGGCGCCGCTGTCGTGGTAGCCACTGACCTTGGATTCTCCGAGCGAGTGATCGGCCTGACCGTCGTTGCTGTCGGCACTTCGCTGCCAGAACTCGCGACGTCGCTGATTGCGGCTCTGCGCGGGCAGCGGGACATCGCCGTGGGCAACGTGATCGGTGCCAACTTGTTCAATCTGCTTGGGGTGCTTGGGCTTACTGCACTGATCGCACCGATGCCTTTGTCTGTCTCGCCCAATGCGCTGGATTTCGACCTGCCGGTGATGCTCGGGGTCGCCGTGTTGTGTCTGCCGGTGTTCTATTCCGGCTACCGCGTGACCCGCGTCGAAGGTCTGCTGCTGCTCGGTTTGTATCTGGTGTACGGGCTGCACGTGGTGTCGTTCACCACCGGCATGCCACTGGCCGGCAAACTGGAGCGGCTGATGCTGTTTTACGTTCTGCCGCCGCTGCTGGCGTTTCTGCTATTCACGTCCGTACGCGCCTGGCGCCGCCAACACCACAAGAGGGATATGCCATGACCGAATCGAAGAAGTCCGGGGTTGAAGTCCGCCGTCAGGTAATGGGCGATGTGTTCGTTGATCGCGCCTTGGGCAATGCCACCGAATTCACCCAGCCGTTGCAGGATTTCGTCAATGAACATGCCTGGGGTGGCGTGTGGAATCGCGAAGGTCTGCCGCTGAAAACCCGCAGCCTGATTACCCTCGCCGCGCTGACCGCGTTGAAGTGCCCGCAAGAGCTGAAGGGCCATGTGCGCGGTGCATTGAACAATGGCTGCACCGTGGAAGAGATTCGCGAAGCGCTGCTGCATTGCGCGGTGTACGCCGGGGTGCCGGCGGCGATTGATGCGTTTCGGGCGGCGCAGGAAGTGATCGACAGCTACCAGAAAAGCTAAAAGCTCGCAGCCTTCGGCAGCTCCTACAGTGAAATGTGCTCCCCTGTAGGAGCTGCCGAAGGCTGCGATCCTTTGATCTTACCCTTCAGATCCACCCACCCCACTGCAAAATGAAGATCCCGAGATTGGTGGTAATCGCCGCCATCAACGTGGTCAGCACAATAATCGCCGCCGCCAGTTCATGATTACCCTGCGCTGCCCGGGCCATGACAAAACTGGCTGCCGCCGTCGGGCTGCCGAAGTACAGAAACAGAATCCCCAGTTCCGCCCCGCGAAAACCCCATAACCATGCGCCAAGGGTCGCGAGCACCGGCAAGCCGATCATCTTCACCAGACTTGAGCTGAGCGCCATGTTGCCGCTCTTGCGCAGCGCCGCCAGCGACAGCGTGCCGCCAATGCAGATCAACGCCAGCGGCAAGGTGGTTTGCGCCAGATACTGGCCGGAGGTTTCCAGCCATCCCGGCAGACTGATCTTGAAGTAGGCAAACGGCGCCGCCGCAATCACGCTGATAATCAGCGGATTGCTGAACACACTTTTGCAGATGCTCCACGGGTCGGATTTGATCACCGGGCTGTAGACCGCCAGCACAATGGTCGAGAGTGTGTTGTAGAACAGGATCACCAGCGCCGCGAGAATCGCCCCAAGCGAAATCCCGTAATCGCCATACATGCTCGCGGCGAGTGCCAGGCCGATCACCCCGTTATTGCCGCGAAACGCGCCTTGGGTATAGATGCCGCGATCTGCGCGCGGACACTTGAAAATCGCCCAGCCCCAAGCAACGGCAAAACTCACCAGCGTGGCAATCGAGAAGTAGATCAACAGTGCCGGTTGCAACGCGGCGTGCAGGTCGGCATGCAGTATGCCGAGGAACAGCAGCGCCGGCATGGTGACGTTGAACACCAGCGACGATGCCGTGTGGATAAAGTTGTCGTTGATCCAGTCGATGCGCTTGAGCAGCACACCGAGAAACAGCATGGCAAACACCGGCGCGGTGATGTTCAGGGTTTCGAGGAAGATTGCCAGCATGCCGGGGAGCCTTGGGTGAGCGTCGTTAGGGGGCTAATGATAAGCCACAAGACCTCCGGCGTCTGTGGGATCGCCTTCGCGAGCAGGCTCGCTCCCACACTGGATCGCATTCGCACAGACAGAACGCGATCGAATGTGGGAGCGAGCCTGCTCGCGAAGAACGATAACCCGGTCTCAGGTAATCGGCGCCGGATTAAACAACGTAATGTCGTTATGCAGCTTGTGCTTCTCCGCCCACGTCTGCTGTTTGCCGCTGGCAACATCCAGGTAGTAGTGGAACAACTCCCAACCCAGCTCCTCGATAGTCGCCCTTCCGGTCGCAATCCGCCCGGCATCGATATCGATCAGATCAGGCCAGCGCTGCGCCAGCTCAGTACGTGTCGACACCTTCACCACCGGCGCCATCGCCAGCCCGTAAGGCGTGCCGCGCCCGGTGGTGAACACATGCAGGTTCATCCCCGCCGCCAGTTGCAACGTGCCGCAGACGAAATCACTGGCTGGGGTCGCGCAGAAAATCAAACCCTTCTGCTTGAAACGCTCGCCTGGGCCAAGGACACCATTGATCGCGCTGCTGCCGGATTTGACGATCGAACCCAGCGACTTCTCGACAATGTTCGACAACCCGCCCTTCTTGTTGCCTGGTGTGGTGTTGGCACTGCGATCCGCTTCACCCTTGGCCAGATAGCGGTCGTACCAATCCATTTCGCGCACCAGTTCCTCGGCGACGGTTTTGGTTTGCGCCCGAGAGGTCAGCAGATAAATCGCGTCGCGCACTTCGGTGACTTCGGAAAACATCACCGTCGCCCCCGCCCGCAACAGCAAGTCCGAGGCATAACCCAGCGCCGGATTAGCGGTGATCCCGGAAAACGCATCACTGCCGCCGCACTGCATACCCAGGATCAGTTCAGAAGCCGGCACGGTTTCGCGGCGGCGCTGGTCGAGCTTCTTCAGACGCACCTCCGCCAACGCCATGATCTGCTCGATCATCTCGGTAAAACCGTGACTGGAATCCTGCAAGCGATACAGCCATGGATCGCTGAGATCGACCGAAGCGTCGTCCTCGTGCATCACCTGCCCGGCCTGCAATTTTTCGCAGCCCAGACTGATCACCAGCGCTTCGCCCCCCAGGTTCGGGTTGCGTGCCAGATTGCGCACGGTGCGGATCGGGATGTAGGCGTCGGTGGCAGTGATCGCCACACCACAGCCGTAACTGTGGGTCAGCGCCACCACGTCATCGACGTGCGGATACTTCGGCAGCAGCTCGTCCTTGATGCGTTTTACCGCGTGATCGAGCACGCCGGTCACGCACTGCACAGTGGTAGTAATGCCGAGAATGTTGCGCGTGCCGACGGTGCCGTCGGCGTTGCGGTAACCCTCGAACGTGAAACCTTCCAGCGGCGCCTGCGCCTGCGGCACCTCGGTGGACAGCGGCAGGCTGTCGAGCGGTGGCGCGGTCGGCATGCGCAGTTGATCTTCCTTGACCCAACTGCCGCGCGGAATCGGCTGCAACGCGTAGCCAATGATCTGGCCATAGCGAATCACCTGGCCACCCTCGGCAATGTCCTCAAGGGTGACCTTGTGGCTCTGCGGCACAAAATCCACGGTCACCAGACCGTCCGGGAACTCGGTGCCGGCCGGTACGCCCTGGTCGTTGACCACAATCACTACGTTGTCCCGCTCGTGCAGGCGGATGTAGCGCGGCGAGTCGGAATGTTCAATCAACTGCATGACACCGCTCCTCAGGAATGCGCTTGAGACAATTTACCGCTGGCTTCGACACCGCCAGTGGTTGGCGGCTCTTTGAGCACCACACGTTTGATCGGGCCGACGATCACCAGATAGCTGAACACCGCCACCAGTGCGTTGGCACCCACGAACACCAGCGCCCATTTGAACGAACCGGTGGAGCTGATGATGTAGCCAATCACGATCGGCGTGGTGATCGAAGCGATGTTGCCGAAAGTGTTGAACAGGCCACCGCTCAGACCGGCGATCTGTTTTGGCGACGTGTCGGAAACCACTGCCCAACCCAATGCGCCAACGCCTTTGCCGAAAAATGCCAGCGCCATGAAGCCCACGACCATCCACTCAACATCAACATAGTTGCAGGCGACGATGCTGCTGGAAACCAGCAAGCCCGCGATGATCGGTGCCTTGCGGGCGAAGGTCAGCGAGTGCCCCTTGCGCAGCAGGTAATCGGAAATCACCCCGCCGAGTACACCACCGATAAAGCCGCAGATCGCCGGCAACGAGGCGATGAAACCCGCCTTGAGGATGGTCATGCCGCGCTCCTGCACCAGGTACACCGGGAACCAGGTCAGGAAGAAGTAGGTGATGCCGTTGATGCAGTACTGGCCCAGATATACGCCGAGCATCATGCGGTTGGTCAGCAACTGGCGGATATAGTCCCACTTCGGGCCGTCGGATTTTTTGCCGCGCTGGTCCATGTCGACCATGCCGCCGTTATCAGCGATGTGCTTGAACTCGGCATCGTTGATGCTCGGGTGTTCGCGCGGGCTGTGGATAACCTTCAGCCAGATCAGCGAGAAGACGATGCCGAGGATACCCATGACGATGAACACGTGTTCCCAGCCGAAGCTGTAGACGATCCAGCCCATCAGCGGCGCGAACAACACAGTGGCGAAATATTGTGCCGAGTTGAAGATCGCCGAAGCGGTGCCGCGTTCAGCGGTCGGGAACCAGGCCGCGACGATGCGCGCGTTGCCGGGGAAGGACGGCGCCTCGGCCAGGCCCACCAGAAAGCGCAGCATGAACAGCGCAACAATCGCCGTGGACATGCCGAATTCACCGACAAAGCCTTGCAGCACGGTGAACAGCGACCAGGTGAAAATGCTCAGGGCATAGACTTTTTTCGAGCCGAAGCGATCGAGCAGCCAGCCACCGGGAATTTGCCCGGCCACGTAGGCCCAACCGAAAGCGGAGAAGATATAGCCGAGGGTGACCGCGTCGATGCCGAGGTCTTTTTGCAGGCTGGAACCGGCGATCGCAATGGTCGCGCGGTCGGCATAGTTGATCGTGGTCACCAGAAACAGCATGAGCAGGATCAAATAGCGGACGTGGGTCGGCTTTTGAGTCGGTTGCATGTAGATGTACTCCCACTGATTATTTTTATGCGCGGGTGAATCTTCTTTGGTCTGGCTTTTGTGGGAGCTGGCTTGCCAGCGATGCAGGCGACGTGGTGTATCAGTCACTCCGCGATGATGCTATCGCTGGCAAGCCAGCTCCCACAGGTATTGCTGGATCAGGAGCCGATGTAGCTGGTTTTCACAACCGTGTAGAACTCCTGCGCATAGCGACCTTGCTCACGTGATCCATAGGACGAGCCCTTACGGCCACCGAACGGAACGTGGTAATCCACGCCGGCAGTCGGCAGGTTGACCATCACCATCCCGGCCTGGGAGTGACGTTTGAAGTGGTTGGCGTACTTCAGCGACGTGGTAGCGATACCGGCCGACAGGCCGAACTCGGTGTCGTTGGCCATGGCCAGCGCAGCCTCGTAATCGGCGACGCGGACGATGTTGGCCACCGGGCCGAAAATCTCTTCGCGGCTGATGCGCATCGATGCTTCGCTGTCGGCAAACAGCGTTGGCGCGAGGAAGTAACCCTCGGTGTCGCAGGTCACCAGACCGCCGCCGCTGACCAGACGCGCACCTTCGGACTGGCCGATGTCGATGTATTTCATGTCCTGTTCAAGCTGTGCCTGCGAAACCACCGGACCGATATCGATGCCGGATTTCAGCGCGTGGCCGACCTTGATCGACTTCATGCGGTCGGCCATGGCTTCGACGAATTTGTCGTGAATCCCGGCGGTAACGATCAAACGACTCGACGCCGTGCAACGTTGGCCGGTGGAGTAGAACGCACTCTGCACCGACAACTCGACCGCTTGCTTGAGGTCGGCGTCGTCGAGAATGATCTGCGGATTCTTGCCGCCCATTTCCAGCTGGACCTTGGCCTGGCGCGACACACAGTTGACCGCGATCTGACGGCCAACACCGACAGAACCCGTGAAGCTGATGCCATCGACTTTCGGGCTGTTGACCAATGCTTCGCCGACCACACGGCCGCTGCCCATCACCAGGTTGAACACGCCGGCCGGGAAGCCTGCGCGGGAGATGATTTCGGCCAGCGCCCAAGCGCAGCCCGGTACCAGATCCGCAGGTTTCAACACCACGCAGTTGCCGTAGGCCAGGGCCGGAGCGATTTTCCATGCAGGGATGGCGATCGGGAAATTCCACGGGGTGATCAGACCGACCACGCCCAGTGCTTCGCGGGTCACTTCGACGTTGACGCCCGGGCGCACCGACGGCACGTAATCGCCGGACAACCGCAGGCATTCTCCCGCGAAGAACTTGAAGATGTTACCGGCGCGGGTCACTTCGCCGATGGCTTCGGGCAGGGTCTTGCCCTCCTCCCGGGCCAGCAACGTACCGAGCTCTTCGCGACGAGCGAGGATTTCCGAGCCGACCTTATCCAGCGAATCGTGACGAGCCTGAATACCTGAAGTCGACCAGGCCGGGAACGCTGCGCGCGCAGCGTCGATGGCAGCGTTGACCTGAGCCAGATCTGCCTTGGCGTAGTCGCCAATGGTGTCGCTCAGCTCGGACGGGTTGATGTTGGCCGAGTAATCGGAACCGGCGACCCATTCACCGTTGATGTAGTTGTCGTAGCGTTTTGAATCAGTCACTGAAATCGCTCCTCACGCAAAAGGCCGCTGATTGCTCAGCGGCCTTGGTTTGTCGGGTGTTATTGCGCACCTTGCTTGTCGATCAGCGCGGCGAGCATTTCGTACTCTTCGCCAGTCAGATCGGTCAGCGGCGCCCGCACCGGGCCCGCGTCATAGCCGGCGATTTTTGCGCCTGCCTTGACGATGCTCACGGCATAACCGGCCTTGCGGTTACGGATGTCGAGGTATGGCAGGAAGAAGTCGTCGATGATCTTGCCGACAGTGGCGTGATCTTCGCGGGCAATGGCGTGGTAGAAATCCATCGCGGTTTTCGGAATGAAGTTGAACACCGCCGAGGAGTAAACCGGCACGCCCAGCGCCTTGTAGGCGGCGGCGTAGACTTCGGCGGTCGGCAAGCCCCCCAGATAGCTGAAGCGATCACCGAGGCGGCGACGAATCGACACCATCAACTCGATATCACCCAGGCCATCCTTGTAACCGATCAGGTTCGGGCAGCGCTCGGCCAGACGTTCCAGCAGCGGCGCGGTCAGGCGGCAGACATTACGGTTGTAGACCACCACGCCGATCTTCACCGATTTGCACACGGCTTCAACGTGAGCGGCGACACCGTCTTGGCTGGCTTCAGTCAGGTAATGCGGCAGCAGCAACAGACCTTTGGCGCCCAGACGCTCGGCTTCCTGTGCATATTCGATGGCTTGACGAGTCGAACCGCCCACGCCCGCCAGAATCGGCACGCTGGTTTCGCAGGTGTCGACGGCAGTCTTGATGATTTCCGAGTATTCGCTGGCGGCCAGGGAGAAGAATTCACCGGTGCCACCGGCGGCGAACAGGGCCGAAGCGCCATACGGGGCCAGCCATTCCAGACGTTTGATATAGCCCGCGCGGTTGAAATCGCCCTGCGCGTTGAAATCGGTCACCGGGAAAGACAGCAGGCCGGCAGAGAGGATGGACTTCAGTTCTTGTGGATTCATTATTCGAACACCCTGGTAGCAACGTTTTTTGTGATTGGATCGTTCAGCTATTCGCCGAGGTTGTAGGTCATCGTACAACTTAAAAAATAACCGTCAACTGCATTTCATCGTTGCGGGGGCTTTTTTGTCGGACAAGATTGTTTTCGAAGGCGCGCCGCAGCTTTGCAATAAATGGAAATAGACGGTTTAAAACGACACAGGCGGGATTCTCGTACCGTGCAAACCCGCCGTGAATGGATCACGGCACACCTCGCATGGAGAGCGCCCCGATGGATTTTGCCCCACCCGAACTCCCGCAATTTCTGCCTCATTCGCCTGAAACGGCAACCGTGAACCTGTCGGCATTAAGCGACGAACTGATCGTGCAAGTGCCCGAATCCACCGATTTTGCGGCGAATTGGAGCGTCTACGCGATTCTGGGCGATGACCCCGAGGAGCCCGAATGGGCGAGCGAAGAAGTCAACACTGGCACCTGGGAAGACGCCGAGGACGAGATGGAAAAGCTGACGGGTATCGAACTGCACATTCCCAAAGAAGCGCTAATACCGTACCTGCACAGGGAAATTGAACTGCGCTACAAGTTTCTGGACGAGTCCAGCATCGAGCCTTTCTCTGAGCCGCTGACGTTACAAATCGAGCCCTGATTCAGGACGCGTTTGAAGGTCCGGAGCCCCCTTTCAAAGCGACCACCGTTCGTCGGAACTGGTATTTCTTACAGGTGCGAGCCACGTTTGATCCCTGCCCTAATTGCCAAGGAGCGAACGAGCCGGCTCCAGGGCGCATTGCATTCAATGCGCTCATTCAAAGGTTTGAATTCACAGAAAAAGGGACTTGATCATGACTGCACAAGAAAAAGCGCTGGAAGCTCCTTTTCTCAAAGAGGCAGTAGAAGGCGTACTTTACGTCGACCAACTCAAAGAATATGCCCACGGGCAAGTGGTGATTTTATCGGCCAGTTTAGAAGACAAGATCACTTTTAAGGTATGGACGACTACCGGTAACAATTGGAGTGAAACAAAAAGCGCGGAATCAGCACCGTCGGTAATGGTATTCGATATTCCCGCAGACATTTTTACAAAAAATATGCAACCAGGGGCCGGTGCTAACCTTCAATACTCCGTGAAGAGAGGAAAACAGGATCTAGGGGAGTCCCCAGCTACGAAGATCCGGCTCGAAAAATAACCATCAATCACCCCTGCGCTTGCGCCTCTTCATGGGCCTGGCGCAGTCTCTCGCGGCTGTTGGTCAGGTGCAGACGCATGGCCGCACGCGCTGCATCGGAATCCTGACGGGCAATGGCTTCGTAGATTTCTTCGTGCTCACGACTCAAGCGACTCATGTAATGCTGCTGATCATCATGGGCCAGACGCGCGGAAT
This sequence comes from Pseudomonas sp. MF6776, assembly GCF_016613125.1. Classification (NCBI taxonomy): domain Bacteria; kingdom Pseudomonadati; phylum Pseudomonadota; class Gammaproteobacteria; order Pseudomonadales; family Pseudomonadaceae; genus Pseudomonas; species Pseudomonas sp. MF6776. The sequence continues at coordinate 195,786 of NZ_JAENSQ010000002.1, forward strand.
TCAGCCGCGTACGCGGAATGATACTGGTGCCCAGGTGGGTCATGATGTCGGTGAAATAGCGGTTGCCTGTGGAAAGGGCGATTTCCAGATGGAAAGCGAAGTCGGAGGCGACGGCGTCACTGGCGTGGGAAACGCTGTCGTTCAGCGCATCGAGCGCAGCGCGCATCGTCGCCAGTTGCTCGGGGCTGCGACGTTGCGCGGCAAGCCCGGCGGATTCCACCTCAAGGCTGATGCGTAATTCAAGAATGGCCAACACGTCACGCAGGGTGACGACGGTGGCCGGATCGATCCGGAAACCACTCGGGCTCGGTGTGTCGAGCACAAAAGTGCCGATGCCATGGCGGGTTTCTACCTGGCCTGCGGCCTGCAACCGGGAAATCGCCTCGCGCACCACGGTGCGGCTGACGCCATGGGCTTCCATGATCGCCGACTCGGTAGGCAATTTATCGCCACGCTTGAGCAGGCCGTCACGGATTTGCTCGCTGAGCACCGTCACCAATTCCTGAGCCAGGCTGCGGCGCTTGCGTGGGAAGCGCGGGGTGTCGATCAGGTTTTCCATGGTTGCATGTTGTCTCGAAAGTTCGGCTTGTGGGCATCATAGCTCAACCGGGTTGTACGATCACCGGCCGGATCACATCGGCCCTGTAGGAGCTGCCGCAGGCTGCGATCTTTTGACTTTGATTTTATAAACAAGATCAAAAGATCGCAGCCTGCGGCAGCTCCTACAGGGGATTTGTGTGGATCAAGCAGTTACTGTTTGCTCAACCAAGTGGCCGCTGTCGATTCGCACATGCCGTGGGTGGAACCGCTTGAGGCTGCTGCGGTGACCGACACTGACAATGCTCAAACCCGGCAACTGATCGATCAGTGCCTGGTACAGCGTGGCTTCGTCTTCCTCGTCCATCGCCGAAGTCGCTTCATCCATGTACAGCCAGTGCGGTGCATAAAGCATCGCGCGGGCGAAGGCCAGGCGCTGCTGTTCACCGGGCGAGAGCATCCGCTGCCAGTGATTGGCTTCATCCAGACGGGCGACCAGATGCGGCAAGCGGCAGGTTTCCAGCACTTGCGCGTAACGTTCTGCTGAATAGGTGTCACCCGCCTGTGGATAACTCAACGCCTCGCGCAGGGTGCCGATCGGCAGGTACGGTTTTTGTGGCAGGAACAGATAACGCGCCGCCGGCAGCCGAATACTGCCGTGCCCCGCTGGCCACAAGTGCCCCATCGCCCGCAGCAACGTCGACTTACCGCTGCCAGAACGGCCGCTGAGCATCACGCGATCACCCGGTTCAACGGTCATGTCGGCGTTGGTCAGCAAGTGACGACCGTCGGCCAGATCGAGCCCCAGGTTGTGGACTTTCAATTCACTGCCCTGATTCTGCACATCAATAGCCGGCGCACGTTGTTCATTGTCGGTCATGGCTTGACGGAAACTCAGCAGACGATCACAGGTGGCGCGCCAGGAAGCGAGGCTCTGGTACGCACTGATGAACCAGCTGAAGCTCTCCTGAACGTTGCCGAATGCCGAGCTGATCTGCATCAGCTCACCGAGTTCGATCTTGCCGGAGAGATAACGCGGTGAGGCCACGATGAACGGGAAGATAATCGCCGCCTGGCTGTAACCGGCGGTGAAGAAGGTCAGGCGCTTGGACACTTTCATGATGTCCCAGAAGTTGTGCCAGACATTCCCGAAGCGAGCGCTCAACCGACGATTTTCGTTCGGTTCGCCGTTGTACAACGCAATGCTTTCGGCGTTCTCGCGAATCCGCACCATGGAAAAGCGCAGGTCGGCTTCGAAGCGTTGTTGTTGGTTGTTCAGGCCGATCAAACGACGACCGATCAAATGCGTCAGCCAGCTACCGACCACGGCGTAAACCAGCACGCACCAGAACATATAGCCGGGAATGGTGATGCCAAAGACTTCGATGCTGCCCGACACGCCCCACAGAATGATCGAGAACGACACCAGGCTGACAATATTGCGCAGCAGCCCGATACCCAGTTCAAGGGTGTTGGAGGTGAAGTTATTGAGGTCTTCGGAAATTCGCTGGTCCGGGTTATCGGTATAACCGCCCTGCTCCAGCTGGTAGTAGTTCTTGTCGGCGAGCCAACGGGAGAAATGCTTTTCAGTGAGCCAGGCCCGCCAGCGAATCGTCAGCATCTGGGTCAAGTAAAGCCGGTACACCGCTCCGACAATCGCGACCGCCGCTATCGCACAGAAATACAGAATCAGCCGCCAGAACGCCGCCTCGTCCTTCTTTTGCAACGCGTTGTAAAAGTCCTTGTACCAGGTGTTAAACCACACCGAGATGCCCACGCTGAGCAGCGAGAGCACTATCACCGCAATCAGCAGCGTCCAGGCCTGGACCTTCTCTTCACTGCGCCAATAAGGCGTGATGATCGCCCATACTTTGCGAAAAAACTGCCCGCGCACAGCATCGTTGACCGCGGAGTATTCAGCGTTCTGATTCATGGATAAGGCTCAATATAGATAAGAACAGACACGCACCGATCATAGATGATCGGCGCGTTTTATCGCGAGGGCTGGCGATGGTCGTTCAGCGCTGGTTCAGCGACGAACCGGGCGCTTCTGCAGTTTGCGCTGCAGGGTGCGGCGGTGCATGCCCAGGGCGCGGGCAGTGGCGGAGATGTTGCCTTCGTGTTCGGTGAGCACGCGCTGGATGTGTTCCCACTGCAGGCGGTCGACCGACATCGGGTTTTCCGGCACCAGGCTGTCGAGGTCGGCGTGCTCGGAGAGCAGCGCGGCCAGAACATCGTCGGCATCGGCCGGTTTGCACAGGTAGTTGCAGGCGCCGCGCTTGATCGCCTCGACAGCGGTGGCAATGCTCGAATAACCGGTAAGGATCACCACGCGCATTTCCGGGTCCAGTTCCAGCAGCTTGGGCAGCAGCACCAGACCGGAATCGCCGTCCATTTTCAGGTCGAGCGCGGCGTAGTCCGGGATATCGGCCTGCGCGATGGTAATGCCTTCTTCGGCAGAACCTGCAGTGCTGACGCGAAAGCCGCGGCGGGCCATGGCACGGGCCATCACTCGGGTGAAGGTCGCGTCATCGTCGACCAGCAGCAAATGCGGCAGTTCTTCGCCTTCGACTTGGATTTCGTCACTCATGTTGGTCTCCTCGGGCGCCGTGGGGCAGGCGCAGCTCGGTGAGCGTGCCGCCTTCCTCATGACTATAGAGTTTCACTGAGCCGCCGGCGCGTGTCACGCTGGCCTTGCTCAAAAACAGGCCCAGGCCGAAACCTTTGCCCTTCGTGGTAAAAAATGGTTTGCCGATCTGCTCGGCGATGGCCAGTGGCACACCGGCGCCGTGATCGCGAATGCTGATGGTCAGGTTTTCCGTGTCCCAGTCCAGCGTCACTTTGAGATTTTCCGGGCAGGCATCGGCAGCGTTGTTGAGCAGATTCAACAGGGCCTGGGTCAGATCCGGCGGCGGCGCCATGCGCGGCACAGCGCCCTGACCGAGACAATGGAAGCGATAACTGGCTTCCGGACGCATCAGGTGCCAGCGGTTCAGCGCTTCGTCGAGCCAGACGGTGACGTCCTGCATCTCCACCGCCAGACGACGATTCGCCTCAGCGGCGCGCACCAGTTGCTGCAAGGTCTCCTTGCACAACTTGACCTGATCCTGCAGCACTTTCAGGTCGTCCTGCAGCAGCGGATCGGGATGATCCTGCTGCATCTCCTTGAGCAACACGCTCATGGTCGCCAGCGGCGTGCCCAGTTCATGGGCGGCACCGGCAGCTTGCGTGGCGACGGCGAGCAATTGCTGATCGCGCAGGCCTTCTTCGCGACGAATCGCACGCAGCTCTTCCTGACGACGCAACTCTTCAGCCATGCGCGCAGCGAAGAAAGTGATCACCGCCGCCGCGAGCGCAAAGCTCAGCCACATGCCGTAGATCTGCAGGTTTTCGCGGGCGACCGGCAGGGTTTCCAGCGGATAGAACCGCGTCAGCATCACGGTGTACAAGGCCAGCGCGATGCCGGACAGGATCACCGAATAGCGCCATGGCAGCGTCACCGCAGCAATGGTCAGCGGCACCAGATAATAGGAAACGAACGGGTTCGTGGAACCACCGGAGAAATACAGCAGCGCGCTGTGGATAACCAGATCACAGGCCAGTTGCAGGGCGTATTCCAGCTCGGTCACCGGCCATGAAGTACGCAAGCGCACCGCGGTGAACGCGCACAGCAATATCGAGCAGCCGAGGGTCATCGCCAGTTGCACCCACGGCAACGGCAACAGCTCCAGCCAATAGGCCAGACCTACGGAACCTGCCTGCGCGGCGAGCACCAGCGTGCGGATGAAAGTCAGCCGCCAGAGGTTCTGGCGAGTGGCGGAAGTCAATTGTACGGGGGCGAGCATGAGCTCTCCTGATGAGCGCTCCAGGCGGATCGCACGGAGTATAACCAAGCCGCGGCCTCCAGAGGCGAAAGTGCGGCAAACGACCACACCGAATAAGCTGCCAGTTTCGAGCTGCAAGCTACAAGTGAAAGCGTTTGGCTTGGCAGCTTGAGGCTTGCAACTTGAAGCTGCTTTCTGGAGTCTGATGGTTTCACGCAGGCCCGAACCAACACCTGCGCCCTCATCAAGGAGCTTTCATGCATACATTTCGCCGCAGCGCCGCCCTCCTCGCCCTGACCGTCGGCAGCGTCGCCAGCCTTCCAGCCCTGGCCGCCGATGAGTTGCACTACAACCAGATTTCCCTGCGCGCCGAAGTCAGCCAGGAAGTTGCCCGCGACCTGATGATCGTGACCCTCTACACCGAAGAGCAAAACACCGACCCGGCCAAACTCGCCGCCGACGTCAGCACCACCATGAACAAGGCGCTGGCCCAGGCCAAGCAAGTCAAAGACATCACCCTGCGCCAGGGCAGCCGCAACAGCTACCCGATCTACGACACCAAGGGCCAGAAAATAACCAGCTGGCGTGAACGCGCCGAACTGCGCCTGGAAAGCGCCGACTTCGCCGCCCTGTCCAAACTCACCGGCGAACTGCTGGGCGACCTGAAAATGGGTGGCATGGACTTCGCAATCGCCAACCCGACCCGCAAAGCCAGCGAAGACGCGCTGCTCAAAGAAGCCGTCACCGCCTTCAAGGCCCGTGCGCAACTGGCCACCGACGCCCTCGGCGGCAAGGGCTACAAAATCGTCAACCTGAACCTCAACGCTAACGGTTACCCACAACCGTACATGCGCGCGCCGATGATGATGAAAGCCGCCGGCATGGATTCGGCACCGGTGACGCCTGAAGTTGAGGCCGGCACCAGTCAGGTCAGCATGACCGCTGATGGCTCGATTGAAGTGCTGATGCAGTGATGTGATGTGGGCTGAATGACAAACCGGCGATCAGCGAATGATCGCCGGTTTTTTTGTGCCTGGATTTTGTGGTGAATGCTCCGCCGCCATCGCTGGCAAGCCAGCTCCCACAAGGTCACGCGTCGATTTCAAAATCAGCACAAAAACCTGTGGGAGCTGGCTTGCCAGCGATGAACGATAACGCGGTCTCAAGCCTGCGGATCAACCCGATCCAGCGCCCGGCTCACCGCCAGTTCGGCCAGCATAATGATCTGCTGAATACCGAGCACCGTATTGCGCTGCGTGCCGCCCAACTCGTTGGCAAAGTTGCTGGCTGCCGCGCTGGCAGAGGCCAGTGATTCACAGGCGTGGGCGAGCAGGCTTTCGGTGTCGACGTTGGGACAGACCATGAACATCGTGCTGGGTTGGCGCGGTTTTCTGGTTTCGGGGATGAGATAGAAATCGAGGGCGCGTTTGATGGCTTCGCGGTTTCGGGCGAGGTCTTCGGCGCGGAGGGATGCTTCGAGTGGGGTTTCGAGGGGTGGGTCGGGGATCAATTTATCCATGGAGCATTTCCTTACGAATGACGCCATTCATTTCCGATCTCACTCGAGAAACGAGGTGGCAACTATGTACGGAGTGAGATTACCGGTAAGGAAACCAACCCGGCCGAACCGAAGTCCGCCCGTACATAGCCGCCATAAAGAACTGCCGACAGCATGAACTGGCGGCGATTATGGAGCGGCTTTCGCAGGTTTCCAAATTCAATAACCGGGAATCTCACCTCCCGATCGCAGAGTCTTCTGCGACAACCCAAGCCTAGAGAGCGAGCGTCCGACGGACAACCTGAAAACCTTGTGGGAAGGTTCTGGTTATTTCAAACACCTCTAAACACAGCAAAGTAATCGGGTGACTGTGTGGGCCTCTTCGCTGGCAAGCCAGCTCCCACAGAAAGCGAAAGCCAGATCAAAAGATCGCAGCCTGCGGCAGCTCCTACAGAGGAGACAAGTACAACCCGCACGCGGCGCATGCCGCCCCACTCAACAGGATGAGCGTTAGCTCGGCTGCAGCTTTTGATCTTGATCCACGGGCGACGTCGGAAGGCTGAGCGGAGGGATTGATCCGGGGGTGGGAGCGCAGCGACCGTTTGGCGAAGCCAAACACAGCGAAAGGAGGTGCAGCGAAGCAAACCGGAGACGCTGCGCCCGGATCGATCCTGGAGCGAAGGAACCCCGAGCCCCAGCGAGCGGGCCGCACGCAGGAGCAAGCCTTTTTGGTTACTTTTTCGGCGCCTGGAAAAAGTGACCCGCCGTAAGGGCGGAACCCCAAGCAGCCATGACCGCAGCAACGGATATACCCACAACAAAAGCCGCCACATATACCGAGATAGACACTCCCCCAAGAAAAACGATATTTCCGAAACCCCACAATTCCCCGCTAATCTCAACCCAAAACCACCTCCATACCCCCGGGGACTACATGCCAAGATCCACCCTCAAACCGCTCTTGATCTCCCTGGCCCTGGCCACAACCGCCCCCCTGGCAAACGCAGCCACAACATTGGTCTACTGCTCCGAAGCCAGCCCCGCAGGCTTCGACCCCAGCCAATACACCAGCGGCACCGACTTCGACGCCTCCGCCGAAACCGTCTTCAATCGCCTCACCCAATTCCAGCGCGGCGGCACCGACATCGAACCGGGCCTGGCAACAAAATGGGACGTCTCCAACGACGGACTCCAATACACCTTCCACCTGCGCCAGGGCGTGAAATTCCACACCACGCAATACTTCACCCCAACCCGCGACTTCAACGCCGACGACGTCCTGTTCACCTTCCAGCGCCTGCTCGACCCGCAAAACGCTTTCCGCAAGGCCTACCCCGCCGAATCCCCGTACTTCACCGACATGGGTCTGAACACCACGATCAAATCGGTCGAAAAACTCGACGAGCAAACCGTGCGCTTCAACCTCAACAACGTCGACGCCGCGTTCGTGCAAAACCTCGCCATGAGTTTCGCCTCGGTGCAATCGGCCGAATACGCAGCGCAGTTGTTGAAGGAAGGCAGGGCCGCCGACCTCAACCAGAAACCGATCGGCACCGGCCCGTTCGTGTTCAAGCGCTATCAAAAGGATTCACAAATCCGCTACAGCGCTAACACGGCCTACTGGAAACCCGAGGATGTGAAGATCGACAACTTGATCTTCTCGATCACCCCGGACGCCGCCGTACGCCTGCAGAAACTCAAGACCGGCGAATGCCAGGTCAGCGGTTACCCGCGCCCGGCCGACATTGAAGTGATGGAAAAAGACCCGAACCTGCGCGTGCTGAAACAGGCCGGTTTCAACCTCGGTTTCCTCGCCTACAACACCACTCACCCGCCGCTGGATCAGCTCAAGGTGCGCCAGGCCCTGGACATGGCCATCGATAAACCGGCGATCATCAAAGCCGTTTATCAAAGCGCCGGCCAGTTGGCCCAGAACGCCTTGCCACCCGCGCAATGGTCATTCGACCCGAACATAAAAGACGCGCCGCACGACCCGGTAAAAGCCAGGGCGCTACTGAAAGAAGCAGGGGTTGCACCGGGTACAACCATCAACCTCTGGGCAATGACCGTGCAGCGCGCCTCGAACCCGAATGCGCGGATGTCGGCGCAGATGATTCAGCAGGATTGGGACAAGATCGGCATCAAGGCCAACATCGTCAGCTATGAGTGGGGCGAATACATCAAACGCGCCAAAAATGGCGAACATGACGCGATGATTTATGGCTGGACCGGTGACAACGGCGACCCTGACAACTGGCTCGGCGTGCTGTACAGCTGCGCGGCAGTCAAGGGCAGCAACTACGCCAAATGGTGCGACCCGGCCTACGACAAACTGGTACAGCAGGCCAAGGTGTCCACCGACAAAACACAACGGGTACAACTGTATCAACAGGCGCAACTGATCCTTAAACAACAAGTGCCGATAACCCCGATTGCCAACTCCACGGTGTTCCAGCCGCTGCGCAAGGAAGTCACAGACTTCCGTATCAGCCCGTTCGGTCTAACCCCTTTCTATGGCGTGGGTATAAATAAGTAACACCAGGCCCCAAGGCGGCGCGCACAACGTGACCAACGCACCGTTTTGGGGCTTGATTTGCACCGTAAAAACCACCCGCAAACGGTCAAATGCGTCAGAAGTTACACAGATGCGACATTAAGGTACGTTCGTGCCACCGTTTGAGGCCGCCGACCGCTCTGGATCTTGCATTGGGTATGGCGCCTGCATAAGTATCCGCAGGCACGACTCACGAGGTCGTACCTCAAATCAAAAAATGACAACAAATCATGAGGCCAACATGCTTAAACACGCGGTCATTCCGTTTTTAGTCGGCGCAGGCTTGTTAGCCTCCGCACCTTTCGCATCCGCTGCGACTAACCTGGTGTTCTGCTCCGAAGGGAGCCCGGCCGGTTTTGATCCAGGCCAGTACACCACCGGAACAGACTTCGACGCCTCTGCCGAAACCATGTTCAACCGCCTGACCCAGTTCGAGCGCGGCGGCACCGCCGTGATTCCTGGTCTGGCGACCAAGTGGGACATCTCCGAAGATGGCCTGACTTACACCTTCCACCTGCGTGAAGGCGTCAAGTTCCACACCACCCCGTACTTCAAGCCGACCCGTGAGTTCAACGCCGACGACGTGCTGTTCACCTTTAATCGCATGATTAACAAGGATGACCCGTTCCGTAAGGCGTACCCGACCGAATTCCCGTACTTCACCGACATGGGGATGGACACCAACATCACCAAGATCGATAAAGTCGACGACCACACCGTCAAGTTCACCCTCAAGGAAGTTGATGCCGCGTTCATCCAGAACATGGCCATGAGCTTCGCCTCGGTGCAGTCCGCCGAGTACGCAGCCCAGCTGCTCAAGGATGGCAAGCCTGCCGACATCAACCAGAAACCGGTCGGCACCGGCCCGTTCGTGTTCAAGAGCTACCAGAAAGACTCCAACATCCGCTTCACCGGGAACAAGGACTACTGGAAGCCTGATGACGTGAAGATCGACAACCTGATCTTCGCCATCACCACCGACCCGTCGGTACGTATTCAGAAGCTGAAAAAGAACGAGTGCCAGGTCACCCTGTTCCCACGTCCGGCCGACCTGAAAGCGCTGAAAGAAGACAAGTCGCTGAAGATGCCTGACCAGGCCGGTTTCAACCTGGGCTACATCGCTTACAACGTGATGGACAAGGTCAAAGGCAGCGACGAGAAAAACCCTCTGGCTGACCTGCGCGTTCGTCAGGCCTTGGACATGGCCGTCAACAAGCCGCAGATCATCGATTCGGTTTACCAGGGCGCGGGCCAACTGGCCGTCAACGCCATGCCGCCGACCCAGTGGTCTTACGACACCACCATCAAGGACGCCAAGTACGACCCTGAGAAAGCCAAGCAGCTGCTTAAGGAAGCCGGCGTCAAGGAAGGTACCGAAATCGTCCTGTGGGCGATGCCGGTTCAGCGTCCGTATAACCCGAACGCCAAGCTGATGGCTGAAATGCTCCAGTCCGACTGGGCCAAGATCGGCTTGAAAGTGAAGATCACCAGCTACGAATGGGGCGAGTACATCAAGCGCTCCAAAGGTGGTGAGAACCAGGCCATGATCATTGGCTGGAGCGGTGACAATGGTGATCCGGACAACTGGCTGAACGTGTTGTTTGGTTGCGACTCGCTTAGCGGCAACAACTTCTCCAAGTGGTGCGACAAGAAATTTGATGGCCTCGTCAAAGAAGCCAAGCGCACTACAGACCAGGGCAAGCGCACCGAACTGTACAAACAGGCGCAACACGTCCTCAAAGATGCAGTCCCAATGACACCTATCGCTCACTCGACGGTGTATCAACCCATGCGCGCCAACGTGCAGGACTTCAAGATCAGCCCATTCGGCTTGAACTCCTTCTACGGCGTCAGCGTCAGCAAGTAAAAAAAGCAGCGGCGACGATTTCAGCGTCGCCGCTGCTTTTTCTGCCGATTAGTTAGGAATTTGCCTACATCTGTTTCCACCCTGCTTTACCAGGGAGATACAGAATGTGTTGCCATTTCCTACGAGTCTTTAGGACTCAACGCATTTACTGCCAGATCCACGGTCCCTACCGTCGGGTTCTGACCAGTGCCTGTGTGGGCTAACGGTTTTGCTTTTCGTACTGGTTTGAGCTTGATGCAGCCACAACGTCCCTGGACGGGACCGCGGCGCATCGAAACAACACTAATAAAGAGGGAGCGTCATGCGCCATACCTTGGTTTTTTCCGCACTGCTGGGCGCCGGCCTGTTGGCCGCCACGTCCGCCAGCCACGCCGCCAGCGATAGTCTGGTGTTTTGCTCCGAAGGCAGCCCGGCGGGTTTTGATACTGCGCAATACACGACGGCCACCGATAACGACGCTGCAGAGCCGCTGTACAACCGCTTGGTAGAGTTCGAAAAAGGCGCGACGAATGTCGTACCGGGCCTGGCCACCCAGTGGGATATTTCCGAGGACGGCCTCAAGTACACCTTTCACCTGCGTGAAGGCGTGAAATTTCATACAACGCCTTACTTCAAGCCAACCCGCGATTTCAACGCCGACGACGTGCTGTTTACGTTTAATCGCATGCTTGATGCGCAACAGCCATTCCGTAAGGCTTATCCCACCGAGTTCCCGTATTTCAACGGGATGAGCCTGAACAAGAACATTGCCAAGGTCGAGAAGACCGGGCCGCTGACCGTGGAGTTCACGCTCAACAGCGTCGACGCCGCGTTCATCCAGAACATCGCCATGAGTTTCGCCGCCATCCTGTCCGCCGAATACGCCGACAAGCTGATGGCCGAAGGCAAGCCGAGCGACATCAACCAGAAGCCGATCGGCACCGGGCCGTTCGTGTTCAAGAGCTATCAGAAAGACTCGAACATCCGCTACACCGGCAACCCGCAGTACTGGGACCCGAGCCGGGTAAAACTGAAAAACCTGATCTTCGCGATCAACACCGACGCCTCGGTGCGCGTGCAGAAACTCAAGGCCGGCGAATGCCAGATCACCCTGCATCCGCGCCCGGCCGATGTTGAAGCACTGAAGGCCGACCCGAAGCTGCAACTGATCTCCAAGCCAGGTTTCAACCTCGGCTACATCGCCTATAACGTGCGCCACAAACCGTTCGACCAGCTCGAAGTGCGTCAGGCGCTGGACATGGCGGTGAATAAACAAGGGATTCTCAACGCTGTTTATCAAGGCGCCGGCCAACTGGCCGTCAACGCCATGCCACCGACACAATGGTCCTACGACGACACCATCAAGGACGCCGCCTTCAACCCGGAAAAAGCCAAAGAACTGCTCAAGGCTGCCGGCGTGAAGGAAGGCACCGAGATCACCCTGTGGGCAATGCCGGTTCAACGTCCGTACAACCCGAACGCCAAGCTGATGGCCGAAATGCTTCAGGCCGACTGGGCCAAGATCGGTCTGAAAGTGAAAATCGTCAGCTATGAATGGGGCGAGTACATCAAGCGCACCAAGAATGGTGAGCATGACATCAGCCTGATCGGCTGGACCGGCGACAACGGTGACCCGGATAACTGGCTCGGCACGCTGTACAGCTGCGACGCCATTGGCGGCAACAACTACTCCATGTGGTGCGATCCGGCTTACGACAAGCTGATCAAGGAAGCCAAGGTCGTCACCGATCGCGACCAGCGCACCGTGCTCTATAAACAGGCTCAGCAGTTGCTTAAACAGCAAGTGCCGATCACGCCTGTCGCCCACTCGACGGTCAACCAGCCGTTAAGCACACGGGTTGAAGGGTTCAAGGTGAGCCCTTTCGGCCGCAACGTGTTCTCGGGTGTCAGTATCGATTAACCCAACCGATTAGCCGCAACGCTGAGGGGGACTGTCTACCCCCCTCACGCAAGCGCTTTGCCTAAATTCGCCAATTTGGCCTTTTGCAAACGTTTGCGATGTGTGAACGAGTTCTAAACCAATAACCGGCCAACCCAAATAAGCCGGCATAAAAAGAAAGTAAAGGAGCTTCACCCATGAAACTGAGCAGCACCGCGATACTGGCCCTGGCCATAAGCAGCATCACAGCCACGGCTTATGCTGAAACGCAAAGCCAGGCGTTCACCCCGGTGACCGTCAACACCAAGAGCGCCCAGGCTGAAGCGACCGGCTTCGTTGAAGGTCAGTCGATCACGGGTTCGACCCGTAACTGGTACGCCAACGAGCAACTGAAACGTGGCGGCAAATTCGCCTATAAAAAGAATGGTTCGCTGGCCGAAACCGACCGCCGGATCAACTGGGTTCAGGGCACCATCGTCAAGTACAACTCTGGCTTCACCGAGGGCACCGTCGGTATCAGCACCGAAGTGGCAGCGTACAACGCTGTAGCGCTGGAGCGTGACCGCAAAAATCTGGCATCGGGCAATGGTGGCGCACCAAAGACCGGCGACGGCTCCGGTAACAACCGTACCCTGACTCACAAGAACAACGGTGAGGCCGTCGATCAGTGGAGCAAAGTGGGCCTGGCCAACATTAAGGCGCGCGTTTCCAACACCACGCTGACCGCCGGACGCATGGGTTTCAGCAGCCCGCAAGTCGACGTGATAGGCAACCGTGCGCTGCCTTCGAGCTTCGAAGGTGTTGCCCTGCACAGTGAAGAACTGAACAACCTGTCCTTCGATCTGGCCACGTTCGATCGCGTATCGCCGCGTTCTGAACAAAGCCTGCAAAAATTCCGCGCGGAATACGCCAACGGCCGTGTTGAATCCGACAAGGTCAACACCGCCGGTATCAGCTACCAGCCACTGGCCAGCCTGAAAACCAGCCTGTGGGGCACTCAGGTTGAAGACCTGTGGAACCAGTACTACTTCGGCGCCACCCATGAACTGGGTGACAGCAATGTCCTCGCCCTGACCACCGGCCTGAACTACTACAAAACCGTCGACGAAGGCAAAAAGCTTCTGGGCGACATCGACAACGACACCTACTCGCTGTCGTTCGGCCTGACCCACCAGGCGCACAACCTGACGTTCTCGTACCAGCAAGTGAACGGTAACGAGTACTTCGACTACCTGCACGAAACCAACGGCATCTACCTGGCCAACTCCCTGCTGTCGGACTTCAACGGCCCGAACGAGAAGTCCTTCCAGGTTTCCTACGCCATCAACATGGCCGAATACGGCGTGCCAGGCCTGAAGTTCAACATCTATCAGGCTCGCGGCTGGGGTATCGACGGTACTCATTACGACGGCAATAAAGGCGTGGCCAAAAAAGGCTACGACGGCATCCAGGAACAGGATGGCGAGCACCACTATGAATACGGCATCGGCGCGACCTATGCGGTACAAAGCGGTCCGCTGAAAGCCACCACCATTCGCGGCACTTACACCGCGCACCGTGCGAGCGAGTTCCAGTCCGACGGCAGCATCAACGAGTTCCGTCTGGTAACCACCATTCCATTCAACATCCTGTAAAAACGCCAACCGACGGCTGACTCATGATGAGTCGGCCGTTCGGTTTTTTGTCTTCAACCGATTGCAGAGGGTTATCGATGAAAATGCTTCCCCTACGTGCGGCCGTCGCTGCCGCGTTGTTGAGCGCCGCCATCGGCGTCTCGGCCAAACCCTTGGTGGTCTGCACCGAAGCCAGTCCGGAAGGCTTCGACATGGTCCAGTACACAACTGCAGTCACTGCCGATGCGGTGGCCGAAACGATCTTCAACCGTCTGGTCGACTTCAAGCCTGGCACCACCGAATTGGTACCGGCACTGGCCGACTCCTGGGAAATCAGCGATGACGGTCTGACGTACACGTTCCACCTGCGCAAAGGCGTCAAGTTTCACACCACCGAATACTTCAAGCCGACCCGTGACATGAATGCCGACGATGTGCTTTGGAGCTTCCAGCGTCAGCTGGACCCGAATCACCCTTGGCACAAACTGTCGAGCGTGGGCTTCCCGTACTTTGAAAGCATGGGCTTCAAGGAACTGCTCAAGAACGTGGAAAAGGTCGACGACTACACCGTCAAGTTCACCCTGACCCGCCGCGAAGCACCTTTCCTGGCCGACGTTGCCATGCCGTTCACCGCGATCTACTCCGCCGAGTACGCCGATCAGTTGCTCAAGGCCAACAAGCCCGGCGACCTCAACAACAAGCCTGTCGGCACCGGCCCGTTCATCTTCCAGCGCTATGCCAAGGATGCGCAGGTTCGCTTCAAGGCCAACCCGGAATACTTCCGTGGCAAGCCGCCGGCCGACGCGTTGATCCTGGCAATCGCCACCGACAACAACGTGCGCCTACAAAAGCTCAAGGCCAACGAGTGCCAGATCGCGCTGTATCCCAAACCTGATGACATCCCGAGCATCAAGAAAGACAGCAACCTGAAGGTTGATGAACTGAACGCGATGACCGTTTCGTACATCGCCATGAACACCCAGCACAAATACATGAGCGACGTGCGCGTGCGTAAGGCGATCGACATCGCCTTCGACAAAGCCGCTTACGTCAATGCGCTGTTCGGCAAGGGCAACGCGACCGTCGCGGTCAACCCGTACCCGGACACCCTGCTCGGCTACAACACCGAGCTGAAAAACCCGCCACGTGACCTCGACAAGGCGCGCGCCCTGCTCAAGGAAGCCGGGGTTCCGGAAGGCACGGTGTTTACCCTGTTTACCCGCAACGGCGGCGGCCCGACCAACCCGAACCCGATGCTCGGCGCGCAGATGATGCAGGCTGACCTGGCGAAAGTCGGGATCAAGGTCGACATCCGCGTCATGGAATGGGGCGAAATGCTTAAACGCGCCAAGGCCGGCGAGCACGACATGGTCTCGGCCGGATGGGCGGGCGACAACGGCGACCCGGATAACTTCCTGACGCCTATGCTCAGTTGCGAAGCCGCCAAGAACGGCGAAAACTACGCGCGCTGGTGCAACGAGAAATTCCAGGCACTGATCGACGAAGCACGGGCTAAAGTAGATCCGGCCGAACGCGCGAAGCTCTACGAACAGGCACAAGTGCTGTTTAATCAGGATCAACCGTGGATCAGCATGGCCCACACGCGGATGTTTACTGCAATGCGCAACAACGTAGAGGGCTATCACATCAGCCCCCTGACAACTAATAACTTCGCCACCACCCAGGTGAAGTAGATAAGAAACTCCCGGCCTCCCTGATCCCAGGGAAGCCGGGCACGCCTAACCGGCTGATGAGGTACCACACAAGATGTTTAGTTTTATTGCCCGCCGACTGGGGTTGTTGATCCCCACGTTTTTCGGCATCACCCTGCTGACTTTCGCGTTGATTCGCATGATTCCTGGCGACCCCGTGGAAGTGATGATGGGCGAACGTCGGGTCGACCCCGAAATGCACGCTCAGGCAATGGAACGCCTAGGTCTGAACAAACCGTTGTATGCCCAGTATCTGGACTACATCGGCAAACTGGCCCAAGGCGATCTCGGCGAATCCCTGCGCACTCGTGAGAGCGTATGGACCGAGTTCACCTCTCTCTTCCCGGCGACCCTGGAACTGTCCATGGCCGCCCTGCTGTTCGCCGGCATTCTGGGCCTTCTGGCCGGGGTGATCGCGGCACTCAAGCGAGGATCATTATTCGACCATGGGGTGATGGGCATCTCCCTCGCGGGTTATTCGATGCCGATCTTCTGGTGGGGCCTGATCCTGATCATGTTCTTCTCGGTGAGCCTGGGCTGGACGCCGGTATCCGGGCGGATCGACCTGCTCTACGACATCGAGCCACGTACCGGTTTCATGCTGATCGATACGCTGCTGGCCGATGACATGGGCGCATTCCTCGATGCCCTGCATCACCTGATCCTGCCGGCCATCGTGCTCGGTACCATTCCGCTGGCCGTTATCGCGCGGATGACCCGTTCGTCGATGCTCGAAGTGCTGCGCGAAGACTACATCCGTACCGCCAAGGCCAAAGGCCTGTCGCCATCGCGCGTAGTGTTCGTCCACGGTCTGCGTAACGCGCTGATCCCGGTGCTGACGGTTGTTGGTCTGCAGGTCGGTACTTTGCTGGCCGGTGCGGTCCTGACCGAAACCATTTTCTCCTGGCCCGGCATCGGCAAATGGCTGATCGAAGCCATCGGCGCCCGGGACTATCCGGTCGTGCAAAACGGCATCCTGTTAATCGCCTGCCTGGTGATTCTGGTCAACTTCGTGGTGGACATCCTCTACGGCTTTGCCAACCCACGCATCCGTCATCAGCGCTGAGATCATGACCATGACCACTCCAGCTTCAACTCAAAATCAAGCGGTAGCAGTCGATCAAAGCCTGCTGTATCCGTCCCCGTACAAAGAATTCTGGCAAGCGTTTTCCAAGAACAAAGGTGCCGTTGCCGGCCTGATGTTCATGTTGCTGGTGATTTTCTGCGCGCTGTTCGCCCCTTGGGTGGCGCCCCATAACCCGAGCGAGCAATACCGTGACTTCCTGCTGACGCCACCGGCGTGGCTTGAAGGCGGGCAGATGCAATTTTTGCTCGGCACCGATGAACTGGGCCGTGACCTGCTGTCGCGTCTGATCCAGGGTTCGCGCCTGTCGCTGCTGATCGGCTTGTCGTCGGTCGTGATGTCGCTGATCCCGGGGATTCTGCTCGGGCTGTTCGCCGGTTTCTTCCCGAAGATGATTGGCCCGACCATCATGCGTCTGATGGACATCATGCTGGCCCTGCCGTCCTTGCTGCTGGCTGTGGCGATTGTCGCCATCCTCGGCCCCGGCCTGATCAACACCGTGATCGCCATCGCTGTGGTGTCCCTGCCGTCGTATGTGCGTCTGACCCGCGCAGCGGTGATGGGCGAACTGAACCGCGACTACGTGACCGCCGCGCGCCTGGCCGGTGCCGGTCTGCCACGCCTGATGTTCATCACCGTGCTGCCCAACTGCATGGCACCGCTGATCGTTCAGGCAACCTTGAGTTTCTCTTCGGCGATTCTCGATGCCGCGGCCCTGGGCTTCCTCGGTCTTGGCGTACAACCGCCAACCCCTGAGTGGGGCACCATGCTGGCCTCGGCCCGCGATTACATCGAACGCGCCTGGTGGGTGGTGAGCCTGCCTGGTTTGACCATTTTGCTCAGCGTGCTGGCAATCAACCTGATGGGCGACGGTCTGCGCGATGCGCTGGACCCGAAACTCAAGAATGCCGCCTGAGGAGATTCAAATGTCACTGTTGGAAATCAAGAATCTCAACGTTCGTTTCGGCGACAAGAACGCTGTGCCGGTGGTCGATGGCCTCGACATCAGCGTCGACAAGGGCGAAGTGCTGGCCATCGTGGGCGAGTCCGGTTCGGGCAAATCCGTGACCATGATGGCGCTGATGGGCCTGATCGAGCACCCGGGGATCGTCACCGCCGATGCGCTGAATTTCGATGGCAAGAACATGCTCAAGCTGAGCAACCGTCAACGTCGGCAGATCGTCGGTAAGGACCTGGCGATGGTCTTTCAGGACCCGATGACTGCGCTCAACCCGAGCTACACCGTCGGTTTCCAGATCGAAGAAGTGCTGCGCCTGCACCTGAAAATGTCCAGCAAGCAAGCACGCAAACGCGCCATCGAACTGCTGGAAAAAGTTGAAATCCCGGGCGCGGCCAGCCGCATGGACGCCTACCCGCATCAACTATCCGGCGGTATGAGCCAGCGCGTGGCAATCGCCATGGCAATTGCCGGCGAGCCGAAACTGCTGATCGCGGATGAGCCGACCACTGCACTCGACGTGACGATTCAGGCGCAGATCATGGATCTGCTGCTGGCGTTGCAGAAAGAGCAGAACATGGGTCTGGTGCTGATCACTCACGACCTCGCCGTCGTCGCTGAAACCGCCCAACGTGTGTGCGTGATGTACGCCGGCCAGGCTGTTGAAGTCGGTCAGGTACCACAGCTGTTCGACATTCCGGCGCACCCGTACAGCGAAGCGCTGCTCAAGGCGATTCCGGAACACAGCCAGGGTGCTGACCGTCTGGCGACACTGCCGGGCATCGTTCCCGGCCGTTACGACCGTCCGCAAGGGTGCCTGTTGTCGCCGCGCTGCCCGTACGTGCAGGAAAGCTGCCGCGCGCAGCGTCCGACCCTTGATCCGAAAAGCCACAGCCTCGCCCGCTGCTTCTACCCGCTGAACCAGGAGGTGGCGTAATGGCCGTCGTACTTACCGCCCGCGACCTGACCCGTCACTACGAAGTGTCCCGAGGCCTGTTCAAGGGCCACGCGACCGTGCGCGCGCTTAACGGCGTGTCATTCGAACTGGAAGCCGGCAAGACTCTCGCGGTTGTAGGCGAGTCGGGTTGCGGCAAATCCACTTTGGCGCGCGCCCTGACCCTGATTGAGGAGCCGTCGTCCGGCTCGTTGAAAATCGCCGGCCAGGAAGTTGCCGGCGCCGACAAGGCCCAGCGCAAGCAACTGCGCAAAGACGTGCAGATGGTGTTCCAGAGCCCGTACGCCTCGTTGAACCCACGGCAGAAAGTCGGTGATCAACTGGCCGAACCGCTGTTGATCAACACCAACCTGTCCGCCGCCGAACGTCGCGAGAAAGTCCAGGCGATGATGAAGCAGGTCGGCTTGCGTCCCGAGCACTACCAGCGTTATCCGCACATGTTCTCCGGGGGGCAGCGCCAGCGTATTGCGTTGGCTCGGGCGATGATGCTGCAACCGAAAGTGCTGGTGGCGGACGAACCGACCTCGGCGCTGGACGTGTCGATTCAGGCGCAGGTGTTGAACCTGTTCATGGACCTGCAGCAGGAGTTCAACACCGCTTACGTGTTCATCTCGCACAACCTTGCGGTGGTGCAACACGTGGCCGATGACGTGATGGTGATGTACCTCGGTCGCCCGGTGGAAATGGGCCCGAAGAACGACATCTACGAACGCCCTCTTCACCCGTACACCCAAGCGCTGCTGTCGGCGACCCCGACCATTCACCCGGACCCGAACAAGCCGAAAATCAAGATCGTCGGCGAACTGCCCAACCCGCTGAACCCGCCACCAGGCTGCGCTTTCCACAAGCGCTGCCCGTACGCAACCGAGCGCTGCAGCACGGAAGAGCCGGCATTGCGCTTGCTCGACAATCGGCAGGTGGCTTGCCACTACGCCGAGCAGTTCCTCGACGGTGCGGCGTAAGCAGATCCGGGGAAAAGGCAAAAACCTCGGGGAACGGGCCTGCCCGCGATGACGTCGTGCCAGTCACCTGATTTGTCGACTGATACACCGCAATCGCGGGCAAGCCCGCTCCCACAGGGGATGATGTTGAATTCAGCGATGGCGTAACAAGCAAACCCCATCTACCTCGACGACTCATCAGTCGAGGCAGACGGGGTTTTTCTTTGCCTGCAATCTACGTCTGGCTGTCGCCTTCATCCGGATCATCAGAGTCCGGCTCGTCTGTCATCGAGTCATCGTCATCAGCAGTTCCACCCTGCCCCTGATCACCCGGCTCGGACTCGGATTTGGCGAGCATCAGCCCGCTATGCCCCACCTGCCCGTTAAAGGCCTGGGAATCATGATCCTCGCACTCGGCCCAGGCCGTCGCAGTCCCGAGAGACAGCATGACCATCACTTTCAACAGCAATAAAACACGCAGCAACCTGTTTTTCATGATCGATTCCATCCTGTGCAGGTGAAACACAATGCCGATCCGGCGCTGAATGAAATCTAGTTCCGATCAGCCGGGTTCACCAGATAGGACGCGACTGAACCCGCAGAAATGCCCTCAACCGACAGACAGGTTTCGAATAACAACCATAACCAATGCTGCTAGCCCATGTATGAGCTGCCGAAGGCTGCGATCTTTTGATTCTGTTCTAAAAACAAGAGCGAAAGATCGCAGCGTGCCGCAGCTCCTACAGGGTTGGAAGTGGCAATAAAAAACCCCGCAGCTTTCGCGACGGGGTTTTGGGTGCTGCGGCCTGACGCTTAGTGATGCTCACGCGTCGCACGGAATTTCACGTCCGGCCAGCGCTCTTCCATCAGGGCCAGGTTGACCCGGGTCGGGGCGAGGTAGGTCAGGTGACCGCCGCCGTCGACTGCAAGGTTTTCCACTGCCTTGTTGGAGAATTCCTCGAGCTTCTTCTTGTCGCTGCATTCGATCCAGCGCGCGGAGTACACGGTGATTGGCTCGTATGAGCACTCAACCTTGTATTCCTCTTTCAGGCGGCTGGCGACCACATCGAACTGCAGCACACCCACGGCGCCGAGGATGATGTCGTTGCTGCGCTCCGGGAAGAACACCTGAGTGGCGCCTTCTTCGGCCAGTTGTTGCAGGCCCTGGCGCAGTTGCTTGGATTTCAGCGGATCGCGCAGACGCACGCGGCGGAACAGTTCCGGGGCGAAGTGCGGGATGCCGGTGAAGCTCAGGGCTTCGCCTTCGCTGAAGGTGTCGCCGATCTGGATGGTGCCATGGTTGTGCAGACCGATGATATCGCCGGCAAACGCTTCTTCCAGTTGCTCACGCTCGGAGGAGAAGAACGTCAGGGCGTCGCCGATGCGCACGTCCTTGCCGGTGCGCACGTGGCGCATCTTCATGCCTTTCTCGTACTTGCCGGAGCAAATGCGCATGAAGGCGATGCGGTCGCGGTGTTTGGGGTCCATGTTCGCCTGGATCTTGAAGATGAAGCCCGAGAACTTCTCTTCAACCGGCTCCACGGTGCGCTCGTTGGCGACACGGGCCAGCGGACGCGGTGCCCAATCGACGACGGCGTCAAGCACGTGATCAACACCGAAATTGCCCAGCGCGGTACCGAAGAACACCGGGGTCAGTTGACCGTCGAGGAACTCCTGCTGGTTGAATTCGTGGCAGGCGCCCTGTACCAGTTCCAGCTGATCGACGAAGCGATCGTACTCGTCGCCCAGATGCGCGCGCGCTTCGTCGGAGTCGAGCTTTTCGATGATTCTGGTTTCGGTGCGTTCGTGACCGTGGCCGGCGGTGTAGACAATGATGTAGTCGTCGGCCAGGTGATACACGCCTTTGAAGTCGCGGTAGCAACCGATCGGCCAGGTGATCGGCGCAGCCTTGATCTTCAGGACAGCTTCGATCTCGTCGAGCAGTTCGATCGGGTCGCGGATGTCACGGTCGAGTTTGTTGATGAAGCTGACGATCGGCGTGTCACGCAGACGGCAGACGTCCATCAGCGCAATCGTACGCGGCTCGACACCTTTACCGCCGTCGAGGACCATCAATGCCGAGTCCACCGCCGTCAGGGTGCGATAGGTATCTTCGGAGAAGTCTTCGTGGCCCGGGGTGTCGAGCAGGTTGACCATGTGGTCGCGATACGGGAACTGCATGACCGACGTGGTAATGGAAATACCCCGTTGCTTCTCCATCTCCATCCAGTCGGATGTCGCATGGCGGTCGGATTTACGGGATTTCACCGTGCCCGCAATCGCAATCGCCTTGCCCATCAACAGGAGCTTTTCGGTGATCGTCGTCTTACCGGCATCGGGGTGGGAAATAATGGCGAAAGTGCGGCGTTTCGCGACTTCGGCGGCCTGGTTGGTCATGGGAAATCGCCTGGCGGTGATTCAAAAAAGGGCCGCGATTATAGCCCAAGTCAATGTAATAACCGAACCGTTGAGCACATTAAGGGTGGCCAAATGCTGCCTTAGGTGGGAACCTTTTAAAGCACGGAGACGTCCATCCCCTGTTACAAATTTTCGTCAGGGGCTGAAAAATCAGCAAGTTAGCCTGACGAGGCTGCGCTCATGGCTCGCTTTCAGACCGCTTTTTGCCGGTGCTGAGGGAGCTGCTTTTCGCGAACGTTTATTCCCGGCAGCCAGGCATGGCATGTGGCCGGGGTGGTCAATTTTGTTGGCTCAAATTCGGATGCCAGAAGTTCATAGCCAAGGCGCTGTGACGAGTCATAGCCCGCTATGGCGAGGAACAGCAACGCAGGATATGAGCTTATGGCGCCGAAGTTGGGCTAACAAAATTGACCACCCCGGCCACTGAACACGGGACGGCGTTCGCCGACTATAAAAAAGGAGTCCGCCTGTGGCTATCCGCTATGGCAAAGGGCTGATGGGAGGTGCGGTGGTGATCGCGCTCCTGGCCCTGCTGGTCCACTGGATCGGCATCAACACGATCGAACACTACCGCGACGATTTGTTGTTTTACCTGCAAGCTCATCTGATTCTTGTCCTCGCTTCAATGCTGGCCGCCCTTGTCGTGGGCATCCCCGCCGGCATCTTTCTCAGTCGTCCGACCATGGTTGGCCGCGCTGAACGCTTCATGCAAATCTTCAATATCGGCAACACCGTGCCACCGCTGGCCGTACTCGCGATCGCTCTGGGGATTCTGGGCATCGGCAGTGGCCCGGCGATCTTCGCTCTGTTCCTCGCTTCTTTGTTGCCGATTGTGCGCAACACCTATGAAGGCCTGAAAAACGTCCAGGGTTCACTCAAGGAAGCGGCCGTCGGCATCGGCATGACTCCGGGTCAGGTGCTGTGGCGCGTCGAATTGCCCAACGCCGTGCCGATCATTGTCGGTGGTGTGCGTGTGGCTCTGGCGATCAATGTCGGGACAGCGCCGCTGGCGTTCCTGATCGGCGCCAACAGCCTCGGTAGCCTGATTTTCCCTGGCATCGCCCTGAACAATCAGCCGCAACTGCTGCTCGGCGCCGTCTGCACCGCGCTGCTGGCCCTGCTGCTCGATGGCGTGGTCACCCTCGCCAGCCGTCTCTGGCTGGAACGCGGTTTGCGCCCGTCTTAAGGCCTCGGCAAAGGAATTCACATGAAACGACTTAGCTTTATCCTAGGCTGCATCCTGCTGTTCGCAGGAATCGCCCAAGCCGCCGACAAACCGGTTATCCGCCTCGGCGCCCGCGTGTTTACCGAACAGACGCTGCTCGCCGAAATCACCGCGCAATACCTGCGCAGCAAAGGCTACGACGCGCAGATCACCGGTGGGCTGGGCAGCAACCTCGCCCGCAGCGCTCAAGAAAGTGGCCAGTTGGACATGCTCTGGGAATACACCGGCGTGTCGCTGGTGGCCTACAACCATGTCACCGAAAAACTCGACAGCGCTCAGTCCTACGCCCGGGTGAAAGAACTCGACGCGAAAAAAGGCCTGATCTGGCTGACACCGTCCAGGTTCAGCAACACCTACGCCCTCGCGCTGCCGAAAAAAGTCGCCGAGCAATATCCGCAGATCAACAACATCAGTCAGTTGAACGAGGTGTTGCAGGCTGAAACCAAGACCAATCACCTGGTGGCACTGGACACCGAGTTCGCTAACCGCTCGGACGGCCTGCTCGGCATGGTCAAGCTCTACGACATGAACCTGAGTCGCAAAAACATCCGCCAGATGGATGCGGGCCTGGTCTATACGGCGCTGCGCAACGGCCAAGTGTTTGCCGGTCTGGTCTACACCACGGATGGTCGCTTGAATGCTTTCGGCCTGAAGCTGCTGGAAGACGACAAGCACTACTTCCCCGACTACACCGCCGCACCGGTGGTGCGTCAGGCAACGCTGGACGCAAACCCGAAACTGGCCGAGCAGCTCAAGCCACTGGCCGAACTGTTCGATGACGAAACCATGCGCCAGCTCAACGCGCGGGTCGATGTCGATCACGAAAGCCCATCTGCTGTTGCCGCCGATTTTCTGCGCCAACATCCGTTGAATTAAGGGAGGAAAAGTCATGGAATTTTTGAACGCCTTTTCCCATCTCGACTGGCAACAGGTGATGCACCTGACCTGGCAGCACATCACGCTGGTTGGCATCGCTGTCACGCTGGCGATCCTCGTCGGGGTGCCGCTGGGCATTCTGATGACGCGCTTCCCGAGCCTCGCCGGCCCGTTGCAGGCCAGCGCCACGGTGTTGCTGACCGTGCCGTCGATTGCACTGTTCGGCCTGCTGCTGCCGTTCTACTCAAAGTTCGGCCAAGGCCTCGGCCCAATGCCGGCGATCACCGCGGTGTTCCTTTATTCACTGCTGCCGATCATGCGTAACACCTACCTGGCGTTGACCGGCGTTGAGCCGGGTATCCGTGAAGCCGCACGCGGCATCGGCATGACCTTCGGCCAGCGCCTGCGCATGGTCGAGTTGCCGATTGCGGTGCCGGTGATCCTCGCCGGTGTGCGCACCGCCGTGGTGATGAACATCGGCGTGATGACCATCGCCGCGACCATCGGCGCTGGCGGCCTCGGCGTGTTGATCCTCGCCTCCATCAGCCGCAGTGATATGTCGATGCTTATCGTCGGCGCGCTGCTGGTCAGTCTTCTGGCGATCTTCGCCGACCTGTTTTTGCAATGGCTGCAACGCTCGTTGACTCCAAAAGGATTACTCAAATGATCGAACTTCAAAACCTCAGCAAGACCTTCCAAAGCAACGGCAAAGATGTCAAAGCCGTGGATTCGGTGAGCCTGACCGTCAATGAAGGCGAAATCTGTGTGTTCCTCGGGCCATCGGGTTGCGGCAAAAGCACCACGCTGAAGATGATCAACCGTCTGATCAAACCGACCTCGGGCAAGATCCTGATCAACGGCGAAGACACCACCGATCTGGACGAAGTGACCCTGCGTCGCAACATCGGCTACGTGATCCAGCAGATCGGTCTGTTCCCGAACATGACCATCGAAGAGAACATCGTCGTGGTGCCGAAACTGCTCGGCTGGGACAAGCAGCAATGCCACGACCGCGCCCGCGAACTGATGAGCATGATCAAGCTTGAACCCAAGCAGTATCTGCATCGTTACCCGCGCGAGTTGTCCGGTGGTCAGCAACAGCGTATCGGCGTGATCCGCGCATTGGCGGCAGATGCGCCGCTGTTGCTGATGGACGAACCGTTCGGTGCGGTCGACCCGATCAACCGCGAGATGATCCAGAACGAATTCTTCGAGATGCAGCGCGCGCTGAACAAGACCGTGATCATGGTCAGCCACGACATCGACGAAGCGATCAAGCTGGGTGACAAGATCGCGATCTTCCGCGCCGGCAAGCTGCTGCAGATCGATCACCCGGACACGCTGCTGGCGCATCCGGCGGACGAATTTGTCAGCAACTTTGTCGGTCAGGACAGCACGCTCAAACGTCTGTTGCTGGTGAAGGCTGAAGACGCGGCGGACAACGCGCCGTCGGTGAGCCCGGAAACCCCGGTGGCTGATGCGCTGGAATTGATGGACGAGCATGACCGTCGCTACGTCGTCGTCACCTGTGCCGAGAACAAGGCGCTGGGTTATGTGCGTCGTCGCGATCTGCACCGTCAGACCGGCACCTGCGCGCAATATCTTCGCGAGTTCAACGCCACGGCGGCGTACGACGAGCATTTGCGCATCCTGCTGTCGCGCATGTACGAGTTCAACCGCTCGTGGCTGCCGGTGATGGATGCCGACCGGGTGTTCCTGGGTGAGGTAACGCAAGAGTCGATTGCCGAGTACCTGAGCTCCGGCAAATCTCGCGGCGGCAAGACCAGCATCGTCTCGCCGGCTGAGGCGGTAGTCGCGTAAAACACGAAACCTGAGGGAGCGAGCCTGCTCGCGAATGCGCAATATCAGTCAACCATGATGCTGGCTGTGAAAATGCCTTCGCGAGCAGGCTCGCTCCCACAGGATCTGCGTGATTTTTCCCTCATTCGCCAACTGGAAAAGAATCTCAACACACGCCACTCAAACAACACACCGAAAAGCGCTTCGCAAACAACCTAAACCCCCTTCATACGCACCTCTCGCCGCCAACGTCGCCGATGTTGCACCCATCACACTTACCCGCGACTTCGCTGACAAAAGCAGCGAACGTGCAGGTATTTTTAACACTGCAAAGTTCGCGGGGAACATCTGCCCGTCATATCGGTCGGCTACAAAGAGTGATATCCGCGTCGCACGTCAGAAGCGTGCAAAAACGCGACATTTTTAGTTGATCTCAGGCCCCTCACGCCCTAAAGTTCGCGCCGAACGTCCATGCTGGAAACGATCCATCCGGCTCAAGTACTGACGACGAGACAGCAAGGCCAAGGGAAGCTGCACACCCGTGGCCTTTTTGCTTTCGGCGACATGCCTTGGGAAGTAGGCGAACCAAAGTGGGGATACGGAGGACGTTCATTTTTACCCATGTTTATTATTGTTTGCCCTTAGGAGTTCCCAGCATGTCGATCAACGTCGAAGATTATTTCGAGCGCGCCACTTTTGACAAAATGAAGGCGTTTGCCGACAAGCAA
Organism: Pseudomonas sp. MF6776; assembly: GCF_016613125.1. Classification (NCBI taxonomy): domain Bacteria; kingdom Pseudomonadati; phylum Pseudomonadota; class Gammaproteobacteria; order Pseudomonadales; family Pseudomonadaceae; genus Pseudomonas; species Pseudomonas sp. MF6776. The sequence continues at coordinate 222,255 of NZ_JAENSQ010000002.1, forward strand.
GAAACCCCGTTCGTGGTCATCGACACCGCGATGATCAGCCAGGCCTACGATGACCTGCGCGCCGGTTTCGAATTCGCCAAGGTCTATTACGCAGTCAAGGCCAACCCGGCCGTCGAGATCATCGACCTGCTCAAGAACAAAGGTTCGAGCTTCGACATCGCTTCGATCTACGAGCTCGACAAAGTGATGGATCGCGGCGTCAGCCCCGACCGTATCAGCTACGGCAACACCATCAAGAAATCCAAGGACATTCGCTACTTCTACGAGAAAGGCGTGCGTCTGTTCTCCACCGACTCCGAAGCCGACCTGCGCAACATCGCCAAAGCGGCGCCGGGCTCGAAAGTCTACGTGCGCATCCTGACCGAAGGTTCGACTACGGCTGACTGGCCTTTGTCGCGCAAATTCGGCTGCCAGACCGACATGGCCATGGACCTGCTGATCCTCGCCCGCGACCTTGGCCTGGTGCCTTACGGCATCTCGTTCCACGTTGGCTCGCAGCAGCGCGATATCAGCGTGTGGGACGCGGCAATCGCCAAGGTCAAAGTGATCTTCGAGCGCCTGAAAGAAGAAGACGGCATTGAACTGAAGCTGATCAACATGGGCGGCGGCTTCCCGGCCAACTACATCACCCGCACCAACAGCCTGGAAACCTACGCCGAGGAAATCATCCGCTTCCTCAAAGAGGATTTCGGTGATGACCTGCCGGAAATCATTCTGGAGCCGGGCCGTTCGCTGATCGCCAACGCCGGCATCCTGGTCAGCGAAGTGGTATTGGTTGCACGCAAATCCCGCACTGCCGTCGAGCGTTGGGTTTATACCGACGTGGGCAAGTTCTCCGGCCTGATCGAAACCATGGACGAAGCGATCAAGTTCCCGATCTGGACCGAGAAGAAAGGCGAGATGGAAGAAGTCGTCATCGCCGGCCCGACCTGCGACAGCGCCGACATCATGTACGAGAACTACAAGTACGGCCTGCCGCTGAACCTGGCGATCGGTGACCGGATGTACTGGCTGTCGACCGGCGCGTACACCACTAGCTACAGCGCCGTTGAATTCAATGGCTTCCCGCCGCTGAAGTCGTATTACCTTTAACTGACGCGTTAAATGAAAAGGCCCATGTATGGGCCTTTTTTTATTTGCGCAGCCAATTCTCAAGTTGGTCAACCATGGCCATGAACGCGTCAGCCAACTCCTTGGTCGCGGCCAATTTGAAATTCAACTCGCCCAGTTTCGACACGCGTTCAGCCCTTAATAACTCGTAGATCGCCGTGTCCATGTGCGATCCCGTTGCCTCAAGAAACAGACTGACTCGCGAACTCACGGACGCCAGTCCGTTGAACAAAATGCCAATATCAGTTTTGTATTCTGCGGCCCGGATCACTGCATCCGCGGAAGAATAAGTGATATCCCAAAACGGCATGGTGCGGGCTTCGCGGAACAACTCCTGGACAACCGTTGGCTGGGCATGGCACTGGCAGGAGCGATGATCCATTGCCTTAGTAAACACCGACCTGAGCCCGAACGACTCGTCATGCACCTCGGCGATGGTGTATTTCAGTTGTTGAATCATCGCCCTGAGTTGATAAAACCGCAGTGCCAATTCGTGAACCAGGTCGGGTACATCATTAGGCGGAAGCAGCCTCCAGGTCGGCGACCGGGACAAACTGTACCCCTTGAAATCCACCTTGCTGAGGGGCTCACTCCTTGATGTACGACGGGTCATTTCCCGGGTCTCTTGCGCAAACGTATTGAGATCCGCGACGTAAGCACGGCACAAATTCCGAGCTTCTTTTGTGCGCTCCCAGAGTTCTTGCAAATAGCGCTCATTGAATCGGGCATTGTTCAGGCGCGAATCACTAGCCAATACCGCGGGTGCATGACCGCTGGCTTTTCGACGGGCAAATACCACGGGGATGTTGTTGAAGGTCGGGTGAAGAGAGCCGAGAAATCTTGTATAGCGATCCAGCACGCGCCGCTGCGCGGCAGAGAGGTCATAGGAAAGTATGTTCATGACTATTCAAGAAGCGATGGGCGCGCAGCCCACCGCCCCCACTCCTTATTGTTGAACAGACTTCAGATACCTCACGACTTCGGTGATCCGGGCAATCGCGGCATCGGCACGCTCCTCGACAGGTTGTGACTTGTCCTGCCTGAAGTCTTGGCGGAACGAGTCAAAACCGTTAACCAGATTCGAATACTCGTTCACATAGCCCCAACGCCCCTCGTCCAGTTGATCCAGAGCGTTGACCAATTGAATTTTCCCGTCTGTCCGGGCGATGTCGCTTTTGTATTTCTTCAACTGCACCCGCAAGTCAGCGGCTTTATCCCTGAGCTTGTTGTAAGCATCCAGCATGTTCAGAAACGAAATCGCTTCACCAATACCGGAGATGATTTTTTTCAGGGTGTCGATCGCCAGCATTGCAATTTGAACCTGCGGCGGTGCCAAACCCAGGGCTTTGAGATTATCCAGCGTTAATTGCGCTTCCTGGCCGATCTTCTCCACACCGGCTTTGGCGATCAGGTCGATCCCTTCGGATGCCGATTTCATCTGTTTTTCCAGATCGGTCAATTTCTCGTCGGATTTGACCTTCAGTGCTTCGGTTACATCCCGATCCTGTTGCAGTGTTGCAATCCATTGCTGCGAAGTGGCCCGGTCATACGCAGTACTCAGGCTGCTGCGAATGACTTTGAGGTCTTCATAACGCTCGGAGATCTTGTTGGAAGTACTCTTGAGTTCGTTTTCCATGTCTTCACGAACTTCTTCCACATCCTCGGGATAGGCAAGTTCGGCCTGATATCCTTTCAGCTTTTCTCGCGCACGCTCCAGATGAATGATGTCTGTCCGGGCCTGGCTACGCATATCAAATGTTGCTCTCTGAACAGCAATCGACAAATCATTCATGTTGCGGACAATGCCAGGCATATAGTTAAACTGTTCAAAAAGCATTTGCGCAGTGGTATTGCTTTTCTGCATGGCGGCCGAGTGAGCACGCAAAGCGGCCACATTGACTTGCGGATAAGTTTGATTATTTGGCAGCGAAAACATGATTCTCTTGCTCCTGAATGACTGAAATTTGTTTCCATACTCTTTATCCGCTGCTGCAAACACGTCGAGCAGTTGATCAGCACTGGATTTTATTTGCTCCCACGGATCGATAATGGCGAGAATCTGATTCTTGAACCTGCGCAACGACGTGGCCTCATGCAGCGAATCGACCTCTTTGATGGAGGCCGTGATGTAAGTGCTCAATGCATTCCATACCAACATCAGATTTTGAGTTGCAACTTCAGCTTCGATCGCTACGTAGTCGAGGTTTTGCAAGTCATCCCGTATCTTGTTCAAAGAAGCCAACGTTTGACTCTTGCTGGCCATTTTCTGATTGGCAGCCTGTTGTTCGGCTTTGAGATTGTTGCGCTTCTTGCGGATCTCTTCTGCCTTTACGCCCTGATAGATACCGAGAATCAATCCTGCGACGTTAAAGGTCGCAGCAGCCGCGATGGCCTCCTGTACCAGTTGATCATATTGTTTATTGAGTTCATCAATCTCCTTCGAGCGCTGATCGATCTCCCCTTGCAGTACCTGAATGTCCGCCTGATAGGTATTCCTCGAAACAAACTCCAGACGCAGTTTGATCTCGGGCAAGACTTTCTCGCGCATGTCCTTGCCAAAGCTGTCCAGCTGCTCCCGGACCCGTTCAGCTTTCTGATGGCATTGCCTGACTTTGCCCAGCATGTCATTAAGGTAGGCTTTTATCTCCGGAACATCGCCCTCCGGCAACGCGAGATCAGGAAGATTGGGGATCTTTCGCTTGAGTTCCAGATACTGTTCAGGGGTACTTATATTGTGTTCTTCCAGGTATCTGGACACTTTGAGATCTTCATAGATCTCGACTATTCCGCTGCCTGTACGGATGATACTGCCGGCAAAAATCTTCAGATCGGTCCCCGTGAGCATGATTTTTTCACGCAACGGCGACCATCGTTTGGCGTGATCATAAGTCGTGCTGAATGTACGCAGAAAGTCTACTGGCTTGAGGCCGAGGCCGCCGCTATCACCTGCGCCATAGTTCAAGTACGCAATAACATCCTGCAAGCGCACGGGCAAAGACAACCCAAGAACTTCATATTTTCTCAAACTGATAATCTGCTCTTTGGTTAGCTGAATACCGGTATCACGATTGTATTCATTACCCTCACCAAGCGAGGCGCTGATAAACACGGCAGGTGCTTTCGTGGCGTTTTCGACAATCTTGTTATCTATCCTGAATCCCATAAGAGACTCCTTGTCTGCTTTGGATATTATTAAAGTCAATTGCGATTCGAGCTTGTCGAGTTTTAGGTCAACTCGATCACGGCCATCGCAAAACAACCTTAGGACAACAAGATAAAAACCAACAAGCGCTTAAATATTAGCAATCACGACAACATAATTACTTACTCAAGTCATTAACGCCTGGCAAACCACTCACATCACTTGAACAACTAACGATAAAAGCAAATCATTACGACGCCATCAACTGCGACAAGCGCAGCTTATAAGCGTCGGCCATTGCGCGAATGCGTAAGTGCGGTGCATTCATCAGCGATTCGCCTGCAACCCGCAGAAAGTTCGCATTGCCCCCCGCCAGCGCCTTGCGCAGCCAGACAAGGGCATCATCGATCCGGCCGTCGTCGGCGAGCATCGCCGCGTGGCTGAACTGCCCACGAAAATCACCGCCCTCGGCCGCACGGCGATACCAATCACGCGCGGCCAGTGAATCCTGCGGACAATGGCGTCCCTCCTCCAGGTAACGACCTAACAGATTCATTGATTTGGCGTGGCCCAACGCCGCAGCACGACGATACAAGATCAGGGCGTGCGCCTGGTTTTCGGCGATGCCGCGACCGGTGGCGAGCAGGTTAGCGAGGTTGTACATCGCCCAGTCCAGCCCGGACTCGGCGGCGATTCGATAATGCTCCACCGCAACCGCAGCATCCGCCTCACAGCCCCAGCCATGTTCGTTGCAACGGCCGAGCATGTTGCGCGCCATCAGATGCCCTTGCCCGGCAGCAATGCCGAACCAGCGCAGTGCCAAGGGTTGATCCTGCGCGATACCCTGACCATCGAGCAGGATCTGCCCAAGCAACGCCTGCGCTTGAACAACTCCCTCGCCCGCCGCCAACAGAATCGCCTGCGCCGCACGACCCGGGCTCTCTTCAAGCATGGCGCTGAGCTGTTCGCCGTCGAGGACTTCCTGACGGCGCAGATGAAAACTCATACCTCGACCCAGCGCCGCAACAAGTTGTGATAAGTACCGGTGAGGCGAATCAGCGAAGGGTGATCGGGCAGGTCTTGCGTGAGCTGCTGAATCGCCCCGTCCATCTCGAACAGCAACGCACGCTGGCTGTCTTCGCGCACCAGACTTTGCGTCCAGAAGAATGAGGCGTAACGCGCGCCGCGAGTAACCGCGTTGACTTTGTGCAGGCTGGTGCCGGGGTACAGCACCATGTCGCCGGCGGGCAATTTCACCTGTTGAGTGCCGAAGGTGTCCTGGATTTCCAGTTCGCCGCCGTCGTAATCCTCAGGTTCGCTGAAGAACAGCGTGGCCGACAGATCGGTACGCACCCGCTCGATGCTGCCCTTGGGCTGGCGCACGGCATTGTCGATGTGGAAATCGAAACTGCCACCGGCCGTGTAACAGTTCACTAACGGAGGAAACACTTTGTGCGGCAGCGCGGCAGACATGAACAGCGGATTTTTCCACAGCCGCTCGAGCATCGCCGCGCCGATTTCCTTGGCCAGCGGATGGCCTTCGGGCAGTTGCAGATTGTGCTTGGCCTTGGCCGATTGATAGCCGGCGGTGATCTTGCCGTCAGCCCAATCTGCCTGTTCCAGCGCCTCACGAATGCGCTGCACTTCGTCCTTTTCAAACAGACCGGGGATGTGCAGCAGCATGGCAATGTCACCTGATGGCAAAGAGGCGGCAATGGTATTGATTCTTATTGTCTGTGTAAAACCCACGGGACGAATGAACAGGTAAAAACCGTAAGGCCAAATTGTAAAGAATGTAAATTCAGTGCGAATAACAATATTTCGCAATTGATACGAATACCCGTTTACCCTATATTCCGCCGCCTCAAATCCTTGGGGAGGGGAATAAAAATGGCACGTCAACCCGCACAATTACCGGTCAGTTCACCACGTCTGCTCGCTTCTGCAATTGGCGTGGCAATCACCGCCGGTTCCGCCGGCCACATGGTGTTTGCCGCCGAAAAGACTGACAGCAAAGCCTCCGGCAATGCCATCGCCCTGGACGCCACCGCCATCACTGGCGAAGCGCAGGACTCGACGTCCTACCAGGTCGAGAAAGCCTCCTCGCCCAAGTACACCGCGCCGCTGATCGACACGCCGCGCTCGGTCACCGTTATTCCGCAGCAAGTCCTGAAGGACACCGGCGCCCTGAACATGCAGGACGCCCTGCGCACCGTGCCGGGTATTACCTTCGGCGCCGGTGAGGGTGGCAACCCGCAGGGCGACCGTCCGTTCATCCGTGGCTTCGACGCCCAGGGCGACACTTACCTCGACGGCGTGCGCGACACGGGCTCGCAGAGCCGCGAAATCTTCGCCGTAGAAAACATCGAAGTCAGCAAGGGCCCGAACTCCGCCATCGGCGGTCGTGGCGCGGCGGGCGGCAGCATCAACCTGGTGAGCAAGAAGGCTCACTTGGGTAATTCGTTCGACGGTGGCTTCACCTGGGGCTCCGACCAGACTCAGCGTTACACCCTCGACGGCAACTACCAGTTCAGCGATACCGCCGCTGGCCGTCTGAACCTGATGAGCCACGAAAGCAACGTCGCCGGTCGCGACAAAGTCGATTACGACCGTTGGGGCATCGCGCCTTCCCTGGCCTTCGGTCTGGGCACCGACACCCGCGTCAACCTTGATTACTACCATCTGGAAAGCAACGACACGCCGGACTCGGGTATCCCGTACAGCTTTTCGAGCCCGCGCACCAAGTCCAATCCGGACAAGCCGTATGCCGGTGGCGACGACAGCAACTTCTACGGCCTGGATCGCGATTTTCGCAAGGGCCGCACCGACACCGCGACATTCGCCATCGAGCATGACCTGAGCGACTCGCTGACCATCAAGAACACCCTGCGTCACGGCACCAGCATGCAGGATTACATCCTCACCCAGCCGGACGACAGCAAGGGCAACGTCAACAACGGCAGCTTGTGGCGTCGGGCGAATACGCGGGTCAGCAACACCGAGACCACCACCAACCAGACTGACCTGTTCGGCAATTTCTACGTCGCCGGCTTCAAGAACAGCTTCTCCACCGGTGTCGAATACACCCGTGAGCAAAGCCAGAAGTCTTCGTACAACGTCAACACCGACACTACGCCGCGCACCACCAACGTGCCGGCCAGCAGCAACTGCACGCCGGCGATGATTGGCGCGTCGAGCGGCTACAACTGCACCTCGCTGTCGAATCCGAATCCGAACGATCCGTGGAATGGTGCGATTTCGCGCAACTACGCCGGCACCGACACCAAGGCCAACACCTACGCGCTGTATGCGTTCAACACCCTGGAGTTGTCCGAGCAGTGGCTGGTGAACATGGGGCTGCGGTACGACCACTTCGACACTGAGTACAAAACCTACACCGCCGCCGGCGCTACCACCGCCAAGGGCGATGACGTCAGCGAGTTCGTTACCGGCCAGTTCGGCGTGGTCTACAAGCCTGCGGAAAACGGCAGCATTTATGCGTCCTACGCCACTTCGGCCACCCCACCGGGCAACACCCTCGGTGAAGGCATGGACGGCAACCCATTGGGCGGCACCAAGGATCGCGCCGGCAATCTGCTGAGCAGCGACATGGAGCCGGAAACCACCAAGAACTACGAAATCGGCACCAAGTGGGACCTGCTCAATGATCGCCTGTCGCTGACAGCTGACATCTTCCGCACCGAGAAAGAAAACGCGCGTGTACAGGTCGACACCACCTCGTACGAGAACGCTGGCAAAACCCGCGTGCAAGGTGTCGAGCTGTCGGCCAGCGGCAAGATCACCGACAAGTGGCAGGTGTTCGCCGGTTACGCCTTCATGGACAGCGAACAGGTTGACGGCGGCCCGCTGAACCGCGCCACCGACGGCAACCAACTGCCTAACACGCCGAAGAACAGCGCCAGCCTGTGGACCACTTACCAGGTCACGCCGAAGCTGACGATCGGTGGCGGCGCGTTCTATGTCGACGACGTGTTCGGCAACGTGGCCAATACCACCATGGTTGATTCGTACGTGCGTTACGACGCGATGGCGGCCTACAAGCTGACCAAGAACGTCGACCTGCAACTCAACGTGCAGAACCTGACCGATGAAACCTATTACGACAAAGCCTTCGCCACCCACTTCGCCAGCCAGGCAGCGGGGCGTACGGCACTGTTGAGCACCAACTTCCACTTCTGACGATGTGGGAACCTGTGGGAGCGAGCCTGCTCGCGAAAGCGGTGAGTCAGTTAAGTGGAGGCTGACTGACACGACGCCTTCGCGAGCAGGCTCGCTCCCACAAGGAATGCGCCGCAAGGCTTGGCCCCGTTCATTCAATTGAACGGGGCTTTTGTGCGTAATCAAGAAGCTTCTCGACAACCCACGGCATAATGCGCGCCGTGAAGACAATTTCCGAACGGACGGCGAGTGACGTGTTGAAGAAAACCCTGTTCCAGTTGCACTGGTTTTTTGGCATCACCGCAGGCCTGGTGCTGGCCCTGATGGGCATCACCGGCGCGGCCTATTCGTTTCAAGACGAAATCCTGCGGGCGCTAAATCCCTCGGTATTACAGGTGGAAAAACAGGTCGCCGGCGTGCTGCCGCCCGTTGAACTGGTAGAGCGCATCGAAGCCACTTCGGGCAAGAAAGTCTCGATGCTGACGGTGGAGACCGAAAGCGGCCACGCGGCAAAAGTATTCTTCACCCCGCCCAAGGGTGAACGTCGCGGCGAGATGCGCTACTTCGATCCGTACACCGGCGACTTCATGGGCGATGCCACCGGCCAGGACTTCTTCGGCCTGATGCTGCAACTGCACCGCTTCCTCGCCATCGGTGACACCGGGCGCAACATCACCGGCGCCTGCACCCTGATCCTGGTGTTTTTCTGCCTTTCGGGCCTGTACCTGCGCTGGCCTCGGCAGTGGAACAGCTGGCGCGTCTGGTTGACCCTGGACTGGAAGAAAAAGGGTCGCACCTTTAATTGGGACCTGCATTCGGTGGCAGGCACCTGGTGCCTGTTGGTGTATCTGCTGCTGGCGCTGACCGGGTTGTCGTGGTCATACGAGTGGTACAACAAGGGCCTGACCAGACTGCTTTCCGACGCTCCGCAAAACGAACGCGTGCGCGGCGGTCGCGGCCCGGCCCCACAAGGCCCGGCGCCAACCGCCGACTACGCCGCGATGTGGAGCAGCATCTACAGCGCCGCAGGTCCGGGCCTGTCTGCCTACAACATCCGCATGCCGCCCGTGGCCGGTCAACCGGCGACGGTGTTCTACCTGCTCGACAGCTCGCCCCATGATCGCGCGCTGAACCAGATCACCCTCGATCCAGCCACCGGCATCGTCAAACGTGTCGACCGCTATGCCGACAAGAGCTTCAAGGCGCAATTGCTGACCAGCATTTACGCGCTGCACGTTGGCAGTTATTTCGGCCTCGTCGGACGGATCATTATTACCGTCGCGGCGGTGTGCATGCCGTTGTTTTTCATCACCGGATGGCTGCTGTACCTCGATCGTCGTCGCAAGAAAAAGCAGATCAAGGAGGCGCGCAAAGGCTTCGAACCGCCGACCGGCGATACCCCGGCGTGGCTGATCGGCTTCGCCAGCCAGAGCGGTTTCGCCGAGCAACTGGCGTGGCAGACCGCAGGCCAATTGCAGGCCGCCGGGTTGCCGGTGAAGGTGCAGCCGCTGGCGAATGTGAGCGAAAAGGATCTGCGTGAGTCGAGCAATGCGCTGTTTGTCGTCAGCACGTTTGGCGACGGCCAGGCACCGGACAGCGCCCGTGGTTTCGAGCGCAAGGTTCTGGCCAAAGCATCGACACTCGACAACTTGAGCTACGCCGTCCTCGGGCTTGGCGACCGTGAGTATCAGCACTTCTGCGGTTTCGCCCGACGCCTGCATCAGTGGCTGAGCGAGCACGGCGGCAAGCCCCTGTTTGCCCCGGTAGAAGTCGACAGCGGCGACCCATACGCCCTGCATCACTGGCAAACCCAACTGGGCTTGCTCACCGGGCAAGCACCGGTCGACACCTGGCAGGCACCGAGCTACGAAAACTGGACGCTGTTGCGCCGTGAACTGATGAACCCTGGCAGCAGCGGTTCGCCGGTTTATCTGCTGAGCCTGGGCGCACCGAACACCAGCAGCTGGCTGGCCGGGGATCTGGTCGAAGTGCTGCCACGCAACTGCCCGTGGGCCATCGAACACTTCCTCGACGGCCTCGGCATTCGTGGCGAGACGATTGTGAAAATCAACGGCCTCGAAGAACCTCTGGAAGTGGCACTGGCCTCACGCCAACTGCCCGAGCACCGCGCGCATCTGGTTGGCCTGCACGCACAGGCAATGGTCGATGCCATGGTGCCGCTCGCCATGCGCGAATACTCGATCGCCTCGATTGCCGCCGACGGTGTGCTGGAGTTGATCGTGCGTCAGGAACAGCACGCCGACGGCACGCTGGGCATCGCTTCAGGCTGGTTGACCGAGCATTCGCCGGTAGGCGGCAGCATCAGCTTGCGGGTACGCCGTAACAGTGGTTTCCACCTGCCGAATGAACCGATGCCAATGATTCTGATCGGTAACGGCACAGGGCTGGCCGGTCTGCGCAGCCTGCTCAAGGCGCGCATTGCTGATGCTCGGCAACGTCAGTGGTTGCTGTTCGGCGAGCGTCACCGTGAGCACGATTACCTGTGCCGGACGGAGCTGGAAGAGTGGTTGATCAATGGCGATCTGGCACGACTGGATCTGGCGTTTTCGCGTGATCAGGCGGAGAAGGTTTATGTGCAGGATCGTTTGCGGGAATCGGCTGAGGAGTTGAAGAAATGGCTGGCGGAGGGTGCTGTTATCTACATCTGCGGCAGCCTGCAAGGGATGGCATCAGGCGTTGATCAAGTGCTCAACGAAGTGCTTGGAGCTGCTGAGGTTGAACGCCTGATTGAGCAGGGTCGTTATCGCCGGGATGTTTACTGACACCCCCACTCCCCTGTAGGAGCTGCCGCAGGCTGCGATCTTTTGACCTTGTCTTTTTTTAAAACCAAGATCAAAAGATCGCAGCCTGCGGCAGCTCCTACAGGGGGTTTCAGACTGGCTGCAGTTTTTTCTCGAACACACTGACCCCATTCAAATCCCGCAACACCACGCTCATCTCCCCACTCTGCCCCTCAATATTCACCTCGCCAAAAAACTGAAACCCGGCAAACGGTGACATGTTCTGCGCCGTCGGTGCCTTCTCGAAAACCACCTCAGGCCCAAAGGTCTTATCCAGCGGATTAGGCCCGAAACTTCCGGCATTCAACGGCCCCGCGACAAACTCCCAGAACGGCTCGAAATCCTGAAACGCCGCGCGATCCGGGTGATAGTGATGCGCCGCGCAATAGTGCACATCTGCCGTGAGGAAGACGAAATTGCGCACCTGCTGCGCCCGCAGAAAACCGAGCAATTCAGCGATCTCCAGTTCACGTCCCTGCGCCGGTCCCGGGTCGCCGTTGGCCACGGCCTCCCAGCGCGCAACGCCCGGACTCACCTCGCCATCAGGCACGCCCAGGCCAATCGGCATGTCTGCCGCGATGACCTTCCACTGCGCTTTCGAGGCCTTCAACCCGCGCTTGAGCCAATCCAGTTGCTCACGCCCCAGGAACGGTTTTGCTGCGCCGAGGTTGTCGTCGTTGGCCTCGCGGTAACTGCGCATGTCGAGTACGAAAACATCCAGCATCGGCCCGTACTTGAGCTTGCGATAAATTCGCCCGCCCGCGTCAGCCGCCTGCAAACGCATCGGCGAATATTCCAGCCAGGCCTTGCGCGCGCGGCCGACCAGGGTGTGGATGTCTTTTTCCTGATAGCGCTCGTCGAGCTGCTTGCCGGGCGACCAGTTGTTGACCACTTCATGGTCATCCCACTGCCAGATCTGCGGCACTTCGGCGTTGAAGCGGCGAATGTTTTCGTCCATCAGGTTGTAGCGATAATTGCCGCGATAGTCGTCGAGGGTCTGGGCGACTTTGCTCTTGGCTTCGGTGGTGATGTTGCGCCACACCCGGCCGTTTTCAGTGGTCAGTTGCGCGGGCACCGGGCCGTCGGCGTAGATGGTGTCGCCGCTGTGGATGAAGAAGTCCGGCAAACGCAGACGCATGGCTTCGTAGATGCGCATGCCGCCGATGTCCGGATTGATGCCGAAGCCCTGGCCGACGGTGTCGCCGCTCCAGACGAAACGAATATCACGCCGCGCCGAGGGTGCGCTGCGCAAGTGGCCGAGCCACGGTTCGCTGGCGACGCCGCTGCGGGCGTCCTTGAAATACACGCGATAGAAAATCGCCTGATCGGCAGGTAACCCGGTGAGTTCGACGCGGGCTGTAAAGTCGCTGCGGGCATCCGCCAGCGCCGAGACGATACGCCGTGGATTGCGAAACTGGCTGCGGGTGTCCCACTCGACCACCATCCGGGCCGGGCGGTCGCTGCGACTCCAGATCATCGCGCGGTCGCCTTGCAGGTCGCCGGACTGCACGCCATCGGTCAGTTGTGGCCGATCCTTGACCGATGCGATCACCGCCGGCGCGAGCCCCGGCATCAGCAGTCCGGTGCCAACGACTTGCATGACACGCCGGCGACCCACATTGAAATCGCTCATGCTGTTCTCCCTGGAAAAAGGAAAACTTAAGCACGCCTATATGAACTCGCCATGACACCACTAACCATTGTGGGAGCGAGCCTGCTCGCGAAAGCTGCGTGCCAGTCAACATACATGTCGCTGGCAGATTGCATTCGCGAGCAGGCTCGCTCCCACAGTTTTAGTGCGGTGTCAGGCCTTGGCGGGTTCCATTGCCAGCTCCACCGCTTCCGGGCGTTTGACCGTCGCATACACAACGGCAGTCAACAAACTCCCCGCGACAATCGCCAGCAGATACAGCAACGCGTGGTTGATCGCATTCGGAATCGCCAACACAAACAACCCACCGTGCGGCGCCATCAGCTTGCAGCCGAAGTACATCGACAGCGCGCCGGTCAATGCACCGCCGGCAATGCTCGCAGGGATCACCCGCAGCGGGTCTTTCGCGGCAAACGGAATCGCCCCTTCGGAGATAAAGCACAGCCCCAGCACGAACGCCGCTTTACCGGCCTCGCGTTCAGTCTGAGCGAATTTGCGTCTGGCAATAAACGTCGCAATACCCAGACCAATCGGCGGCACCATGCCAGCTGCCATGGTCGCGGCCATCGGGGCATAACTCTGCGACGCCAACAGCCCCACCGAGAACGCGTAAGCCGCTTTGTTGATCGGCCCGCCGAGGTCGACGCACATCATGCCGCCGAGCAATACACCGAGCAGAATCGCGTTGGTGGTGCCCATGCTGTCGAGGAAATGCGTGAGCGCCGCCAGCATGTCCGCCACCGGTTTGCCGACCACGTAAATCATCACCAGCCCGGTGAACAGGCTGGCGAACAACGGGATGATCAGAATCGGTTTCAGTGCTTCAAGGCTTTGCGGCAACGCGACATAACGACTGATCGCCTTCGCCGCGTAACCGGCAATGAATCCGGCGACGATCCCGCCGATGAACCCGGCGCCCAGGGTGCTCGCCAGTAAACCGCCGATCATCCCCGGCGCCAGGCCCGGACGGTCGGCAATCGAATAGGCGATGTACCCGGCCAGCAGCGGCACCATCAACTTGAACGCGGTTTCACCGCCGATCTGCATCAGCGCTGCCGCCAGCGTGCCTTCTTCCTTGAACGCGGTGATGCCGAACACGAATGACAACGCGATCATCAAACCGCCCGCCACCACCATCGGCAGCATGAACGACACACCGGTCAGCAGATGTTTGTAGACCCCGGCTTTCTCGGATTTTGCCGGTGCCTTGCCGTCACCGGCGGCGCTTTCCTGCACGCCTTCCGCCAGCGCTTTTTTCAGCGTTTCTTCCGATTTTTTGAGCGCAACTCCGGTGCCGCAGCGGTAGATTTTCTTGCCGGCGAAACGCTCGGTGGCGACTTCGATATCCGCCGCCAGCAGCACCACATCAGCCTCGGCAATTGCCGTCGCGCTCAACGGTGTTTTCGCGCCGACCGAGCCTTGGGTTTCTACCTGCAAGTCATAGCCCAGACGCTTGGCCGTTTGCTGCAACGCTTCGGCCGCCATGAAGGTGTGGGCAACGCCAGTCGGGCACGCGGTGATGGCGACGATGCGCGGTGCGCGGGCCGCAACCGCCGCGGGAACAGCTTCGGTAGCGACGTAGATTTGCGCTTCTTCAGCACCACGGCGCAGTACCGCTTCGACATCCTGCAGGGCTTGCGCAGGTGCAATCTGGAAGACCCGTTTGCCGACAAAACGTGTCATGTCGACGTTGCCGGTGGCGACCAGCAACACCCACTCCGCCGCCGCGATGGTGGCTGCCGACAATTCACGTTCGGGGTGCGCAGCGTCGACCACTTCGACGCTGGTGCTCCAGCCCTGACGCTGGGCCGCTGCATCGAGCAAACGGGCGCACAGCACACTGGTGACCATGCCGTTCGGGCAGGCCGTAACAATGGCTAACTTCATGACAAACCCTCTTATTGTTCTGTCAGGGGGCGCACGCGCACGCCCTGTTCGAGCTGCGCCAGTTGCGCGGCGTCGTTGATGCCGAAACCGATCTGCGTGACCGCCAGCGCAGCAATCGCCGTGGCCGTGCGCAGGGTTTGCTCAGGCGTGTCGGCACTGAGCAAACCGTGAAGCATGCCCGCCAGCAGCGAATCACCGGCACCGACCGTGCTGGCGACGCTGACCTTGGGCGGCGAGGCATGCAGCGCCGAGCCGACGCTGAACCAGTTCACTCCGTCGGCGCCGTGGGAGATCACCACATGGTCGATGCCCTGAGCATGCAGATGCGCCGCCGCCTGGACCTCGGCCGCGCGGGAAACCACTTCGCAACCGAGTGCATCGGCCAGCTCCTCGGTGTTCGGCTTGATCAGCCACGGCCTGGCCTGCAACGCAGCGCGCAACGCTTCGCCGCTGGTGTCGAGGGCGACTCTCAGACCAAGTTGATTCAGCCGTTCGATCAGTTCACGCAACCACTGCGCAGTCACACCACGCGGCAGACTGCCAGCGACCACCACCGCATCGTGCCCCGGTGCAATCTGCACCAGACGATCGAGCAACGCCTGTTGCGCCGCAGCATCAACTATCGGCCCCGGGCCGTTGATGTCGGTGATTCGCCCGTCGCGCTCAGCGATTTTGATGTTGCTGCGTGTCTCGCCCGGTACGCGGATGAATGCGTCAACAAAACCGCGTTTGGCGAACAGCGTTTCGAATGCTTGCAGGTTGTCTTCACCCAGAAAGCCGCTGACGGTCAGTTGATGGCCGAGGTCGGCCAGCACTTGGGCAACGTTCACGCCTTTGCCGGCAGCATGGGTGTGCATTTCGTCGCTGCGGTTGACCTGACCGGCCGTCAGCACCGACAGCTCGACCGTGAGGTCCAGCGCCGGGTTGAGGGTCAGGGTGAGAATCTTGGCCATTACAGGGCCTCCACTAATGCGCGCACTTCGTTGGCGCTGCCCACGTTGAGGGCTTGTTGAGCAACGGTTTGCGCCTGGGTCAGGCTAAGTTCGCGGATGCGAGCCTTGACCTCGGCAATGCTGCGCCCGGACACACTCAGTTCATCCACACCGAGGCCGACCAGCACCGGCACCGCCAGCGGATCGGCCGCCAATTCGCCGCACACGCCAACCCATTTGCCATGGGCATGAGCCGCACGCACGGTGATGTCGATCAGTTGCAGCACCGCCGGGTGCAAGCCGTCCGCCTGTGCCGACAGGGTCGGATGACCGCGGTCGATGGCCAGGGTGTATTGCGTCAGGTCGTTGGTGCCGACACTGAAGAAGTCGACTTCTTTGGCCAATACCGGTGCGAGCAATGCGGCGGATGGCACTTCGATCATGATCCCCAGTTGCAGATCAGCCACCGGGATTTCCAGGCGCAAGCGCTCGGTCATGTCGCGGGCCTGACGCCATTCGTCGACGCTGCCCACCATCGGGAACATGATCCGCAGCGGCCGGTTATCCGCGGCCCGCAGCAAGGCGCGCAACTGCGCTTCCATGATCTGCGGACGCTGCAACGTCAGGCGAATCCCGCGAACACCGAGGAACGGGTTTTCTTCCTTGGCGATCGGCCAGTAAGGCAGCGGCTTGTCGCCGCCAACATCCAGCGTGCGCACTACCAGCGGCCGCCCGGCGAGGCCATCGAGGACGCGGCGATATTCGGCTTCCTGCGTGGCTTCGTCCGGCGCTTGCGGGTGCGCCATGAAAATCAGTTCGGTGCGCAGCAAACCAATGCCTTCGGCGCCCTGCTCCACCGCGCTGATCACGCCAGCGCTTTCGCCGATGTTGGCGAACACTTCCACGGCGTGACCATCGGTGGTGTGCGCCGGTTGATGGCGTTGTTCGGCAGCGGCTTTAAGGCGTTGCTCGCGGGTGTCACGTTCTTCGACAGCGCGTTGCAACGTTGCCGCATCGGCGTCGACATGCAGACGACCGCGTTGTCCGTCGAGCAGCAACGGCGTGCCCGGCGCCAGCAACAGCACTGCCGCGCCAGCGCCGACCAGCGCCGGAATGCCGAGGGCACGGGCGACGATTGCGCTGTGTGCGGTAGCGCCGCCGCGCGCGGTGAGAATCCCTGCGACGCGCGCCGGATCAAGCCGCGCGACGTCGGAGGGGCCAACCTCGTCCATCACCAGAATGTACGGCTGCTCAGGCTCGCTTGGCGTCTCTATCCCACATAACTGCGCCAGCACGCGACGACCGATGTCACGCAGATCCGCCGCACGTTCGGCGAGCAAGGCGTCCTGCAGCGATTCCTGTTGTTTGGCGGCCGCTTCGATCACCGCCATCCACGCCGCTTCGGCGCTTTCGCCCTGTTTGAGGCGCGTGTCGACTTCGTCGGTGAGCTCCGGATCGTCGAGCATTTCCTGGTGAGTGATGAAAATCTCGCGGATCGCTTTGGCTTTGCTGCGTTCGATCAAACCTTGAATGTCGTTGCGCACGTCGCTGAGCGCTTGCTTGAGACGCTCGCGCTCGACGGCGGCGGATTCGCCACGCAACGGGTATTCGATGGTTTGTTGCACTTGAATATGCGCCGGGCCGATGGCGATACCCGGCGCGGCGGGGATCGCGTGCAACTGAGTACCGGACGCCGGAGCGATCAACACTTCGGCGATGTCGGCGAAGACTTCGCGCTGCTGGCTCACGGCGGGCAGCGGCTCGACTTCTTCACCGAGGCCTTCCTCGATGGCGGCGAGCAGCGCAGGCAAGGCATCGGCGGCGATGCTCGGTTCGGCGATCAGTTCCAGCACCTGACCGCGACGGGCGCCGAGGCTGAGCAGTTTGCTGAGGCTTTTCACCGACACGGCGCTGTCGTCACCGTCGACGATGCGCACGCGAATCTCGCCGTCAAAACTCTTCGCCAGTTGCGCGAGGATCTTCGCCGGCCGCGCGTGCAAACCGTGGGCATTGGCCAGCGCGATACGAGCGCTCGGCCAGTCGGCCGGCAACTCACCGCCGAGCACTTCAAGGACTTTACGGCTGCTGGTGGCCCGACCCAACTCATGGCCGCGGCCTTCGATGAGCAACGCACACAGGCGTTCCAACAGGGCCTGATGCGCCTCGCCGAGACTGGCCAGACAAAACAGACCGCTCAGTGGCTGACCGAGGTAACGCATCGGTTTATCCGGGGTGACAAACGCCAGGCCCGGACGCTTCACGGTTTGCTCGCTGTGCAGCCACCACAGGCCATCGCCCAATGGCAGCGCTTCGACTTGCTGCAATACCGCGGCGAAACCGTTGCTCACGCAATCTGCCTGGCGCAGCAGACGCGCGCCACGCCAGACCAGTTCTTCAAAATCGTCAGCGGAAACGCCGAGGCCGATCATTTGCGCGTCGAGCGCAAGTTCCTGCGGTGCGCCTTGCAGCAGTTTGAGCAGCGCTTCAGGAGAACTGGCGCGACGCAGGGCCTGGCCCAGATCGGTCTCGCCGAGTGCACGGGTGAGCAGTTGCAGCAGACGCAAGTGTTCGTCGGATTTGGCGGCAATGCCGATGGCCAGATAAACGATCTGGCCATCGCCCCAATCGACACCCTCGGGGAACTGCATCAGCCGCACGCCGGTGGTAAACACCAGCTCGCGGGTTTCGGGGGTGCCGTGGGGAATAGCAATACCTTGACCGAGAAAGGTCGAGCCCTGGGCCTCACGCGCCTGCAATCCTGCGAGGTATCCGTCAGCGACCAGACCATCGGCCACAAGATGACTGGCCAGCAATTGCAGAGCAGCGGGTTTATCCACAGCCGATTGGCCCATGGATATCTGCTCTATAGTGAGCTCGAGCATGCAATCTCCTTTTTGGCGATTTATGGCGCCAGGTATTGTTTTGAATTGTTTGCAGCTTAGGCGCTGTCGGCCATCCTTTTCAGGGGCAATTTTGGCGGTTTTACGGCAGAACCGGCCAAAGGCGTCTAAAACGTAGAAAATACGCTTGCTGAAACGTTTAATCTAGATTGATCGGCACGTTACTCGATAATGTCTCATCCTTGAAGTCCAACTTGTCGGATGCGCGTAGGCAATAAGTCGTCTGCCCTTATCGGGTAGGATTGGCGAAAATCTCGCGGCATGCTCGAAATAACAAGGAAATCCCGAGTTGAAACTCAGTGATATCGCGCGGTTGGCCGGAGTGTCCGTGACCACCGCGAGCTACGTCATCAACGGCAAGGCCGAACAGCAACGCATCAGCACCGCGACCGTCGAGCGAGTTCGTGCGGTGGTCGATCTGCACGGCTTTACGCCCAACCCACAAGCCGCGGGACTGCGCAGCCGGCATACCCGCACTTTGGGTTTTATCCTGCCGGATCTGGAAAACCCCAGCTACGCGCGGATCGCCAAGCTGCTGGAGCAAGGTGCGCGGGCGCGCGGCTATCAGTTGCTGATCGCCAGCTCCGACGATGCGCCGGACAGCGAGCGCAAACTGCTGCAACTGTTTCGCGCGCGGCGTTGTGATGCGCTGATTGTTGCCAGTTGCCTGCCACCCGGAGATGACAGCTATCTCCAGTTGCAGGCCAAGGGGCTGCCGATCATCGCCATCGACCGGGTCATGGAGCCGGAGTATTTCTGTTCGGTGATCAGCGACGACCGCGAGGCCAGTCTGCACCTGACCCAGAGCCTGCTCGATCCGCAGCTTAAACAGATCGTGCTGCTCGGCGCCCGCCCGGAACTCAGCATCAGCCAGGAACGTGCCGCCGGTTTCAGACAGGCCCTCGTCGACTTCAAAGGCGAAGTGCTGGTCGAGCACGCCGAGTCCTTCAGCCGTGACTGCGGCAAGCAATTGATGGAAGAACTCCTGCAACGTCTGGGGCATTTGCCGGACGCGCTGGTAACCACGTCCTACGTGTTGTTGCAGGGGGTGTTCGACGCGCTGCATGACTTCCCGCTGAAATCGCGGCCGCTGCGCCTCGGCACGTTTGGTGACACGCAACTGCTCGACTTCCTGCCGCTGCCGGTCAACGCCATGGCCCAGCAGCATCAACTGATCGCCGACAAGGCGCTGGAACTGGCATTGGCCGCTGTCGAGCAGTCGCAATATCAGCCTGGCGTTCAGGCGATTGCGCGGACCTTCAAGCAGCGTATTCACCGGGACTGATCCGTGGAGCTGATCGACAGCCACACTCACCTGGACTTCCCCGACTTCGACGCTGATCGCTCGGCGCTGCTGGCCGAAAGCCGCGCCCTTGGGGTGCGGCGGATGGTGGTGCTGGGCGTCTATGAAGGGAACTGGCAGCGGGTGTGGGATCTGGTGCAGGGCGATTCGGATCTGTACGCGGCGTTCGGTTTGCATCCGGTGTATCTCGATCAGCATCGCCCCGAGGATTTACAGACCCTCGGCGATTGGCTGACGCGATTGCGCGGCCATCGGCAGTTGTGTGCAGTCGGCGAGATTGGTCTGGATTACTTCATCGAAACGCTGGACCGCGAGCGGCAGCAGGCGCTGTTCGACGCGCAACTGCAACTGGCGGCGGATTTCGATTTGCCGGCGCTGATCCATGTGCGCCGCAGTCACGCGGCGGTAATTGCCACGCTCAAGCGTTTTCGTTTGAAGCGGGCCGGGATCATCCACGCGTTCGCCGGCAGCCGTGAGGAAGCACGGGAATACATCAAACTCGGTTTCAAACTCGGCCTCGGTGGCGCCCCGACCTGGCCCCAGGCGTTGCGCATGCATCGGGTACTGGCGGATTTGCCACTGGATTCGATTGTGCTGGAAACCGATTCACCGGACATGGCGCCTGCAATGTTTCCGGGAGTGCGCAACAGCCCGGCGCACTTGCCGGCGATTTGCTCAGCGCTCGCCGATCTGATGAATATCTCCCCTCAACAACTTGCCGCGGCCAGCACCGCCAATAGCTGCGCCGTGTTCGGCTGGTAGCTGGAAACACTTTCCCCTGTGGGAGCGAGCCTGCTCACGAAGTCGGTGTGTCAGACGACAACAATCCCGCCGGCAGATTGCATTCGCGAGCAGGCTCGCTCCCACAGGTATTCGAGCGTCTCAAACCCGAAAGGCGCTGATCAGCTGTTTGAGCTCCACGACCTGGGCGGACAGTGCGCGGCTGGCGTCTTCAGTCTGGTGCGCACCTTGCGCCGTGCGCTCACCTGCGCGGTTGATCTCGACAATGTTCTGGTCAATGTCATGGGCCACCGCCGTCTGCTGCTCCACCGCAGCGGCGATTTGCTGGTTCTGATCGACGATCATTCCGACGGCGCCGAGGATGTTTTCCAGCGCCTGCTGGACCTTTTCCGACTGCCCGACCGTGCCGCTGGCCATTTGATGGCTGACACCCATCGCCTTGACCGCCGCACCCACGCCGCCGTGCAGTTTGGCGATCATCTGTTCAATTTCTTCGGTCGATTGCTGGGTGCGTTTGGCCAGCGTGCGCACTTCGTCCGCCACCACCGCAAAACCGCGTCCCTGCTCACCCGCGCGCGCCGCTTCAATCGCCGCGTTGAGCGCCAGCAGATTGGTCTGCTCGGCAATACTCTTGATCACTTCCAGAACGCGGCTGATCGCCTGGCTGTCACTGGCCAATTGGTTGATCACCAGCACTGACTGATCGATCTCGCTGGCCAAAGCAGCGATGCTGCCCTGCTGGGACTCGACCAGACCACGACCGCTGATGGTTTCGTCATTCACGCTGTGGGCGCTGCTCACCGCCGCTGCGGCGCTGCGCGCCACCTCAAGGGAAGTCGCCGACATCTGGTTCATCGCCGTGGCCACTTGTTCGATCTGCGAGCGTTGCCCGGCAACGGCCAGATTGCTTTGCGCCGACACACTTTCCACTTGCCCGGCCTGGCGTTCAACTTCGCCAACGGTTTGCCCGACCCGTTCAATCAAGTCGTGAATCTTCTTTACCGTGCCGTTGAACACTTCGCCCAACTCGCCTAATTCATCGCGGCTGCTGGCCTTGAAGTTGACGGTCATGTCGCCAGCCGCGACCTTGTCCATCATCGCGCCGAGGCGTTTGAGTGTGGTGCGGGTCGACGCGTAAAAGCCGCCATACAGATAGAAAATCAGCACAAACACCACTGACAGCGCCACAGCCTGCAAGACCATGTGTGTGCGGTTTTGCGTCAGGCGCTGCTGTAATTGCGTGTCGAGAAATTTCAGGGTGGCTTCGTTGAGCTGGTAGGTCTTGTCGATAAGCGCGGTAGTCTGGTCGTAAAACGCCTGCCACGGTGCATCGAGCGTGTCGGCCATCACCACTTGCTCTTCGAACAGTTCGCTCGCCTGCTTCAGCGAAGTCTTACTAATGTCAGCCGAACCGCTGAGCGTTTCGTGCGCGGCTTTGCTCGAGCCGAGGGCGTCCTGAAGTTTCAAGGCGTATTCGGCCTGGAGCTTTTCGATCTGCACCAATAACTCGTCAAAACGGGTGCTCGACGAACTGTTGAGGAAACCCTGCCCCAGCGAATACGAGCCCATGGCCCGGCCTTCACCGAGGGTTTGCGTCACAGTGGGCGTGATCAGGGTAACGAGTTCGCTGAGTTGACGGATGTCGCCCTGATTGTCGCGGCTCAGACCGGCCTGACTGGTAATGATCTGGCTGAAAATCTGCGCACTGGCCAACAATTTTCCGATCAACGCACTTTTGCTTTGCAGGGAGTTTTCCGCTTGCTGGGCCTTGAACGCCGCAATCATTTCATCGCGCTTGCCGTCGAACACCTTGATCTGTTCGGGGTCGTCGGTCATTGCCGCCAAGCCTTCCAGGCGTGCCAGTACGGCTTGTTCGAGAGTGGTGATCTGCGATTCGACATTGCCAGCCTTGCCGGACTGGCCGAGGGTGACGTTGATCTGCACCAGATTGTTCAGGGTTTCCAGATCGCGGCGCAGGCTCAGGCTGCTGCCGAGCAGATCAAGGCTTTGCAGCTCGACCCGGGTGCCCTGGAATTCACGATAGGAATCGCGCACCAGATAGAAATTGGTCACCAGCATCGGCACCAGAAACAGCACGCTGATCAGGCTGAACTTCATGCCGAAGCTCAGACGATTCATCAGCGAGACGGCGGGATAGAGCAAGCTCTTCACTGGAAGTCTCCCTTGGTTTTTCTTGTTTTTATTGGCAGGCGCGCGGGTACAGCAGATAGCCACTATCGGGCGCCATCTCTGTATAGCTCAAATCGAAGGGAGGTTTTGTAACTTAAGGTTAACGAAAAAAAAGATCGCAGCCTTCGGCAGCTCCTCCAGCAAACACAGACCCCAAAGTAGGAGCTGCCGCAGGCTGCGATCTTTTGATCTTCAGACAGGAATCAGTGAATCAGTACTGTCCACAAGGCGAACCCTGCATACCACAACACCGCCGCCCGCAGCAGCAATTCCCACAGGCAATCGAGGGTGTTGACGCCTTCCGGGCCGACCGTCGGCGGCGGAATCTCTCCCGCCGCCAACCCGACCTTGTTGATCAGTTGCGCAGCGCTGATGTTCCAGTTCAGCAATTCATGCAGCATCACCCGGCTGACCGCAACGAAGTTGCCGACCAAGGCAAAACTCGCCGCCAACAGACGCACCGGCACCCAGTCAAAGGCATGACGCAGTTGCGCGGCACGTTCGACCAGCGCCGGGTTCTGACCGTGCTCTTGGGCCAGCGCCAACAAGCGATAGGCCAATGCCGCCACCGGACCGAGCAGGAAATACCAGAAGATCACGGCGAAGAAGCTTTGATAGGCCTGCCACAACAAATGCTCCTGCACCCGATCGAGCAATTGCTCGCCGCTGTCGGCACAGATATTCAGATCGCGCTTGGCCACATGCGCCGCGGCTTGCAGATCCTCGCGCCGCCAGGCATCGCGAAACGGCCCGAGACCGCCGAGCAGGTCGCCGCGCCCCAGGCTATAAATCACCACCAGCAAATGCACCGGCAGGGCCAGCAAGCCGTACGCCACCGGCTCCAGCACCACCAGCAACAGGGCCAGCAACGCCACCGGCAGCAGCACCAGAATCGTCAGTACCAGCCATGGCTGTTTGGCCAGTCGCTCGCTGGTTTCGAGTTTGTTCAGTTCGCGAATCCATCCGCCATCGCGTTGAACCCGATGGCGCAGTGCCGAGAATTTCTCGATCCAGAGCGCCAGCAGTAACACCAGAAAACTCATTGTCCTTCCTCTTGTGCCAGGGCCGCGCGGTAACGCGCCCAGTCGAATGCCGGGCCAGGATCGGTCTTGCGCCCGGGTGCAATGTCGCTGTGCCCGCAAATGCGGGCGCCGGTGATAGCCGGAAATGCTGTCTGCAACTGACGGGTCAGCGCCGTCAACGCCTGATACTGCGCATCGGTGAACGGCAGATCATCGGTGCCTTCGAGCTCAATGCCCACGGAAAAATCATTACAGGTTTCGCGCCCTTCAAAAATCGACACGCCGGCATGCCACGCCCGCTCAAGACAGGAGACAAACTGGGTGACCTTGCCGTCACGTTCAATCAGAAAATGCGCCGAGACCCGTAAGTCGGCAATCCCTGCAAAGTAGGGATGTTCGGTGACATCCAGACGATTCTGGAAAAATTCCTGCACCTTGCCGGTGGCGAACTGCGCAGGCGGCAGGCTGATGTTGTGGATAACCAACAGGGAAATTTCGCCCGCAGGGCGCTCATTGAAATTGGGCGATGGGCAAGTCTGCACCCCGTGACACCACCCGCTAGCGGGATCCAACTGCATACCGATTCCTTCAACGCCGACTGTGTTGGCGCCCAGTATGCCGTGATCGGCCCCCGGCGCGCGATCACTTGGCGCGATTGAGTCGCCGCAGATTGCCCAACACTGACTCCAGCGCCCGATCGAACAACAAAGTGTCGTCCAGCGCACGCACCGCTCCACGCTGGAACTCAAGAGCCAGGCCGATGCGACTGCGCTCCAGCACTTTCATGCCGGTACGGTCGACAAACACGTACTTGCCCGTAGCTTCTATGATTGCCGCGAGCTTGCAGCGCAGGGTGTTGTCCTCGTCTTCCTGAAACGCAACCCAACTGCCCAGGTGCAATTGAGCCACCTGCTGCAGGCCTACGTCGTGATGGGACAGACGTGCCGAGGCTAGCGTCGTTTCACCCTCTTGCGCCATTGGCAAGACGATCTGCTGCGACACCTCGATCATCGCCGGCGCCTCGGCCTGAGCAGATCCACCGGTACGCTCGAGCACGCGCACATGCAGCGTTTCCAGCTCAGAGAAAAATTCGCTGGTGGCAAACGGATCGAATGCGCAGCGGGTCAGGCCATCGCGCAGCGACTTCAGCAACCCCGGCACCAGCGCCAGCAGACGCATACCAGCCTCAGCATCGTCGTGGCGCTGAACACTCCAGATGAGTTGCTCCATGGTCTGCACATCAGCTTGCCATTCGGCGGACTGGTCGCCATGTTTGAGGCAGGTCAGCAGCAATACCTTGCTCCAGGCGTCCTGCACGAAGGTCACCACCGACGGCGGCAAGACTTTGCCCAACAGTGCCAGATTCAACGCATGCTCGACGCGTCGCCGCGCCAGCTCGGTTTTCGCCCGCCCCTCTTCCGCATCGCGCAGACGTTGCTCGAGGAGTTCGCTGCGCCGACGCTGATCACTGGTGAAAGCGAGAAAGTCAGCCAACAGTTCGGAGAATATCGCCGGATCATCGACAAAATCGGTCAGCAGGCGCTGCACCACTTGTTCGATGCGCAGATACAGACTGTCGCGCGCATCGCTGTCGCAATCCCCCCAGCCCATGGCCGCATCGGCGATTTCATTGAGCAGACGCCGCGCCGGGTGGCTGCTGCGACTGAAGAAACTCTTGTCGAGTACCGCGACCTTGAGCATCGGAATCTGCAATCGGGCGATCAAGGCCTTGAGCGAGTCCGGCAGATTGCGGTCTTCGAGGATGCAGTCGAAGACCATGGCGATCAGGTTGATCACATCCTCATCAGCGCCTCCGACGATCCGCGACTTGCCAGTTCTGACGCTGACCCGCGTCAGCAGTTGTTCGAGCTGGTTACGCAGGTCGAAATCGTCCTGCGCCGCCAGCGCCGGCACATATTGCTGCAAATGCGAGAGCAGGCGCAGCAGGTCGCGCGTGCTGATCGGCTGGGCAGAGGCGCCTGATTCGAGGCTCGGCGCAACACTGCCGCGCACGTTCAGCAGCAACTCCTGCAACGCAGCGAAAACTTCCTGGACACTTTCGTCCGCCGTTACGGGCTCGGCGCTTTCTTCGCGACTGATACTGGCCGCCGCACGATCAATCGCGCGTCGCGCCGGGGCCGGTTTCAGCTCGGGCAACACGCCGGTGGCGCTGAGCAACTGATTGGCTTCGGAATATAACTGTTCGGTGTCGGCCAGCACATAGCGCTCGAACAGCTTGAGCAGGATCAGCTTGACCTTGATCTCAACGCCCAGATTACGGCCGGCTTGCAAAAAGAACTCACAGAGCAGCGCCGGGCCGAGGGGGTTGTGTTGATCGGCAAAGGAATTATCCAGCAATGCGTTGAGGCGCGCGGTCAGTTGCCCCAAGGCGAAGCCATCACGCTTGAGCACGCGGCCGACCATGGTCTCCACGGCGACGGTGCGTTCCATGTCGTCGGTGCGAGGCGCGCAGTCTTCGAACAGCAACGGGTGCGGCAGCGTGTTGTGCGCGGGCTGGTATTGAGTGAGGCCGACAAAGGCTTCGCAGAACTGCTCGAGAAAACCGCGCTCGATGTTTTTGCGTTTGAGGCGCAAGTCGCGCATCGCTTCAAAAAAGATGTTCTGCTCAACGTCGTTGCGTGCCCGGTCAGCCATTTCGAACAGGGTGTCGTCGGCATTATCGAACAGCTCCTGCAACCCGTGGCGCAGTTGCTGGGCAGCCTTGTCGCGAACCTGAAGCAGAATCACAGGCAGGCGGGCGAGCGGCGAGTGATTCGCCTGATCGGCAGACGCCTTGTACAAAGGCACCACTTTCCCGTCGTTGTGCATCCAAGCCTCCTGAAACGGTGATTCTTTCGGTGAGTCAGGACACCGCCCCTGTGGGAGCGAGCTTGCTCGCGAAGGCGATCTGTCGGTGACATCGCGGGCGAGTAATACCCCACATTCGCGAGCAAGCTCGCTCCCACAGGGTTCAACCCTTCAGCAAAAAAAGACGTCAAGCCTATGACGTCAAATACAAGTCGGATTATCTTGCAAAAGATGTCCGCAGCGCCATAGCCGTCAGGGTTTCCCCTATGCCCGCCCAGTCACCCTCAACTGACCACGCCCCACTGGGGTTTACTCAAAGAAATCGACCAGCTGCGGCCAGGCACGCAAGTTCTTGCCTTGGGTTGGCTCGCGCCATGCCCCTATAATCGAATCACTTTGTTTGTGGAGCCCGTTATGCCGAATCTACGTCTCGCCGATTTGACCGCCGAAATCGAAGCCAACGTGCGCCGTGCGTTGCTCGAAGACATCGGCAGCGGCGACATCACCGCGCAACTGATCCCGGCCGAACGCCTGGCCAAAGCCACCATCATCACCCGCGACGACGCCGTTATCTGCGGCACGGCATGGGTCGATGCGGTGTTTCGCCAGCTCGATCCACGGGTGGCGGTGCATTGGCAGGTAATCGATGGCGAGCGGGTCAAACCCAATCAGCCACTGTTTCATCTGGAGGGCCCGGCCCGTTCGCTATTGACCGGTGAACGCAGCGCCTTGAACTTCCTGCAATTGCTTTCCGGTGTGGCGACTCGCGCGCAGTATTTGGCAGACTTCGTGGGCGAGACTCAGGTCAAGCTGCTCGACACCCGCAAGACCCTGCCAGGCCTGCGTCTGGCGCAGAAATACGCCGTGACCTGTGGTGGTTGCCACAACCACCGCATCGGCTTGTACGACGCGTTTCTGATCAAGGAAAACCACATCGCTGCCAGCGGTGGGATCGCGCAAGCCATTGCCGCCGCGCACAAGATTGCCCCGGGCAAACCTGTGGAAATTGAAGTGGAAAGTCTGCAAGAGCTGAAGGAAGCGCTGGAGGCCGGCGCCGACATCATCATGCTCGACGAACTGAGCCTGGACGACATGCGCGAAGCCGTGCGCCTGAACGGCGGCAAGGCAAAACTGGAGGCCAGCGGCGGCATCAACGAAAACACGCTGCTGCCGATCGCCGAAACCGGGGTGGATTACATCTCGATTGGCGCGATGACCAAGGATGTGAAGGCGGTGGACCTGTCGATGCGTCTCAGCCTTTAAACAGTAGCGGCCAGTCCAGAGGTGCAAGCTGCAAGCCAAAGCTGTTCCGCTTTGACCTGTAGCTTGCGGCTTGGAGCTAGCAGCTCTCGTCAAACGACGAGATTGTTCATCTCGCAGTACTCTTCCCACTCGACGCCAAGCACTTCAGCCGCCTCCTTGTGTAGAACAAGACGCTGGGCCTCGAACTCCTCCGGCGTGCTTGTGTACTTGAGCGTCAGCTCCCACGGCTGCAAGCCCTGGGATTCAGCTTCGTCTTCGAACGCCCACTGGATCTGATCTTTCTGATCATCGGCACTCAAGTCCTTGATCTCCTCCTTCAGATCGGGCACGTCAAGAATGTACTTTTCCAGCGCTTGTTCGTGGCGTTGCTCTTGAGTTAATTCGGTCATGTCGTTCTCGCTGATCATAGGAATGGAAGATGGATCTGGATCATCAAGGATCTCTCTGACGCGGATTGTCCGGCCTTCGGAACCATTCGGGATCATCTGAAAACTGCAGGGCGATGCTCATGCAGGCACCGAATATAGGACGTTTGCATGAGGAATTACACGGCTCTTTACATCTCTCTCACAAAAAGCTGACCTGCGGAACATAAATGCCGATTCCAAGTCATAGCGATGTGCCACTTCGGCACTCATCCGCTGTTCACAAGGAAAACCAGTGATGCGCAGCTTTTTGAAAATTTCTTCTGTTGTGTCCACGACTGCTCTGATCGCCGCTCTGGCGTTGCCGGCAAGCGCAATGGCTGTTGAGTTGAGCAACAGCAGCCCGTCATATGGCGACAAGGTTCCTCTGATTCACAACGATTACGGCAAAGACGTCGTCATCCGAAGTGACATCAGCATTGATGAACTGAAAAAGATGCGTGACACCGTCAGCGATCAATCGCGCCAGATCGAAGAACTCAAGCGCAGCAGCGGCTCCAGTTCCAGCTCCAGCGGCAAGGAACTCGACGAGTTGAAGAACAAGGTCAAAGAACAGGATCGTGAGCTGGATACTCTCGGCCGCCAGGTTGAAGAGCTCAAGCGCAACAGTGGCTCAAGCTCCAATTCGAGCAGCAGTGAGATTTCGAACCTGAAGCAGAAGATCAACGATCAGGACCGAGCGATGGACCAGCTCAAACGTACCGTCGAGGATCTGAGCCGCAAGGTGAAATAAAGGGGATCGTGCCCGAGACAGGAATCGAACCTGCGACCTTCGCGTTACGAGTGCGCTGCTCTACCGGCTGAGCTACACGGGCGGTGGAGTAAACCTAGCACCGGTTTTCACAAACGCAAAGTTCGCAGCGCCTGCACGGCTCACCGCAGGCTGCGATTTTTTATGGTTTTCCACAGACAAAAAAATGCCCCGCCGTTTTCACGGCGGGGCATTTTTATTGCGCTAAAGCTTTGGGGTGATTAAACGCCCGAAGCCTTGGCCGCTGCCACGTCTTTGATGGACAGCTTGATACGGCCGCGGTTGTCCACGTCCAGTACCAGCACTTCCACTTCCTGGCCTTCTTTCAGGATGTCGGTCACTTTCTCAACGCGAGCGTCGCTCAGCATCGAGATGTGAACCAGACCGTCCTTGCCCGGCAGGATGTTGACGAATGCGCCGAAGTCGACGATGCGCTCAACCTTGCCGACGTAGATCTTGCCGATCTCGGCTTCAGCGGTGATGCCCAGAACGCGCTGACGTGCAGCTTCAGCAGCTTCCTTGGTTTCGCCGAAGATCTTGATCGAACCGTCGTCTTCGATGTCGATCGAAGCCTTGGTTTCTTCGCAGATCGCACGGATGGTCGCGCCACCTTTACCGATAACATCACGGATCTTGTCGGTGTCGATTTTCATCGCGATCATGGTCGGAGCATTTTCCGACAGCTCGTTACGCGACTGACCAATGATCTGGTTCATCTGGCCGAGGATGTTCAGGCGCGCTTCCAGGGCTTGGCCCAGAGCGATTTCCATGATCTCTTCGGTGATGCCCTTGATCTTGATGTCCATCTGCAGCGCGGTCACACCTTTGGCGGTACCCGCTACTTTGAAGTCCATGTCGCCCAGGTGGTCTTCGTCACCGAGGATATCGGTAAGAATGGCGAACTTCTCGCCTTCTTTAACCAGACCCATGGCGATACCGGCAACCGGCGCCTTCATCGGCACACCAGCGTCCATCAATGCCAGGGAAGCACCGCAAACGGAAGCCATCGAGCTCGAACCGTTCGATTCGGTGATTTCCGAGACAACACGGATGGTGTACGGGAACACGTCAGCGGCAGGCAGCATGGCGGCAATCGAACGACGGGCCAGACGGCCGTGACCGATTTCGCGACGACCAGCGCCACCCATGCGACCACACTCGCCCACCGAGAACGGAGGGAAGTTGTAGTGCAGCATGAACGGGTCTTTTTTCTCGCCTTCCAGGGTGTCCAGCAGTTGTGCGTCACGGGCAGTACCCAGAGTCGCGACTACCAGAGCCTGGGTTTCACCACGGGTGAACAAAGCCGAACCGTGAGTCTTCGGCAGAACGCCGACTTCGATGTTCAGCGGACGTACGGTTTTGGTGTCGCGACCGTCGATACGTGGCTTGCCGTTTACGATGTTTTCGCGAACGGTGCGGTATTCGATTTCGCCGAAAGCAGCTTTGACGTCGCTGGACGAAGGCTGGCCTTCTTCACCGGACAGCTTGGCCACAACCTGATCCTTCAACTCGCCCAGGCGAGCATAACGGTCGGCCTTGACTGTGATGGTGTAGGCGTCGGAGATCGCAGTGCCGAACTCGGAGCGGATAGCGCCCAGCAGTTCAGTCGCTTCGGCTTGTGGAGCCCAGGCCCAGGTAGGCTTGGCAGCTTCAGCAGCCAGTTCTTTAACAGCGTTGATCACAACCTGGAACTCGTCGTGAGCAAACAGTACAGCGCCCAGCATCTGGTCTTCGGTCAGCTCTTTGGCTTCCGATTCAACCATCAACACGGCTTCCGAGGTACCGGCAACGACCATGTCCAGGCTCGATGCTTTCTGTTGCTCGTAAGTCGGGTTCAGCAGGTAGCCGGTGCTTTCGTGGAAAGCAACGCGAGCGGCGCCGATCGGACCGTCGAACGGGATGCCCGAGATGGCTAGGGCAGCCGAAGTACCGATCATCGCAGCGACGTCCGGATCGGTCTTTTTGCTGGTGGAAACGACGGTGCAGACAACCTGCACTTCGTTCATGAAACCTTCTGGGAACAGCGGACGGATCGGACGGTCGATCAGTCGGGAAGTCAGGGTTTCCTTCTCGGAAGGACGGCCTTCGCGCTTGAAGAAACCGCCAGGGATCTTACCGGCAGCGTAAGTCTTTTCCTGGTAGTGAACGGAAAGAGGAAAGAAGCCTTTGCTTGGGTCTGCGTGCTTGGCGCCAACAACGGTCACCAGTACGGTCACGTCGTCATCAACAGTAACCAGCACTGCGCCGGAGGCTTGACGGGCAATACGGCCTGTCTCGAGGGTAACGGTCGACTGACCGAACTGGAATTTTTTGATTACCGGGTTCACGGTGTCCTACCTTCTTTGTGGCTCTTGGGGAACTGGTTTCTTGCGAAATTCTTGGGCAATGCCGGGAATCGGCCCGACGCCTGTCCAGGGTAAAACGTGTATCCAGATAAAACTTGAGGCTGGGAGCCTGCCCGAAGCCCGCGGAAAACCGCGGACGTCTGACAAACAACCAACCTCAGAGCGCAATCGCTTATTAGCGACGCAGACCCAGGCGACCGATCAGAGTCTGATAACGACCCAGATCCTTGCCTTTCAGGTAGTCCAGCAGCTTGCGACGCTGGTTTACCATGCGGATCAGACCACGACGGGAGTGGTGATCTTTACCGTTGGCCTTGAAGTGACCCTGCAGCTTGTTGATGTTGTGGGTCAGCAGTGCAACTTGCACTTCTGGCGAACCAGTGTCACCAACAGCTTGCTGGTAGTCAGCAACGATTTGAGCTTTTTCTTGAACGTCGAGAGCCATGAGGCAATCCTTTTATCAGGAAACTGTTTCAGGGAAACAGCTTCAACAGGCCAGGGACAAATCCCTGTATCTATAAATGAGTCGTGACCGTGCCTGTTAACAGCCACACTCGCCAGCCTGCTGTTACACAGGCTGGTTTCGGTCATTCTGACCGAATCAAACGACGTGGCGCGATGCGCCCGTCTTCGCTCACTTCACCGATACCGATGAAGCGACCATTGTGATCCTGTACCCGAACCATGCCGAACTTCGGAGCATCCGGGGCACGTACCGGCTGGCCGTTGAGCCAGTAGAACGCGCTCGCTTCCGAAAAGTGCAGCAGCGGCCAATCCAGCAAGCCGCTGTCCGATGGCATCAGGAAGCGGTCAACCGCTTCGTTACCGCCTTCGGCATGTACCGCTTCAAGCTCTTCGAGGGTAACGGTCTGCGCCAGGGTGAAAGGCCCGGCCTGGGTACGGCGCAATTCTGCGACGTACGCACCACAACCGAGTTGCTCACCAATATCCTCCACCAGGGTGCGAATATAGGTGCCCTTGCTGCAATCCACCGCAAGCCGCGCAGTATCGCCTTCGAAGGCCAGTAATTCCAAGCGCGCAATAGTAACAGAACGCGGTTCACGCTCCACTACTTCGCCTGCACGTGCCAGCTTGTACAGCGGCTGACCATCACGCTTGAGCGCTGAGTACATCGGTGGTATCTGACTGATTTGGCCGCGAAAATTCGGCAACGCAGCCTCGACATCGGCGCGACCAACGGTCACCGGGCGCTCCTGCAAAACCTCACCTTCGGCATCCGCCGTGGTGGTGGTCTTGCCCAACTGCGCCAGGGTTTCATAACCCTTGTCGGAATCGAGCAGGTACTGCGAGAACTTGGTGGCCTCACCGAAGCACAGCGGCAGTACGCCGGTGGCCAGTGGGTCGAGACTGCCAGTATGCCCGGCTTTCTCGGCGTTGAGCAGCCAGCGAACCTTCTGCAGCGCAGCGTTTGAGGTGAACCCCAGCGGCTTGTCGAGCAGGATGATGCCGCTGACGTTACGACGGATACGTTTGACCTGAGCCACCGAGTTACTCCTTGGTGTCTTCAGGTGCTGGAACGACAACGTGCTGATTGTCTTCAGCAACAGCGCGCTCGATCAGCGCCGACAGGTGCGCACCACGGACAACGGATTCGTCGTAGTGGAAGTGCAATTGCGGCACGCTGCGCAGCTTCATTTCGCGGGCCAGTTGCATACGCAGGAAACCTGCGGCGGCATTCAGTACCTTGATGCTTTGCGCGATGTCTTCTGCGTTGTCCTGCCCCATCACGGTGATGAAAATCTTGGCGTGACCGACGTCACGGCTGACTTCCACTGCGGTAATAGTCACCAGGCCGACGCGCGGATCTTTGACTTCACGACGGATCAGCTGGGCCAGCTCACGCTGCATCTGATCGCCGATACGTTGGGTACGGCTGTATTCTTTTGCCATGATTTGTTACCTGTTACTGCCCCACGGTGAAACCCGCAAGGTCTGAAAGCGGCAAACGCCCGGCCTGACAAAAGCCAGACCGGGCGTTGCGTTTAGAGTCCTGACGCCGTGCCGCGCATTTTCATGCGACGGCCCGACGTGGCCCTTGAAGTGCGCGAGTTAGAGGCTGCGAGCAACCTGAACCTTCTCGAAGACTTCGATCTTGTCGCCGACTTTGACGTCGTTGTAGCTCTTCACGCCGATACCGCATTCCATGCCGGCACGTACTTCGGAAGCGTCATCCTTGAAGCGGCGCAGGGATTCCAGCTCGCCTTCGAAGATAACGATGTCTTCACGCAGTACACGGATCGGACGGTTACGGTGCACAACACCTTCGATCACCATGCAGCCTGCGATCGCGCCAAACTTCGGCGAACGGAACACGTCACGCACTTCTGCGACACCCAGAATGTTCTCGCGAACATCGCTGCCGAGCATACCGGTCAGGGCTTTCTTGACGTCTTCGATGATGTCGTAGATCACGTTGTAGTAACGCATATCCAGACCTTCCTGCTCGACGATCTTCCGTGCGCCAGCATCGGCACGCACGTTGAAGCCGAACAGTACAGCGCTCGAAGCCAGTGCCAGGTTGGCATCGGACTCGGTGATACCACCGACACCGCCGCCAACTACGCGCACTTGCACTTCGTCGTTGCCCAGGCCATTCAGAGCGCCTTGCAGAGCTTCCAACGAACCACGGACGTCAGATTTGAGGACGATATTGAGCGTCTTCTTCTCTGCCTGACCCATGTTTTCGAAGATGTTTTCCAGCTTGCCGGCGTGAGCGCGAGCCAGTTTGACTTCGCGGAACTTGCCTTGACGGAACAGAGCCACTTCACGGGCTTTCTTCTCGTCGGCAACCACACTCATCTCGTCGCCAGCGTCCGGGGTACCGTCCAGGCCGAGAATCTCGACAGGGATGGAAGGACCGGCTTCCTTGATTGGCTTGCCGTTCTCGTCGAGCATGGCACGCACGCGGCCATAGTTCGAACCGACCAGAACCATGTCGCCTTGGCGCAGGGTACCGTCTTGCACCAGAACGGTTGCAACCGGGCCACGACCTTTGTCGAGACGCGATTCAACCACAACACCACGACCTGGAGCCGACGGAGTTGCTTTCAGTTCGAGAACTTCAGCTTGCAGCAGAACGGCTTCAAGCAGGTCGTCCACGCCAGTACCGAGTTTCGCCGAAACCGATACGAACGGCGTTTCACCGCCCCACTCTTCCGACGTCACGCCGTGAACCGACAGTTCACTACGGATGCGATCGAGATCAGCGCCCGGCTTGTCGATCTTGTTCACTGCAACAACCAGTGGAACGCCAGCGGCTACCGCGTGCTGAACAGCTTCAATGGTCTGCGGCATCACGCCGTCGTCCGCTGCAACTACCAGGATCACGATGTCGGTCGCCTTGGCACCACGGGCACGCATTGCGGTAAACGCGGCGTGACCAGGGGTGTCGAGGAAGGTAACCATGCCGCGTTCGGTTTCAACGTGGTACGCACCGATGTGCTGGGTGATACCGCCGGCTTCGCCAGCAGCTACCTTGGCACGACGGATGTAGTCGAGCAGCGACGTCTTACCGTGGTCAACGTGGCCCATTACGGTCACAACTGGCGCACGGGAGAACGACTCACCTTCAAACTTCAGGGACTCGGCCAGGGAATCTTCCAGGGCGGTGTCGCTGACCAAGGTCACTTTGTGGCCCAGTTCTTCGGCTACCAGTTGAGCAGTTTCCTGATCAAGCACCTGGTTGATGGTCGCTGGAGTGCCCAGTTTGAACATGAACTTGATGATTTCAGCGGCCTTGACCGACATCTGATTGGCGAGATCGCCAACAGTGATGGTCTCGCCGATCTGCACATCACGCACGACAGGGCCGGTTGGGCTCTGGAAACCGTGAGCGTTGCGCTTCTTCAGCTTGGCCTTGCCGCGACCACCACGACGGAAGCCATCGCTTTCTTCGTCGGTAGTACGTGGCGCAACACGTGGCGCTGGCGCTTTCTCTTTGACCGATGCGCGATGCGGAGCGTTTTTGCGCTCGCCATCACCACCGCCACTGCGACGATTGTTATCGTCGGCACGTGGTTTGTCCGGACGGCGCTGTTCGTTCTGCTTGTTACGAACGTCAGCAGACGGCGCTGGAGCAGCGGCAACCACCGGCGCGCTTTCACGTACCGGCTCAGCAACTGCAGCAGGAGCTGCAACGGCGGCGCTAGTCGCGGTTTGCGCAGAGCCAGGATTGCGGCGTGCTTCTTCTTCGGCGCGCTGCTTGGCTTCTTGCTCAGTCTTCTGGCGGGCAGCATTTTCTACTGCGCGACGCTCATCCAGTTCACGCTTGCGCTCGGCTTCGATTTCTTCCGGGCTGCGCTGTACGAAAACTTTCTTTTTGCGAACTTCAACGCTGATGCTCTTGCTACCAGCCACACGCAGGGTGCTGGTGGTTTTACGCTGCAGCGTGATCTTGCGTGGTTCTTCCACTTTCGCCTTGTGGCTGCTTTTCAAGTGAGTCAGCAAAGATTGCTTCTCACTGTCAGTCACATTTTCTTCGGCGGCGGTGTGCGGCAGACCTGCCTCACGCATCTGCTGCAACAGGCGCTCTACCGGTGTTTTGACCTCATCGGCCAGTTGTTTCACCGTGACTTGCGTCATGCACTTCTCTCCTCAGGCCGCGCCTAATTACTCGAACCAATGGGCTCGGGCGGCCATGATCAACTTGCCGGCACGATCATCGTCAATGCCGTCGATGTCGAGCAGGTCGTCAATAGACTGCTCGGCCAGGTCTTCGCGGGTAATTACGCCGCGCACCGCCAGTTCCATCGCCAAATCCTTGTCCATACCCTCAAGCGAGAGCAGGTCTTCGGCCGGATGGGCGTCTGCCAGCTTTTCCTCAGTAGCGATGGCTTTGGTCAACAAACGATCCTTGGCACGAGCGCGAAGCTCGTTGACGGTATCTTCGTCAAAGCCGTCGATGTTGAGCATTTCTTCCAACGGTACGTAGGCAATCTCTTCCAGGCTGGTGAAGCCTTCATCTACCAGCACCTGCGCCAGGTCTTCGTCAACTTCCAGCTCGTCGATGAAGTTGCGCAGGATGTCGCCGGTTTCTGCTTGCTGCTTAGCCTGGATGTCCGATTCGGTCATCACGTTCAGGGTCCAGCCAGTCAACTGGCTTGCCAGACGCACGTTCTGACCACCACGACCGATGGCCTGAGCCAGATTGTCTGCGCCAACGGCGATGTCCATTGCATGGGCATCTTCGTCAACGATAATTGCCGCAACCTCGGCCGGGGACATGGCGTTGATCACGAACTGAGCCGGGTTGTCGTCCCACAGGACGATATCAACACGCTCACCGCCCAACTCACCCGACACTGCCTGGACGCGCGAACCGCGCATACCGATGCAAGCGCCTTGCGGGTCGATGCGTTTGTCCTTGGAGCGGACGGCGATCTTGGCACGCGAACCCGGGTCACGGGACGCAGCCATTACTTCGATCAGACCTTCAGCAATTTCCGGCACTTCGATGCGGAACAGCTCGATCAGCATTTCCGGCGCGGTACGCGACAGGATCAGCTGCGGGCCGCGGTTCTCGGTGCGGATTTCCTTGAGCAGCGCACGCAGACGCACGCCGACACGGAAGGTTTCGCGAGAAATGATGTCTTCACGAGCCAGCAACGCCTCGGCGTTGTTGCCCAGATCGACGATCACGTTGTCGCGGGTCACTTTCTTCACGGTGCCGGAGATGATTTCTCCAAGGCGTTCGCGATAGGCGTCGACCACTTGAGCGCGCTCGGCTTCACGCACTTTCTGCACAATGACTTGCTTGGCAGTCTGTGCAGCAATGCGGCCGAACTCGATGGAATCGATTTTTTCTTCAACGACGTCGCCAACGTTGGCACCAGGATGCGTTTCGGCAACCTTGCTCGGCCAGGTTTCGATAGCCGGATCGTCAAGATCATTCTCTTCGACGACCGTCCAGCGACGGAAAGTTTCGTATGCCCCGGTGTGGCGGTTAATTTCCACACGCAGGTCAACTTCGTCTTCAAAACGCTTTTTGGTAGCAGTGGCCAGAGCCAGCTCCAGCGCTTCAAAAATTACGCTTGCCGGTACGCCCTTTTCATTGGATACCGACTCAACAACCAGCAGTACTTCTTTGCTCATCGTACGCCTCGCCTTTCGCAAGCCATTGGATCCGCGGGATCCGCGTCTCAGTCAAAACTGGGAATAATGTTGGCCTTGTCGATCATATCGATCGGCAACAGAAACTCATGGTCATCTACCTGCACCACGACATCCTGTTCTTCTACACCGCGCAGAAGGCCCTGAAAGTTGCGTCGACCTTCAAAAGGCGAGCGCAGCTTGATCTTCACTTGTGCACCGACAAACTGGGCGAACTGCTCGATAGTGAACAGTGGGCGCTCCATGCCAGGCGAGGAAACTTCGAGGGTGTATTCAACGGTGATTGGATCTTCAACATCCAGGACTCCGCTGATCTGACGGCTGACAATGGCGCAATCGTCCACCAGCACACCGCCCTCTTTATCGATATAAACGCGCAACATCGAGTGACGACCTTGAGCCGAAAACTCAATACCCCAGCATTCATAGCCTAGGGCCACGACCACCGGGGCCAGCAAGGCCTGCAACTCTTCTAGCTTGCTCGACACCTGAACCCCCTAGTGCATGTATGTGCATGCTATGCAGAATAAAAAAATGGGCGAAACGCCCATCCTTGAAACGCCGTCGAACAGCGGCGTTGAAAGTGTCCAGCTAACAAAAAGCCCCTTAAAAGGGGCTCTTTAAACTGGTTGCGGGGGCCGGATTTGAACCGACGACCTTCGGGTTATGAGCCCGACGAGCTACCAGACTGCTCCACCCCGCGACAAAGCTGGGGCGGAAGTATACGACCGATCCCTTATAGGGTCAATCTACCTTCCACCTGCAAGAAAGCCCGCAACAGCGGGCTATCCTGACTAATTGGTACCGAGAAGGGGACTCGAACCCCTACACCCTATGGGCACAACCACCTCAAGGTTGCGTGTCTACCAATTCCACCACCTCGGCAAAACTACAATGAAACCCTTCTTACTTTTGCTCTTGAGCTGGAGGTACGTCAGTCGCTGGAGAAGCCGACTTTTGCTCTTGAAGCACCGGGACATCATCAGAAGCCGGTTGTTGTTGCTTAGGTACTTCCAACACTGCTGGATCTGGCAAACCTGCTTGAGTCAGCTGATGAGCTTTCTCTTTAGCAAAGTAACCTAACCCCAAGCTGGTTATGAAGAAACCGGCGGCAAGTATAGCAGTAAACTTACTAAGAAAGGTAGAGGAACCTTGGCTTCCGAAGACAGTATTTGAAGCACCTGCTCCGAAAGACGCGCCAGCGTCCGCACCCTTACCCTGCTGCAGCAAAACCAGAGCAACTACGCCCAATGCACCCAGCAGATGAAAAACGACTACGACTGTTTCCAGCATTTTTTCAGTTTCCCGCGGCGCGACAGATCGCACCGAACTCATCTGCATTCAGGGAAGCTCCACCAATGAGCCCCCCATCGA
Organism: Pseudomonas sp. MF6776; assembly: GCF_016613125.1. Classification (NCBI taxonomy): domain Bacteria; kingdom Pseudomonadati; phylum Pseudomonadota; class Gammaproteobacteria; order Pseudomonadales; family Pseudomonadaceae; genus Pseudomonas; species Pseudomonas sp. MF6776. Next base: position 261,208 of record NZ_JAENSQ010000002.1, read on the forward strand.
TATCCGGCATGCCGAACAGTTCGACCGCATTGGCCGCCTTCACGCTGCCGCCGTATAGAAGCCGCACACCTCGTGCGACTTCAGAATTCTCTGCCGCCAACTGCTCACGAATGGCTTTATGCACATCCTGAGCCTGCTGCGGCGTTGCGGTCAGCCCGGTACCAATGGCCCAGACCGGCTCGTAAGCTATTACCGCCTTGGCAAAAGCACCTACACCCAGCTCCTCAATAATGCTGCCCAGCTGACGCCCGACAACCTCAAGAGTTTTACCGGCTTCGCGCTGCTCAAGGGTTTCCCCTATACACAACACCGGAATCAAGCCACATGCCTGTGCCGCTGCGAACTTGCGATTCAGCATTCCGTCTCGCTCGCCCATTATCTGACGGCGTTCGGAGTGCCCGACAAGCACCAGGGAACAACCTGCATCCACCAACTGACTCGGTGCAATCTCACCGGTCAACGCACCTTGCATGGATTCCACCGCAGAATTCTGCGCGCCGACCGAAATCGACTTGCCTTTCAAGCCATCAATCACTTGATTGATATGCAAGCAAGGCGGGAATACTGCGACATCAACACCGCTTGGCAAGGCCAGATGACGAAGGCCATTGATCAGCTCAGCGACGCTGGCGCGGGTACCGTGCATCTTCCAGTTACCAGCTACCATAGGGCGACGCATGCTGTACCTCGTCGGTCAAAGTGGGCGCAGATGTTACCCAACACAATCATGGCTTGCAAGCCGTATCAGGCAGAAACTTCAGTTACCAGTTTCGCCAGTTCTTCGGCATAGCCGCGAACAAGGGTTTCGTCCTCGCCTTCAACCATCACGCGCACCAGAGGCTCTGTGCCGGACTTGCGCAGGAGCACACGCCCACGCCCCGCCATTGCCTGGGTTACGCGCGCACTGGCTTCCTTGACTGCCGGATGTTCCAGAGGGCTTTCGCCACCGCCGAAACGCACATTGATCAGCACCTGAGGACACTTGCGCAACGCTTGGCGAGCTAGCGCCAGGCCTTCGTTACGCGTTTTGAGCGCCATCAGCACTTGCAGAGCCGCAATGATCGCGTCGCCCGTCGTGGTGTGATTGAAGCAAACGACATGTCCAGAGTTTTCACCACCGACCAGCCAATTACGCTCCAGCAATTCAGCGATCACATAGCGATCGCCGACATTGGCACGAATGAATGGAATCGAAAGATCGACGAGCGCCAATTCCAGACCAAGGTTACTCATCAGGGTGCCGACCACGCCGCCCTGCAGCTTTCCACGCTCATGCAAATCACGCGCAATGATGAACAGCAACTCGTCGCCATCGACGATGGCGCCGGTGTGATCGACCATCAATACTCGATCGCCATCACCATCAAAGGCGATGCCCAGGTCAGCGTGCTCTGACAATACTGCCGCCTGCAGCTGACCCATATGGGTCGAACCGCAGTTGTCATTGATATTCAGGCCATTGGGTTGGGCCGATAGAACGACAACGTCTGCACCAAGCTCACGGAAAACGCTTGGAGCAACCTTATAGGTGGCGCCGTGGGCGCAGTCGATGACAATTTTCAGCCCGGAAAAAGTGGTGCCGGTAGGCACACTGCTCTTGCAGAATTCAATGTAACGGCCTGACGCATCGTTGATCCGCGACACCTTGCCGATCTTGCTCGACTCGACCACGGTCATCGGGGTGTCGAGCAGCTCTTCGATCATCAACTCCAGCTCGTCCGGAAGCTTGGTGCCTTTTCCGGAGAAGAATTTGATGCCGTTATCATCATGCGGGTTGTGCGAAGCACTGATCACAATACCGGCCTCAGCCTGGAACGTGCGCGCCAGGTAAGCGATGGCGGGCGTCGGCATTGGACCGAGCAACATGACATCGGCACCTGCCGATGTCAGACCAGCCTCGAGCGCCGACTCGAACATGTAGCCGGAAATTCGCGTGTCTTTGCCGACCAGTACCTTGCAGGTACCCATCTTGCGGAACGCCATGCCGGCAGCCCAGCCAAGCTTGAGCATGAAGTCAGGAGTAATCGGATATTCACCGACTCGACCACGAATGCCGTCAGTACCAAAATATTTCTTGCTCATAAGTGCTCCATCATTCTTATTCGGCTGATTCGACGGCCGCGATCATTCGCACGACATCTATCGTTTGCGCCACATCATGGACACGCAATATACGCGCACCCTTGACCGACGCCAGTGCAGCCAGAGCCAGACCACCATACAAACGTTCGCCCACAGGACGATTCAATGCATGCCCGATCATGCTCTTGCGCGAAACACCCACCAGCAAGGGGCGGCCCAGCGCATGCAGGGCTTCCATATGCTTGAACAAGCTTAGATTGTGCTGCAGGGTTTTGGCGAAGCCAAAGCCGGGATCAAGGATGATTCGATCAGCCGGAATACCTGCCAATGCACATCGCGCCATGCGCTCGGCGAGAAACTCGCCCACTTCCCGAGTGACATCATCGTATTGAGGATTGTCCTGCATATCACCCGGCTCTCCGAGCATATGCATCAGGCAGACCGGCAAACCGGTTGCCGCTGCCGCGTCCAGTGCCCCATCACGCCGTAGCGATCGCACATCGTTGATCAACCCTGCCCCCAGCCGCGCGGTTTCGCGCATCACGGCAGGTGTCGACGTATCGACCGAGATGATCACGTCGAGTTCGCGATTGATCAGCTCGACAATAGGCGCCACGCGCTCGAGCTCTTCCAGCGGTGACACCGCGCGGGCGCCAGGGCGAGTGGATTCGCCGCCAACATCAATTAACGTCGCGCCAGCCGCAACCATGGCTTCGGCGTGACGCAGGGCCTCGTCGAGCTGGTTATATCGGCCGCCATCGGAAAAGGAATCGGGAGTGACATTGAGAATGCCCATGACATGCGTCTGGGCCAAATCAAGAACCCGGTTGCCGCAAGGCAACCGGGTCAGGGACTGAACAGAAGTCATTTCAAACCTTAAACGTCAGCAGCCGGGCCGCCGATCGGTGTTTCCGGACGCTCATCCTGGACAACTGGCGGCGGCGGTGTACCGGTACCACCCGACCAATCGCGAGGCTCGCGAGGCGTACGGCCAGCCATGATGTCGTCGATCTGTTCAGCGTCGATTGTCTCGTACTTCATCAAAGCATCAGCCATCGCATCGAGCTTGTCACGGTTGTCCGTGAGGATCTGCTTGGCCGTGCCGTAGCACTGATCAATGATGCTGCGTACTTCGGAGTCGATCAGCTTGGCGGTATCACCAGAGAAGCTGGCAGCCTGGCCACCACCGCCGCGACCGAGGAACACTTCTCCCTCTTCTTCGGCATACATCAGCGGACCAAGTTTTTCCGACAAGCCCCACTTGGTCACCATGTTTCGCGCAATCTGACTTGCACGCATGATGTCGTTGGAAGCACCGGTGGTAACACCGTCGAAGCCCAGGGTCATTTCTTCAGCGATACGGCCGCCGTACAGCGAGCAGATCTGACTGATCAACGCACGCTTGGACAGGCTATAGCGATCCTCTTCCGGCAGGAACATCGTCACACCCAGTGCACGACCGCGTGGAATGATCGAGACTTTGTAGACCGGATCATGCTCAGGCACGACGCGACCAACAATAGCGTGGCCAGCCTCGTGATAAGCGGTGTTCTGCTTTTCTTTTTCGGACATGACCATCGATTTGCGCTCGGCGCCCATCATGATCTTGTCTTTGGCCAGCTCGAATTCCTTCATCTCGACGATGCGCTTGCCGCTGCGAGCAGCGAAAAGCGAAGCTTCGTTGACCAGGTTGGCCAGATCGGCACCGGAGAAGCCCGGGGTACCACGCGCGATAACACCTGGAGCGACGTCGTCACCCATCGGCACTTTACGCATGTGAACCTTGAGAATCTGTTCGCGACCACGGATGTCCGGCAGACCAACCACAACCTGCCGGTCGAAACGGCCCGGACGCAGCAGCGCAGGGTCGAGTACGTCAGGACGGTTGGTTGCAGCGATCACGATGATGCCGTCATTCATTTCAAAGCCGTCCATCTCAACCAGCAGCTGGTTGAGAGTCTGCTCACGCTCATCGTGACCACCGCCCATGCCGGCACCACGGTGGCGACCGACGGCGTCGATTTCATCAATGAAGATGATGCAAGGAGCGTGCTTCTTGGCCTGCTCGAACATGTCACGGACGCGGCTCGCACCGACACCAACGAACATCTCGACAAAGTCGGAACCGGAAATGGTGAAGAACGGCACCTTGGCTTCGCCGGCAATTGCCTTGGCCAGCAAGGTTTTACCGGTACCCGGAGGACCGACCATCAATACACCGCGAGGAATTCGACCGCCCAGACGCTGGAACTTGCCCGGATCACGGAGGAACTCAACCAGTTCACCAACTTCTTCCTTGGCTTCATCGCAACCGGCAACGTCAGCCAAAGTGGTTTTCACCTGATCTTCGGACAGCAGGCGCGCCTTGCTCTTGCCAAAGCTCATCGGCCCGCCCTTGCCACCGGCACCGCCCTGCATCTGGCGCATGAAGAACATGAACACCGCGATGATCACCAGGATCGGGAAGCTGGCCACCAGAAGCTGGGTCCAGATGCTTTGCTGCTCAGGCTGCTTGCCTTCAACCACAACGTGGTTGTCGACCAGATCGCCGATCAGGCCATTGTCCTGAATAGCCGGACGAATGGTCTTGAAGCTGTCGCCATCGCTGCGTTTGCCGGTAATCACATAACCATCAACGGCTACGCGCTCGACCTTGCCATCCTTGACCTGCTGGATGAAGTCGGAATAGTTGAGGGTCTGCGGCTCGTTAGGGCTGGAGAAGTTGTTCATCACCGTCACCAGGACAGCCGCGATGATCAACCACAGGATCAGATTCTTTGCCATATCGTTCAATTAACTACCCTCTGAAGCAAGCTCCGCTACTGGCGCGCGCTTCGCATGATATTCACCGGCCTAACTTACTACATTACCTACAACTCTGGCAGGCGCCGTCTGTAACCCTTTGTGAAACACTTTCTACACAATATTCGTTAATGCGTCCGGAGCAAAATGCGAAAAACCTATCGCCCTGGTCGAATCACGTCACTTTACTCGCTGCGGCCGCGATATCCCCAAGCCAGCATGTATTGCTCTCTGGAGCTGCCCCGTGACGAGTCCGGCTTGATCATCTGGATCTTGTCGAACTTCTTGCGAGCGTCCTTCAGGTAAACATCGAAACCTTCGCCCTGAAAGATCTTGATAACAAAATTACCACCCGGCTTGAGTATCCGCTCCGCCAAATCAAGAGCCAGCTCGCAAAGGAACATGGCTTTGGGCATATCCACTTCAGGCGTACCACTCATATTGGGGGCCATATCGGAAATCACAAGGTCCACCTGCGAATTACCCACGGCTTCAAGGATGCGCGCGAGCACTGCGTCTTCGGTGAAGTCCCCCTGGATGAAAGTCACGTCAGGAATACTGTCCATCTCCAGGATGTCCGAGGCGATCAGACGCCCCTGACCACCGATCAGTCGGCTAGTGACCTGAGACCAGCCACCAGGCGCCGCACCCAGATCGACAACGCTCATGCCAGGACGGATCAGCTTGTATTTCTCCTGGACCTCCAGAAGTTTGTAACTCGCACGCGAACGGTAGCCATCCTTCTGCGCCTGCTTCACATAGGGATCATTGACATGTCTTTTCAGCCAACCAAGGCTTGTCTTGGAACGCGCCATTGGGCACCTCGATGATAAGGGTCGTGATTAGTTGGGCGGATCCACGAACCCTCGGGTAAAATGGCCGCCATTTTACAGAATCCAGACGAAAGGGTCAGATTATGCCGCTCACTCCAGAGCAGAAGAAACAGTACAAATCCATTGGCCACCATCTGAAACCAGTTCTGACTGTGGCTGACAACGGTTTGACTGAAGGTGTGTTAGCCGAACTTGAACGCGCTTTGGCGGATCACGAGCTGATCAAAATCAAGCTCAACATCCTCGATCGCGAGTCGCGCCTGGCGTCCATTGCAGAACTGTGCAAGGTCGGCAAGGCTGATCTGGTTCAGGTCATCGGCAAGATGGCACTGCTTTACCGCAAGAACTTCAGCGTCAACAAGCAGCTGTCGAACGTTCATCGCTTCAAGTGATGACAAGGGTCAAGGGTGTGCTTCGCGCACCCTGCCACTCCATCCCGGTACCGGTTGCATCACCAGCACCAGCCCGGAAAACCCCAGCACCAGATAACTGAACACCTGCCAGCGCTGCGCATCCGGCCAGCCGACACGCACTGCGACATACATCGCACACGCGTACAACGCCATCAACAGCACCTGCCCGCGAAAATCCCGCCATAGACTGGCAAGGCCTTCGGCCTGCAAAAGCACCAAAGCCTGAAATATCACGCATGCAGCGGAAAAACCCACCACCAGCACTTCAAATGCACTGGCAACTTCGTCGATCAACAGCGGCGCCAGGCCAATCTTGACCAACGCCGGCTGCAAACCGAAATGAATCAGCCAGAGACCGCCAACCCACAACATCTGGGTCAGCTGCCAAAGCATGGCGCCCGCATGCAGCGGGCGCCCGGTTTCAAATGTGACGGACTTCGACAATCTCGTACTCGATAACGCCGCCTGGCGTTTTCACGGCGACCGTATCGCCCTCTTCCTTGCCGATCAAGGCGCGGGCCAGAGGCGAACCGACCGAAATCTTGCCGAGTTTGAAGTCAGCCTCATCCTCACCCACGATGTGGTAAGTGACGCTTTCATCAGTCTCGACGTTGGCGATTTCGACGGTGGTACCGAAGATCACTTTGCCGGTATGAGGAATGGTCGTGACATCAATGATGACCTGATTCTGAATCCGGCCTTCGATGTCACGAATCCGCGCCTCGACCATGCCCTGCTGTTCGCGGGCGGCATGGTATTCCGCGTTCTCTTTCAGGTCACCCAACTCGCGGGCCGTCCCGATGTCCTGGCTGAGCTTCGGACGGACGACCTTGGTCAGGTGAGTGTGTTCTTCTTCCAGGGCTTTCGCGCCCTGAACTGTCATTGGGTACTTGGTTATGCTCATGCCTTCAATCCTGCGTGTAGATCCTGCAAGCGACGCACGGTCTTTTCCGGACCGAATTTCAGCGCTTCACAGATAGCTTCGCCAGCAGCAATGGTGGTGGTGCAGTAAATCTTGTGCTGCAAGGCATTACGACGAATGGAGTAGGAATCGGCGATCGACTGGCGACCTTCGGTGGTGTTGATGATCAGCGTGACTTCGTCATTCTTGATCATGTCGACCACGTGCGGACGACCCTCGGTCACCTTGTTCACACGACGCACTTTCAGGCCTGCGGCTTCGATCAGCTTGGCAGTACCGGCAGTGGCAACCACTTCGAAGCCCAAGTTGATCAGATCACGGGCCACGCCTGCAACCAGTGGTTTGTCATCGTCACGCACACTGATGAATGCAGTGCCACCGGTTGGCAGCACTTCGCTCGCGCCCATCTGGGCTTTGGCGAATGCTTCACCGAAGGTGTCGCCGACACCCATCACTTCACCGGTCGACTTCATCTCTGGGCCGAGGATCGGGTCAACGCCAGGGAATTTGGCGAACGGGAAGACCGCCTCTTTCACGCTGTAGAAGTTCGGGATGATTTCTTTGGTGAAGCCGATTTCTTTCAGGGTTTTACCCGCCATCACGCGAGCCGCGATCATGGCCAGGGAAACACCGATGCACTTGGATACGAACGGCACGGTACGGGAAGCGCGCGGGTTGACTTCGATAACGTAGATATCTTCGCCTTGTAGCGCCAATTGCACGTTCATCAGGCCGACAACGCCCAGTTCCAGGGCCATTTTCTTGACCTGTTCGCGCATCTCGTCCTGGATGTGCGCCGGCAGCGAGTACGGCGGCAGCGAGCAAGCGGAGTCACCGGAGTGAACGCCAGCCTGTTCGATGTGCTGCATGATCGCGCCGATGACCACGTCTTTGCCGTCGCAGACCGCATCCACGTCCATCTCGATGGCGCAGTTGAGGAAGTGGTCGAGCAGCACCGGGCTGTCGTTGGACACTTTCACTGCATCACGCAGATAGCGCTTGAGCTCTTCTTCTTCGTAGACGATTTCCATCGCACGGCCGCCCAACACGTAGGACGGGCGAACCACCAGCGGATAACCGATCTTGGCCGCAGCGCGAATGGCTTCGTCTTCGCTGCGCACGGTAGCGTTTGGCGGCTGACGCAGGTTCAGGCGCTCAACCATTTGCTGGAAGCGCTCACGGTCTTCGGCACGGTCGATGGCGTCAGGGCTGGTGCCGATGATCGGCACGCCAGCGGCTTCCAGGGCGCGAGCCAGTTTCAGCGGGGTCTGGCCGCCGTACTGGACGATGACGCCTTTCGGCTTCTCGACGCGGCAGATTTCCAGCACGTCTTCCAGGGTTACCGATTCGAAGTACAGACGGTCGGAAGTGTCGTAGTCAGTGGAAACGGTTTCCGGGTTGCAGTTGACCATGATGGTCTCGTACCCGTCTTCGCGCAGAGCGAGGGCGGCGTGTACGCAGCAGTAGTCGAACTCGATGCCCTGACCGATACGGTTTGGACCACCACCGAGGATGATGATCTTGTCGCGACCCGACGGCGCTGCTTCGCATTCTTCCTCGTAGGTCGAATACATATAGGCGGTATCAGTGGCGAACTCGGCAGCGCAAGTGTCAACGCGCTTGTAGACCGGGAACACTTCCAGCTTGTGACGATGAGTCCGCAGGTTCTTCTCGGTAACACCCAGCAGCTTGGCCAGACGCTGATCGGAGAAGCCTTTGCGCTTGAGCTTGAACATCAGGTCGCGGTCGATCGAGGACAGACCGAGGGTCTTGACCTTCTCTTCTTCCTTGATCAGATCTTCGATCTGCACCAGGAACCACGGATCGATCATGTTCATGCCGAAGATGTCTTCGACCGACAGACCGGCGCGGAATGCGTCAGCCACGTACCAGATGCGCTCGGCGCCCGGCACGGTCAGTTCGCGCTTGAGGATGCTCATGCTTTCCGGGTTGCTCAGGTCGAGCTTCTCGTCCAGGCCGCAAACGCCCACTTCCAGACCACGCAGGGCTTTCTGCAGGGATTCCTGGAAAGTCCGGCCGATGGCCATAACCTCACCCACCGACTTCATTTGCGTGGTCAGGCGTGCGTCGGCTTTCGGGAATTTCTCGAAGGCGAAGCGTGGCAGCTTGGTGACGACGTAGTCGATCGACGGCTCAAAGGACGCCGGGGTCTTGCCGCCGGTGATGTCGTTCGACAGTTCGTCGAGGGTGTAGCCCACAGCCAGTTTGGCGGCGACTTTGGCGATCGGAAAACCGGTGGCCTTCGAGGCCAGAGCCGAGGAACGCGATACACGCGGGTTCATCTCGATCACGACCATACGGCCAGTGTTCGGGCAGATACCGAACTGCACGTTGGAACCGCCAGTCTCGACACCGATCTCGCGCAGTACCGCCAGGGAGGCGTTACGCAGGATCTGGTATTCCTTGTCGGTCAAAGTCTGAGCCGGGGCAACAGTGATCGAGTCACCGGTGTGCACGCCCATCGGGTCGAAGTTTTCGATCGAGCAGACGATGATGCAGTTGTCCTTTTTGTCACGGACAACTTCCATTTCATATTCTTTCCAGCCGATCAGCGATTCGTCGATCAGCAGCTCTTTGGTCGGCGACAGGTCCAGACCACGGGCGCAGATTTCTTCGAACTCTTCACGGTTGTAAGCAATACCGCCGCCGGTGCCACCCATGGTGAACGACGGGCGGATGATGCACGGGAAACCCAGGGTTTCGAGAACCGCGTTGGCTTCTTCCATGCTGTGGGCGATACCGGAGCGCGGGCACGCCAGGCCGATGGATTTCATCGCCTTGTCGAAACGCGAACGGTCTTCAGCCTTGTCGATGGTGTCGGCGTTGGCGCCGATCATTTCCACACCGAACTTCTCCAGAACGCCTTCGCGCTCCAGGTCGAGGGCGCAGTTCAGAGCGGTCTGGCCGCCCATGGTCGGCAGCAGTGCGTCTGGACGCTCTTTCTCGATGATCTTGGCAACGGTCTGCCATTTGATCGGTTCGATGTAGGTCGCGTCGGCCATCGACGGGTCGGTCATGATGGTGGCAGGGTTGGAGTTCACCAGGATGACGCGGTAACCCTCTTCGCGCAGGGCTTTGCAAGCCTGGGCACCGGAGTAGTCGAATTCGCAGGCCTGGCCGATAACGATCGGGCCAGCGCCGAGAATCAGGATGCTTTTAATGTCTGTACGTTTTGGCATGGGTTTGTCACTCAAATCCGCAGGTCAGTCGGCAAGCCGTCTTGATCGATTTCTGAAGCCTCGAAGGGGCCGCCGGTAGCGGGGCCACCCTCGAGGGGCTTCTCTCTACAGTCTCAAGGCGAACGCTTAGCGTCGCTTGGCCATCTCGTTGATGAAGCGGTCGAACAGTGGCGCCACATCGTTCGGGCCCGGGCTCGCTTCAGGGTGACCCTGGAAGCTGAACGCGCTCTTGTCGGTGCGCTCGATACCTTGCAGGGTGCCGTCGAACAGCGATTTGTGGATCGCGCGAACGTTGGCTGGCAGGGTTTCTTCGTCTACCGCAAAACCGTGGTTCTGGCTGGTGATCATCACGACGCCAGTGTCCAGATCCTGTACCGGGTGGTTGGCACCGTGGTGGCCGTGGCCCATTTTCAGGGTCTTGGCGCCAGAGGCCAAAGCCAGCAACTGGTGACCGAGGCAGATGCCGAATACCGGAATTTCGGTTTCCAGCACTTCCTTGATCGCCTTGATGGCGTAGTCGCATGGCTCCGGGTCACCAGGGCCGTTGGACAGGAACACGCCATCCGGTTTCAGCGCCAGTACGTCGGCAGCAGGCGTTTGCGCCGGCACGACGGTGACGCGGCAGCCGCGCTCGACCAGCATGCGCAGGATGTTGACCTTGACGCCGTAGTCGTAGGCAACCACGTGGTATGGCAGCTCGGAGGCTTCGATGGTCGCGTGGCTGTCGGTTTTCAGATCCCAGACTGTCGAGCGCCATTCGTATTGCTTCTTGGTGCTGACGACTTTCGCCAGATCCATGCCCTTCAGACCCGGGAAGCCTTGCGCTGCGGCAATGGCGGCTTCTTCAGAGATGTTGTCGCCGGCCATGATGCAGCCGTTCTGGGCGCCTTTTTCCCGCAGGATGCGGGTCAGGCGACGGGTGTCGATACCGGCGATTGCCACAACATTGTTGGCTTTCAGGTAATCGTCCAGGGACATCGTGTTACGCCAGTTGCTCGCCACGAGCGGCAGGTCGCGGATGACCAGACCGGCAGACCAGACGCGATCCGACTCGGCATCTTCCGGCGTGGTGCCCGTGTTGCCAATGTGCGGGTAGGTCAGGGTAACGATCTGTTGGGCGTAGGAAGGATCGGTAAGGATTTCCTGATAGCCGGTCATTGCGGTGTTGAACACCACCTCACCAACGGTTTGACCGTCGGCACCAATGGCTTCGCCGCGAAAAATGCTGCCATCAGCAAGGGCAAGTATGGCTGGCTTAGTCAAGAAGACCTCCCGTAAATAACGCATGAAAGGGCGATCGCAGGTTGTAAAAAAGCGGAATGACGTATGGACACGTCACCCCGCTTGTTCACTGAATTATTCTGCGCGCTTTTAGTGGACACACTAAAGCTGTAGCTTACAGAAAAAGGCTTTTTGGGTCTACCGCCAATAAGCCCGAAAGGGCAGAGAATGCGACAGGGCGTCGCTTGGCGGATAAAACCGGGCTCAAACATGTGGTTTGAACCCGGTTTCTGTAGCACTTAATGCAGGTCGAGCACGTCTTGCATGTCGTAAAGACCCGGCGCGCGACCATCCAGCCACAACGCAGCGCGAACCGCACCCTTGGCGAACGTCATGCGACTGGAAGCCTTGTGCGTGATCTCGAGCCGCTCACCTTCACAGGCGAACAGCACCGTGTGATCACCGACTACATCCCCACCGCGCACCGTGGCAAAACCAATGGTTTCACGCTCGCGTACACCGGTGTGACCTTCGCGCCCATAGACCGCAACCTTCTGCAGATCACGATCCAGCGCGCTGGCAATCACTTCACCCATGCGCAACGCCGTACCTGACGGCGCATCGATCTTGTGCCGGTGATGCGCTTCGATGATTTCGATATCCGCATCATCACCCAGCACACGCGCAGCCATATCAAGCAGCTTCAGCGACAGATTGACCCCGACACTGAAGTTGGCAGCGAACACGATGGGAATATCCTTGCCCGCCTCGGCCAACAGATGTTTCTGCGCGGCATCCAGCCCGGTCGTGCCGATGACCATGGCCTTGCCTGCCTTACGACAGAAGGCCAGGTTTTTAAGCATGACTTCAGGCAGCGTGAAATCGATCAGCACATCGAACTCATCCGCTACTGATTCGACATGACCAGACAACGGCACGCCGATTCGCCCCAGCGATGCCAACTCACCAGCATCGACGCCGATCAGCGTGCTGCCCGGGCGAACGATCGCAGCAGTCAGCCCGGTCAGCGGCGCGCGCTGCTGCACGGCCTCGACCAGAATCTTACCCATGCGCCCGGCGGCGCCCATCACTGCAATACGTCGCATGCCGACTCCTTACAAATCGCCGAAGAAGCGCTTTACACCGTCGAACCAACCGGTGGTTTTCGGCGAATGACTGTTGTCATCAGCCAACGAGCTGCGGAACTCTTCCAGCAATTCACGCTGACGACGGTTCAAATTGACCGGGGTCTCGACGGCCACACGGCACATCAGGTCGCCCGCACCACCGCCACGCACTGGCGCCACGCCTTTACCGCGGACGCGGAATTGTTTGCCGGTCTGCGTGCCTTCGGGGATTTTCAGTTTGACGCGACCGTCGAGGGTCGGAATCTCCAGCTCGCCGCCCAACGCTGCATCGACAAAGCTGATCGGCACTTCGCAGAACAGATGCTTGCCGTCACGCTGGAAGATGTCGTGTTCGCGGACATTGATGACCACGTACAGGTCGCCAGTCGGGCCACCCTGAGTCCCCGCCTCGCCTTCACCAGACAGACGGATGCGGTCGCCAGTATCAACGCCGGCCGGTACTTTGACCGACAGGGTTTTGTACTCTTCGACACGACCGTCGCCATGGCAGGAATCGCACGGATCGGAAATGATCTTGCCTTGGCCATGGCAGCGCGGACAGGTCTGCTGAACCGAAAAGAAACCCTGCTGCATGCGCACCTGACCGATGCCGCCGCACGTCGGGCATGTCGAAGGCGACGAGCCTTTCTTGGCGCCCGAACCATCGCACGGCTTGCAATTGACCAGTGTCGGCACGCGGATATTCACCGAGGTGCCGCGCACCGCTTCTTCCAGATTCAACTCCAGGGTGTAGCGCAAATCGCTGCCACGCTGGGCGCCGCCACGAGAACCGCCGCGACCACCGCCGAAGAAATCACTGAAGACATCGCCAAAGATGTCAGAGAAGTTCTGACCGCCGAAACCGGCACCGCCGCCACCCATGCTCGGATCAACGCCAGCATGACCGTATTGGTCGTACGCCGCGCGCTTGCTCGAATCGGATAGCACTTCGTAGGCCTCGTTGGCCTCCTTGAACAGTTCTTCCGATGCTTTGTCATCGGGATTACGGTCCGGGTGATGCTTCATCGCCAGACGACGATAGGCCTTTTTCAGGTCCGCATCAGTTGAGCCACGCTCAACACCCAACACTTCGTAATAATCACGCTTTGCCATAAGTTTTTCGCACTCTTGAGGACGTTCGGCAAACCCCTCCTGAGGTGGCCAAACTCGTTGAGCCCCAATACAGGCCCGGACCCAACTCACGTCAATTCAACGATCCTGGTCTTTGATTCATGCGGTACTTTCGGCGCGAAAAGCAGGAGCATTCCCGGCCATACCACCAACACGCGAACCTTGTCGCATGCTGTAAAAATTCGCGTATTCCAGATACGCCAACGCGGGAGCAAGCTCCCGCGCGGCGACATCCTACCAGTCACCGCCTGAAGGCAGTCAACCGGCCGACCAACAACTTACTTGTGGTCTTTAACTTCTTCGAACTCAGCATCGACAACATCGTCGGCTTTTTCAGCTTTGTCGTCCTGCGGTGCTGCGCCTTCAGCAGGCTGAGCCTGTTCGGCGTACATCTTCTGAGCAACCGGAGCAGATACTTTCGACAGCTCTTCGACTTTCGCTTCGATGGCAGCCTTGTCGTCGCCTTTCACAGCGGCTTCCAGAGCAACCACGGCAGCTTCGATCGCGGTCTTCTCTTCGGCGGTAACTTTGTCACCCGCGTCAGCGATCATTTTGCGAGTCGAGTGAACCAGTGCATCACCCTGGTTACGGGCGCCAGCCAGCTCTTCGAACTTGCGGTCTTCCTCGGCATTCGCCTCGGCGTCACGCACCATGCGCTCGATTTCTTCGTCGGACAGGCCGGAGTTGGCCTTGATCACGATCGACTGAGTCTTGCCGGTCGCCTTGTCTTTCGCGCCAACGTGCAGGATGCCGTTTGCGTCGATGTCGAAGGTTACTTCGATCTGCGGCACGCCACGTGGTGCAGGTGGAATGTCGGCCAGGTCGAACTTGCCCAAGGACTTGTTCTGCGTGGCTTGCTTACGCTCGCCTTGCAGGACGTGGATGGTCACGGCGCCCTGGTTGTCGTCGGCAGTCGAGAACACTTGCGATTTCTTGGTAGGAATCGTGGTGTTTTTCTCGATCAGCGCGGTCATCACGCCACCCATGGTTTCAATACCCAGGGTCAGCGGGCTGACGTCGAGCAGCAGAACGTCTTTCACGTCACCAGCCAGAACGGCGCCCTGGATGGCAGCACCCATGGCAACAGCTTCGTCCGGGTTAACGTCTTTACGCGCTTCTTTACCGAAGAAATCGGTAACCAGCTTCTGTACCAGCGGCATACGGGTCTGACCACCGACCAGAATCACGTCGTTGATCGCGCCAACGTCCAGACCTGCGTCTTTCATGGCGATGCGGCAAGGTTCGATGGTGCGCTGAACCAGGTCTTCAACCAGTGCTTCGAGCTTGGAACGCGAAATTTTCACGTTCAAGTGCTTAGGACCGGTGGCATCTGCAGTGATGTACGGCAGGTTGACGTCGGTCGACTGAGCAGACGACAACTCGATCTTGGCTTTCTCAGCGGCTTCTTTCAGGCGCTGCATGGCCAGCGGGTCACCTTTAAGGTTCATGCCGCTTTCTTTCTTGAATTCGTCAACGAGGTAGTCGATCAGACGAATGTCGAAGTCTTCACCGCCCAGGAACGTGTCACCGTTGGTGGCCAACACTTCGAACTGGTGCTCGCCGTCAACTTCAGCGATCTCGATTACGGAGACGTCGAAAGTACCGCCACCCAGGTCGTAAACGATCACGGTGTGATCGCCCTTGGCCTTGTCCATACCGTAAGCCAGAGCAGCTGCGGTTGGTTCGTTGATGATACGTTTAACGTCCAGACCCGCGATGCGGCCGGCGTCTTTGGTTGCCTGACGCTGGCTGTCGTTGAAGTAGGCCGGAACAGTGATCACTGCTTCAGTGACTTCTTCGCCGAGATAATCTTCGGCGGTCTTTTTCATCTTTTTCAGGATTTCAGCCGAGATTTGTGGCGGTGCCATTTTCTGGCCGTTCACCTCAACCCAAGCGTCGCCGTTGTCAGCCTTGGCGATCTTGTAAGGAACCATCTGGATGTCTTTCTGCACAACTTCTTCGTCGAAACGACGACCGATCAGACGCTTTACTGCGTACAGAGTGTTGTGCGGGTTGGTGACTGCCTGACGTTTGGCAGACTGACCAACCAGAATTTCGCCATCGTTGGCGTAAGCGATGATCGACGGCGTGGTACGCGCGCCTTCAGCGTTTTCAATAACTTTTGCTTTGCCGTTTTCCAGCACGGAGACGCAGGAGTTGGTAGTCCCCAGGTCGATACCGATAATTTTGCCCATGTTAACTCTCCCGAAACTTTGGATTTGGATGCCGCAGCAGTGGTGGCTGACTGCGGTAGCACTTAAACGCTTGACTTCTAAATGGGGGCCTTGCGGCTAATTTCAAGCCTGCTCATCAATAGAAGGCGAAACTGGCGCCGGCGCCTTGCTGACCACGACCATGGCCGGGCGCAGCAGGCGACCGTTGAGCTGATAGCCCTTCTGGAACACCTTCAGAACACTGTTCGGCTCGACGTCTGCGCTTTCCTGCATGGCCATTGCCTGATGCTGAACGGCGTTGAACGGTTCGCCATGCGGATCGATCGCTTCAAGCTGATAACGCTTGAGGGTGTCGTGGAACATTTTCAGGGTCAGCTCGATACCTTCGCGCATCGGACGGATGCTTTCGTCGTCCGGCTTCGACAACTCGAGGCCGCGCTCCAGGCTGTCGACGATCGGCAGCAGGTCGCTGGCGAATTTTTCCAGCGCAAACTTGTGCGCCTTCTCCACGTCCTGCTCGGCACGACGACGGACGTTCTGCAGATCGGCAGCAACACGCAGAGACTGATCCTGCGCGGCGGCCAATTGCTCTTCGAGCACTTGTACACGGGTCGCCAGGTCGTCACCCGAACCCTCGGGCGCCTGATTGGCTTCTGGGTTTTGCTTATCTACTGTCTGTTCGTCAGCCATAGAATTCTCCTTTCAATATCGTCCGCGAGTTCGACTCGCGCTTCTGCCCCGATATATGGGGCCGCAAAATCAGTCTTCAAGGGGCTCAAGCATTAACCCTACAAAAAAGTGCTGCTTTTTTCATTCCTCGATGAGCTAAGCATTTGCATTGCTCAAGCGAAACGACCTAAGTGAGGGCATTGTCAGCCCCGAACAAAACACTGTATAAATAACCAGACCTAAAGCCTGGGAGCGGCCTTTATGCTGGTGCACCTGTCCGTACATAACTACGCCATCGTTGAACATCTCGATCTTGAACTTGATCGCGGGATGAGCGTGATCACAGGGGAAACAGGCGCCGGCAAGTCGATCATGCTTGACGCCCTGGGCCTGACCCTTGGCGATCGTGCCGACAGCGGCGTAGTCCGCCCGGGCGCCGACAAGGCCGATATCCTGGCAACCTTCGACCTGGCCGATATTCCCGAAGCCAGCGCTTGGCTGGCCGAGCGCGATCTGGACATCGACGGGCCGTGCATCCTGCGCCGGGTCATCACTTCGGAAGGACGCTCTCGTGGCTATATCAACGGTACGCCCTGCCCGCTTGGCGATTTAAAGTCACTAGGCGAATTGCTGATCGATATCCACAGCCAGCACGAACACCAGTCTCTTCTGAAAACCGATACTCATCGTCGCCTGCTGGACGAATACGCAGGGGCGACCGACCTCGCCCGCCAGGTACAACTGGCGGCGCAGCGCTGGCGTCAGACTCGCCAGGAGCTGGAGCGTCTCTCCAACTCCGGCGACGAACAGCGCGCTCGTCATCAGCTGCTCAGCTACCAACTCGAAGAACTCGAAAACCTCGGGCTCGGCGATAACGAACTCGAACAGCTGGAGCAGGAACACAAGAACCTGACCAATGCTGAAACCCTGCTCGGCATTTGCCGACAAGTGGTCGAACAATGCAGCGAAAGTGATTCCGGGAATGTGTTGAATGCGTTGACAGCCAGCCTTAATCGCCTGTCGAGCGTGAACAACTCCGTTGGCGCCCTCGGCGAGGCCAGCAGTTTGTTGACCAGCGCGCAGATTCAGGTCGAAGAGGCTGTCGGCGAACTTAATCGCTTCCTTGATAACTTCGATGCCGACCCGGCACGCCTGCAATATCTGGAAGAGCGCCTCGACGCCATTTACACGCTGGCGCGCAAGCATCGGATCCAGCCGACCGAAGTCAGTGAAATGCAGCAAAAACTGCTGGATGAAATCGAAACGCTCAATGCCAATGACGAATCCATTGAGCGATTGGGCGAAGAGCTGGCCTCCTATGCCCGCCACTACCAGGAAAAGGCACGGGAGCTGAGCGATTTGCGCCATCAGGCCGCTGACAACCTGGCCAGTGCGGTGGAACAGGAGATTCAACGGCTGGGCATGCCGGGCGGTCGATTCACCATCGAACTGCGCGCCAACAGCAGCGACGAACTCTTGCCTAACGGCCTCGAACAAGTCGAATTGCTGGTGAGCGCCAACCCCGGCCAACCGCTGAAGGCGCTGGCGAAAGTAGCATCTGGCGGTGAACTATCAAGAATCAGCCTGGCAATCCAGGTGATCACCGCACAGACCTCTCGCGTTCCAACCCTGGTGTTCGACGAAGTCGACGTGGGCATTGGCGGCCCGACGGCTGAAATTGTCGGCCAGTTACTGCGCCGACTCGGTGAGCGCGGTCAGGTATTGACCGTCACGCACTTGCCGCAAGTGGCAGCTCAGGGGCATCAGCATCTGTTCGTACACAAAGTACGCGGGGAAGAGGCAACACACACCGCCGTCTCCAAGCTGAGCAAGAACGACCGTATAGAAGAAGTCGCAAGGATGCTGGGCGGTATCGATCTGACCAAAGAGTCTTTGGCACACGCGAAGAAGATGGTCGTCACCGCGAAAGTTTAACAATGGCAGAAAGCACGAAGGCGACCCTTGGGTCGCCTTCGCTCGTTTCGCGAATCTGAAATTCGCGCGACATGCTTACTTTTTCTTGCGTACGTATAGCACCAGATTGTGATCAACCATCTCAAAGCCATGCTTTTCGACGATCGACTTCTGAAGCTTTTCGATTTCTTCGTCGAAGAACTCGATCACTTCACCGGACTCCACGTTGACCATATGGTCGTGGTGGCCACCGTCGGCCAATTCAAACACAGCGTGGCCGCCGTCGAAGTTGTGACGGACCACCAGGCCAGCGGCTTCGAACTGGGTCAGAACACGGTAAACCGTGGCCAGACCGACGTCCTCGCCCGCTTCCATCAACGCCTTGTAGACGTCCTCGGCACTCATGTGACGCTGCTCTGTAGAGTCGAGCATTTGCAGGATCTTGACCCGTGGCAGGGTCACTTTGAGGCCAGCTTTGCGTAGTTCGCTATTTTCAACCATGGTCAGCTTTCTCGCGATGCTGCTTCGCAGCTTCTCTTAATACGGGTATGATCGGCGTTTACGTTGTCCCAGCCAAGATAGTGGAAGTCGCCCACCGATGCAAAACACCAAGCTCTTGCTAACCAGTTTCACCTTTGTGGGACTGCTCGCACTCGCCGGTTGTTCATTCCCCGGGGTTTACAAAATCGACATCCAGCAGGGCAATGTCGTCACGCAGGACATGATAGACCAGTTACGCCCGGGAATGACCCGGCCGCAAGTACGGTTTATCATGGGTAACCCTCTGCTTGCCGACACGTTCCATGCCGATCGCTGGGATTATCTGTATAGCCTGCAACCTGGTGGCGGTGAACGTCAGCAGGAACGCATGAGTGTTATTTTCAACTCAAACGACCAGCTCGTCAGCCTGTCCGGTGACTTTATGCCGGGCGTGAGCCGTGACGAAGCCATTCTCGGCAAGGACAGTGGCACCAACGTGACCGCTCCTGCTGAAAACGCCGAGAAGCCAACACCGGAAAAACCGGTGAAACCAGGTTCCTTGCTGGATCAGATCCAGAAGGACGTCGATGGTGTAGAAACCGTTCCGGTTCCGACGCCAGAGCCGCTGGACACCTCGCCGCAATAATTTGCGACGCAATAAAAAACCCGGAAATTCCGGGTTTTTTATTGCCTGCCGTTTGGCTTCTTACTGATTTCGAGCTTTCGCCTCAGCTGCCTTGGCAGCACGCAAACGCCGCACCTCTTTCGGATCGGCGAGCAACGGCCGATAAATTTCGATGCGATCCCCCGCCTGAATCAGGCGAACCTCTGGATCAGCGATTACTTTGCCGAAGATCCCTACCGGGCATTCGGCCAGATCAAGCTCAGGGAATTCGTCGCCAATCCCGGACTTGAACAAGGCATCACGCACAGTCGCCCCTTCGGGGACACTGACCGCGCGCAAGACCTGACGATCAACGGCCGCATACACGACCTCTATCTCGATCACCGACTCAACCATGCATCTGTTTGGCACGCTGACAGAATGCATCCACCAGCGTGTTCGCAGCCTGATTGAACAGCGGCCCCAGCGTGGCTCGCACCAACGGCCCGGCATAGTCGAACGACAGATCCAGGCTGATCTTGCAGGCCTTCTCGTTCAGTACCTTGAATACCCAGACGCCGTGCAACTGATTGAACGGGCCTTCTTCAAGGTTCATCTCGATGGATTGCCCCGGTACCAGCGTATTGCGCGTCACGAAATGCTGACTGAGGCCACCCTTGGCCACGCCGACACTTGCACGCATATGCTCAGGCGAGCTCTCCAGCACCTCGGCAGACGAGCACCACGGCAGAAATTCCGGATAACGCGCCACGTCATTGACCAGGTCGTAGAGAAATTGCGCCGGGTAAGGCAGCAGCGCCGATCGTTGAATATGTGTCGTCATGTAAGCGTTACTTCCAGAGCTGAGCGGCAAACACTACAAGAATGCCGATGGGCGCCACATAGCGCATCAAGAACAGGGACAGGGCGAACAGCGCCGGATTGCGGATCGACAACTCGTCGCGCACTGCTTCACGGCCCATCACCCAGCCTGCAAACAACACGAAACACAAACCACCGAGTGGCAACATGATCCGCGAGGTGAAGAAATCGATCACGCCGAAGAAGTCCAGACCGCTTGCCGCACCCCATTGATAGAGGTGGAACATCCCGCCTTCGTTCACGAAAAACTTGGCTTCCTTCCAGATATTGAAGGAAAACACCGTGCCCAGACCGACGAACCAGCAGGTAAAAGCCAACCAGAATGTCACCCAGGCGCGGCTGATTTTCGTGCGTTCAACCAGGTACGCGACCATCGGCTCCAGCAGGGAAATCGCCGAACTCCAGGCGGCAACCGCCACCAGCACGAAGAACACTACCCCCATCAACTGGCCGAACGCTACGTTACCAAAGGCAAATGGCAGACTGACGAACATCAGGCCAGGGCCTTCGCTCGGGTTCAGGCCCGCGGCAAACACGATAGGGAACAAGGCCAGACCGGCCACCAGCGATACAAACGTATCGAGCAGCGCCACACCGACGACCGTGCCAGAGAGCGACGAATTCTTCGGCATGTAAGCGCCGTAGATCATGATCGATCCGACGCCCACGCTCAGCGAAAAGAATGCGTGGCCCATCGCCGGGAGTAATCCGTCGAGGACTTTTTCCGGGTGGAAGTCGAACATGAAATGCACGCCTTCCATGAAATGCCCAGTGGTCATGCTGTAGCCGAGCAGCACCAGAATCATCACAAACAGTAACGGCATCATGATTCGCAAGCTGCGTTCAAGCCCGGCGACCACGCCTTTGGCGATCACCAGCGCTGAAAGCAGCATAAAAATCGTGTGCCAAAGTGTCAGGCGCCATGGATCAGCGATCACATTACCGAAGTAGGCACCGACCTGAGCGGCCGTGGCACCTTGAAAGTCGCCACGCCCCATATCGATGATGTAATCCAGCGACCAGCCGCCGACCACACTGTAGAAAGACAGGATCAACAACGCCGTGATCATCCCGGCGAACGCGCCCCACGACCACTTGCCCGAATGCCCGGCTTCTACCGCCAGCACCTTCAAAGCGTTGGCCGGACTCTGCCGCGCACGCCGCCCGATCAGGGTTTCAGCCAACATGACCGGGATCCCGATCAACGCGATACATGCCAGAAACATCAGCACAAAGGCACCGCCGCCGTAGACCCCGACCATGTACGGGAACTTCCAGATACTACCCAGTCCCACGGCCGAACCGGTCGCGGCGAGTATGAATACCCAGCGGCTAGCCCAACTGCCGTGGACAGAAACCTTGTCTGTCGACATCGTTTATCACGCCCAAGCGTTAGAAAAAGAGGCCGCATTGTCCGGGATTCACTCAACCTGCTCAAGCACGCAGCATCACCGTAGCCGACAGCCGTTTATCTCCATATAATGCCGCCCCTATGGCTAAACAGAAGAAACACCCAACAGGGACCATCGCGCAGAACAAAAAGGCGCGACACGATTACTTCATCGAGCATAAGTTCGAGGCTGGTCTGGTCCTGGCCGGCTGGGAAGTAAAAAGTCTGCGGGCAAGCAAGCTGCAACTGGTCGACAGTTACGTGCTGCTCAAGGATGGCGAAGCATGGCTGCTCGGCAGTCATATCACGCCTCTGATGACCGCCAGCACCCACGTCATCGCTGACCCGACGCGCACGCGCAAGTTGCTGCTCAACCGCCGAGAGCTGGAAAAGCTCGCCGCGGCAGTGCAGCAAAAGGGTTACGCCTGCGTATGCCTGTCCTGGTATTGGAGCAAGCACATGGTCAAGTGCGAGATTGCTCTGGGCAAGGGCAAGAAGGAATACGACAAGCGTGACACCGAGCGCGAACGCGACGCCGGTCGTGAGTTGCAGCGTGCTGTACGTAACAAGGGCAAGGAAGACTAGTCTTCCCCCCAAAAAGCAAAGATCGTCCGATCGCGGCCGCCGCAGGCTCGGGCCGTGGTCGGACGATTTTTTGCTTTAAAAATCACATCCCCTTGCGCCGCTCCGCCCGAGCCATGCGCTGAACTTCCTGCCGCACCTCTTCCAGCACTTCCTGCACATACAAAATGTGTCGACTGGAAACTTCCCGCGCCTGCTCCGCACGCCCCTCAATAATCGCCAGATACAATTCCCGATGCTGGGTGATCAGCATGTCGCGGGTTTCCGTGCGTTGTTTGTACATGCCGCCGATGTTGGTCACGACGTTACGCTTGAGCAAATCAAACAACCCGCGAATCGTGTGCAACAACACCGCGTTATGACTGGCCTCGGCAATCGCCAGATGAAACTTCGCATCCGCCGCGCCCTCTTCCACCCGACTCACTTCGTCATGACGCGAATAGCAGTCCTGTAACTCTTCGAACGCCGCAGTCAGTCGCTCGCGATCCACATCGGTTGCGCGCAATGCAGCGTAATAGGCGCACGATGCCTCCAGGGTATGCCGGAACTCCAGCAAATCGCGCTGCGCCTCAGGGTTGCTTTCGAGCAGTTGCAGCAGCGGATCGCTGAAGGTCGAACCGAGCGATTCGACCACGTAGTTGCCACCGCCCTGCTTGCTGACCAGCAACCCCTTGGCCGCCAGTTTCTGAATCGCTTCGCGCAACGATGGGCGTGAAACCCCGAACTGCTCAGCCAGCGCGCGCTCAGCCGGCAGCCGCTCACCGGACTTCAGCGTACCTTCAAGGATCATCCCCTCGAGCCGCTCGACAATATCGTCAGACAAACGGCGCTGACGTATCTGATCAAACCCCATAACTCACTTCTCCACGAGCCCGACCGCTCGCCGGGCTCTCTATTCTGGCCTATTGGCGCCATCACGACACCTACCAGACGACACCGCCCGAACCGAATCAGATGACGTCTGCACCGCTCATTCGACAAAAGTTTCAGGGCGACAAATTGACACACCCACATCAAGGCTTTTACCCTAGCCAACAGCGATTGTAAATTGGTATTACCAATTAACCAAGAACGCTGACAGTGCCTGACCAACAACAATTAGGGGCCACCCCATATGCAAACCTGGCAACAGATCTACAGCCCGCTCGGCAGTCTTGGCGTTTCCGCTCTCGCGGCCGTCATTCCCATCGTTTTCTTCTTCCTCGCGTTGGCGGTGTTCCGCCTCAAAGGTCATGTGGCCGGCAGCATCACGCTTGCCTTGTCCATCGCTGTGGCTATTTTCGCCTTCCAGATGCCGGTCGACATGGCGTTTGCCGCTGCCGGGTATGGCTTCGCCTATGGTTTGTGGCCGATAGCCTGGATCATTGTCGCGGCGGTGTTCCTGTACAAGCTGACAGTCAAAAGTGGTCAGTTCGAAGTTATTCGCAGCTCCGTACTGTCGATTACTGATGACCAGCGCCTGCAAGTGCTGCTGATCGGTTTCTGCTTCGGTGCATTCCTGGAAGGTGCCGCCGGCTTCGGTGCGCCGGTCGCGATTACCGCTGCACTCCTTGTAGGCCTGGGCTTCAACCCGCTGTACGCCGCAGGCCTGTGCCTGATCGCCAACACCGCGCCGGTTGCGTTTGGCGCTCTGGGGATTCCGATCATCGTGGCCGGCCAAGTCACCGGTATCGACGCTTTCAAAATCGGCGCCATGACTGGTCGCCAGCTACCGCTGCTGTCGCTATTCGTGCCGTTCTGGCTAGTGTTCATGATGGACGGCATGCGCGGCGTACGTGAAACGTGGCCGGCCGCGCTGGTGGCGGGCCTGAGCTTTGCCATCACTCAGTACTTCACTTCGAACTTCATCGGCCCGGAACTGCCGGACATCACCTCGGCCCTGGCCAGCCTGATCTCCCTGACCCTGTTCCTGAAAATCTGGCAGCCAAAACGTACCGCCGGCGCGCAAATCGCCGGCGCGACTTCCAGCGCCGCCATCACCGGCAGCGTCGGCGGTTTCGGCCAGAAGCGCGCCACCGCGGTTTCGCCTTACAGCCTCTGGGAAATTTTCATCGCCTGGTCGCCGTTCCTGATCCTCACCGTGCTGGTGACGATCTGGACGCTCAAGCCTTTCAAAGCAATGTTCGCTGCCGGCGGCTCGATGTACGCGTGGGTGTTCAACTTCGCGATTCCGCACCTTGATCAATTGGTGATCAAGACTGCACCCATCGTGGCCGCACCAACCGCCATTCCAGCCGTGTTCAAACTTGATCCGATTTCCGCGACCGGCACGGCGATTTTCTTCTCCGCACTGATCTCGATGCTGGTGCTGAAGATCAATTTCAAAACTGGTCTGACCACTTTGAAAGAGACCTTCTACGAACTGCGCTGGCCTATTCTGTCGATTGGCATGGTGTTGGCGTTCGCGTTCGTCACTAACTATTCCGGCATGTCCTCGACCATGGCTCTGGTGCTGGCGGGTACTGGCGCAGCGTTCCCGTTCTTCTCACCGTTCCTGGGCTGGCTGGGCGTATTCCTCACCGGTTCCGACACCTCGTCCAACGCCCTCTTCAGTTCGCTGCAAGCCACCACCGCGCACCAGATCGGCGTCAACGACACCCTGCTGGTCGCGGCAAACACCAGCGGCGGCGTCACCGGCAAGATGATCTCGCCACAATCGATCGCCGTGGCCTGCGCCGCGACCGGTCTGGTCGGCAAGGAATCGGATCTGTTCCGCTTCACCCTCAAGCACAGCCTATTCTTTGCAACGATCGTCGGTCTGATCACGCTGGCTCAGGCCTACTGGCTCACCGGCATGCTGGTGCACTAAACCTATAAGAAGACTGCAATCGACATTGAAATAACCGACGCCGGTTCGTGATTCCGGCGTCAGCAATTCACAACCCGGTCTGTAAGGCTGCTGAAAGCAACACTCTTTATATTCAGCAGCCTCAGCGGACGGATAACCGGGACAACCCGGAGACACGCCTGATGAGCGAGCTTTTTTACAACGCCGTGCCGAACGCGACCCGCGTGGCACCGCCACTGCCCGAACCTCGGCAATACCCCAGCGAGAAACCGTCGCGGGTCTATCTGTTCGGGACGTGCGTGGTCGATCTGTTCTACCCCGAAGCCGGGATGGACGCGATCCACTTGCTGGAGCGCGAAGGGATTCGGGTCGAGTACCCGCAAGGGCAAAGTTGCTGCGGACAACCGGCCTACACCTCCGGTTACACCGAGCAAGCGCGGACGGTGGCGCGCTCGCAACTGGCACTGTTCGCCGGGGATTATCCGGTGGTGGTGCCATCGGGCTCCTGCGCTGGCATGTTGCGCGAGCACTACGCCGACTTGTTCAAGGAAGAGCCAGAAACCTTGAAACAGGTTCAGGCCCTCGCGGCACGAACCTACGAATTGGCAGAGTTTCTGCTGTTCGTCTGCAAAGTGCAGCTCAAGGACGGTGGCGAGCCGGTAAAAGTCGCGCTGCACACGTCGTGTTCTGCGCGTCGCGAGATGAACACCCACCTGCACGGTCGCGAGTTGTTGGCGCAGTTGAGCAATGTGGAACGGGTCAACCACGACCACGAAAGCGAATGCTGTGGCTTCGGCGGGACATTCAGCGTCCGAATGCCAGACATTTCCGGCGCGATGGTGGCTGACAAGACCCGGGCGTTGAAGGAATCCGGCGCACACAGGATTTTGAGTGCCGACTGCGGCTGCCTGATGAACATCAATGGCTCGCTGGAGAAACAACAGGAAGCGTTGCGCGGCCAACATCTGGCCAGTTTCCTGTGGCAACGAACCGGAGGTGCGCAATGAGCACTTCCGCGATTATTCCTACGGTCGCCGTAGAAGAAGATTTCCGCACCCGGGCGCACAACGCTCTGGGTGACCCGCAGTTACGGAACAATTTCCGCACTGCCATGGATTCACTGATGACCAAGCGGGCAGCGGCTTTTGGCGATGCCCACGAAAGAGAACATTTGCGCGCACTGGGCAACTCGATCAGAGCCCGCGCGCTCTCCAAGTTGCCCGACCTGCTCGAGCAACTGGAACAGAACCTGACCCGCAACGGTGTGACAGTGCACTGGGCGGAAACGGTGGACGAGGCCAATGGCATCGTCTTATCGATCATCCGTGCTCACGAGGCGCGGCAAGTGATCAAGGGCAAATCGATGGTCAGCGAAGAGATGGAGATGAACCATTTCCTCGAGGCTCAAGACATTGAATGTCTGGAGTCCGACATGGGGGAATACATCGTCCAGCTCGACCACGAGAAGCCTTCACACATTATTATGCCGGCGATCCACAAGAATGCCGGTCAGGTCGCGTCCTTGTTCCACGACAAACTTGGCGTGGAATACACCAAGGACGTTGACCAACTCATTCAGATCGGTCGCAGAGTCCTGCGGCAGAAATTCTTCGAAGCGGACATCGGCGTTTCCGGCGTCAACTTCGCCGTGGCCGAAACAGGCACCCTGCTGCTGGTGGAAAACGAAGGCAACGGCCGGATGACTACCACCGTGCCGCCGGTGCACATCGCCGTCACCGGCATCGAAAAAGTCGTCGAAAATCTGCGCGACGTGGTGCCGCTGCTATCGCTGCTGACCCGCTCGGCGCTGGGCATTCCGATCACCACTTACGTCAACATGATCTCCGGCCCGCGCAAGGAGCATGAACTCGACGGTCCGCAAGAAGTGCATCTGGTGCTTCTCGACAACGGTCGCAGCCAGGCCTTTGCCGACAGCGAATTGCGTCAGACCCTGAACTGCATTCGCTGTGGCGCCTGTATGAATCATTGCCCGGTCTACACGCGAATCGGCGGCCACGCCTATGGGGAGGTTTACCCCGGCCCTATAGGAAAAATCATCACCCCACACTTGGTCGGCCTGGCCAAAGTGCCGGATCATCCGAGTGCGTCTTCGCTGTGCGGTGCCTGCGGTGAAGTGTGTCCGGTAAAAATTCCTATCCCCGCGCTGCTACGTCGCCTACGCGAAGAAAACGTCAAAGCCCCGGACAGCCCTCATCAAGTGATGCGCGGTCAGGGCAGCAAGTATTCGCGCAAGGAACGCTTTATCTGGAACGCCTGGGCCAGGCTCAATAGCTCGCCAACTCTGTATCGGCTGTTCGGCTTTTTCGCCACGCGCTTGCGCGCCCTCACGCCCAACAAAGTTGGCCCATGGACGCAGAATCACAGCGCCCCCAAACCCGCCGCCCGCTCACTGCACGACATGGCCCGCGAGCACTTGGCCAAACAGGGAGACCGCTGATGAGCGCCAAGCAAAATATCCTCGGCAAACTGCGCAAAAGTCTGATCGGCGCCACGCCGATTTCCGACGATTTCGATGTAGAACTGGTAACTCAGCCGTACACCTACAGCGCCGAACAGCGCATTCCGCAATTGCGCAAATTGATGGAAGCGGTCCATACCGAGATCCATCTGACGTGCGATGAGGAATGGCCTGCACTGCTCGCACAATTGCTGCACGACCGTCAGTTGCCAAGTCTGTTGATCGCGCCGACGACACCTCACGGTGCAAAAATCACCCAACACTGGGCGAACAATCCTGATCTGCCGGCGTTGAAATCCTACGACCGGCCGATGGAAGAATGGAAAGCCGAGCTGTTCAACGACACCCCGGCCAGCCTCACCGGCACCCTGGGTGCCATTGCCGCCACGGGCAGCCTGATTCTCTGGCCAACCCGCGAAGAACCGCGCCTGATGAGCCTGGTGCCGCCCCTACATTTTGCCCTGCTCAAGGCCAGCGAAATCCGCGACAACTTCTACCAGGTGCAACATGAACTTCAATGGGCCCAAGGCATGCCGACCAACGCGTTGCTGGTGTCCGGCCCGTCGAAAACCGCTGACATCGAGCAAGTGCTGGCCTATGGCGCCCACGGCCCGAAAGACCTCGTCGTGCTGATCCTGGAGGACCAATGACGCTTCCGGCGAATTTCCTGCGTGATGTGCAACAACTGATTCCGGCGGATCGCCGCTTCGACGATCCGCTGTCGACATTGGCCTTCGGCACCGACGCCAGTTTTTATCGACTGATTCCGCAACTGGTGATACGCGTTGAATCCGAAGATGAAGTGGTGAAGCTGTTGCAATTGGCACAGCGCGATCATGTGCCGGTGACCTTTCGCGCGGCCGGCACCAGTCTCTCCGGTCAGGCGATCAGCGATTCGGTGCTGATCGTGCTTGGGGATAACTGGAACGCTCGCGAAATACGTGGCCAAGGCACACAAATCCGTCTGCAGCCGGGGGTGATCGGCGCGCAGGCCAATGCGTGGCTGGCGCCATTCGGACGCAAGATCGGCCCGGACCCGGCCTCGATCAACGCCTGCAAAATCGGCGGCATCGTCGCCAACAACGCCAGCGGCATGTGCTGCGGCACCGCACAAAACACTTATCACACGCTGGCCGGCATTCGCTTGGTACTGGCCGACGGCACGCGACTTGATACTGAAGACGCCGCCAGCGTCGCGGCGTTTCGTGCAAGCCATGGTGATCTGCTTGATCGCTTGGCGACGTTGAGCCGCGAGACCCGCGCCAATGCCGAACTGGCTGCCAGAATCCGCCACAAATATCGTCTGAAAAATACCACCGGCCTGTCGCTCAACGCCCTGGTGGATTTCGACGAGCCTGTGGATATCTTGAGCCACTTGCTGGTCGGCTCCGAAGGCACACTCGGTTTTATCAGCGCGGTGACTTACGACACCGTCATCGATCATCCGCACAAGGCTTCTGCGCTGATCGTATTCCCGGATGTGGAAACCTGCTGCAACGCGGTCACCGTGCTGAAAAGCCAGCCAGTGTCAGCGGTAGAACTGCTGGATCGACGCAGCCTGCGCTCGGTGCAGGACAAACCGGGCATGCCCGCTTTCGTACAGCTGCTGTCGAACAATGCCTGCGCTCTGCTGATCGAATCCCGCGCCGCCTCTTCCACGTTGCTGCAGGAACAACTGGCGCAGATCATGGCGTCGATCAGCAGTTTCCCGGTAGAAAAGCAGGTCGACTTCAGCGAAGACCCCGTTGAAAACGCACGCCTCTGGGCGATCCGCAAGGACACCTTCCCCGCCGTCGGCGCCGTGCGTAAAACCGGCACCACGGTGATCATCGAGGACGTGACCTTCCCGGTTGAACAACTGGCGATCGGCGTAAACCGCTTGATCGAACTGTTCGAAAAACATTCCTACGACGAGGCGATCCTTTTCGGACATGCGCTGGAAGGCAATCTTCACTTCGTCTTCACCCAAGGCTTCAACAACCCGGAAGAAGTCGCACGCTATCAAGCGTTCATGGACGACGTCGCGCAACTGGTGGCGGTGGAGTTCGGCGGCTCGCTCAAGGCCGAACACGGCACCGGGCGCAACATGGCGCCGTTTGTTGAGCTGGAATGGGGCAGCGACGCCTACCAACTGATGTGGCAGCTCAAACGCCTGCTCGACCCTAACGGTATTCTCAACCCGGACGTGGTGCTCAGCGAAGATCCGCAGATCCACCTCAAGCATCTGAAACCGCTGCCGGCGGCTGACGAGATTATCGATAAGTGCATCGAGTGCGGCTTCTGCGAACCGGTCTGCCCGTCGAAAGGCCTGACCCTGAGCCCGCGCCAGCGCATTGTGATCTGGCGCGACATTCAGGCGAAAAAACGCGCAGGGATCGACACCACTGAACTGGAAAAAGCCTACGAGTACCAAGGCATCGAAACGTGCGCCGCAACGGGTCTCTGCGCACAACGCTGTCCTGTAGGCATCAATACCGGCGAGCTGGTGAAAAAGCTTCGCGGCCGACACGCAACGCACAAGAAAACCGCTGACTGGATCGAAGGAAATTTCGCCAAGACGCTGCAAGGCGCGCGCTTCACGCTGCATGTGGCGAACGGCGCGCGGATGCTGCTGGGGGCGCCGCGTCTGGCGAAGTTATCGGCAACGCTGACCCGCTTGTCCAAGGGCCAGGTGCCGTTGTGGACGAACGCGATGCCACAACCGGAAAGAGCCATTCGCTTCAGTCCGAATGTGTCGGACGAACGCCCTCGAGTGGTTTATCTGGCTGCGTGCGTCTCGCGGGTCATGGGGCCGGCGGCGGGTGACAAAGAGCAGATGTCGCTGTACGACAAAACCCGTGGACTGCTGGAAAAGGCCGGTTACCAGGTAGTCTTCCCCGACAATCAGGACAATCTTTGCTGCGGCCAACCATTCGCCTCCAAAGGCTATGCCGAACAAGCCGAGCATAAGCGTCAGGAGCTGATCAGCGCGCTGCTCCACGCCAGTCGCGGCGGGCTCGATCCGATTTATTGCGACACCAGTCCGTGCACGCTGCGGTTGGTGCAGGACGTGGGAGATGTTCGCCTGGATCTGTACGACCCGGTGCGTTTCATTCGTACGCATCTGCTCGATCGGCTGGATTTCACGCCACAGGAAGCACCGATCGCCGTCCACGTGACGTGCAGCACTCAGCATTTGGGCGAGAGCCAGGCGTTGATTGATCTGGCGCGCAAGTGCAGTAAGAACGTGGTGATTCCGGAAGGCATTCATTGCTGCGGTTTCGCGGGGGACAAAGGCTTTACCACGCCGGAACTGAACAGCCACTCGCTGCGCACGCTCAAGGACGCGGTGCAGCATTGCAGTGAGGGGATTTCCACGAGCCGGACGTGCGAAATCGGACTGACGCAACATGGCGGGATCGACTATCACGGCCTGGTTTATCTGGTGGATCGGGTCACCCGAGCGAAGGCCTGCTGAAGAAAATCAGAACCCTTGAGCGGGACGGTAGTCCACAGAACAGGCCTCGAACAGTCGGGGCCTGTCCTTCTTTCGTTGACCCTACTCACGGTCAGCGAAGTCCGGATTCCTCAGTGCAAGGAGATTCCCATGAAGCGTTCTGTACTGTTCGGTCTGTTCGTTACAGCCTCGATGATGGCGTCCACTTCGTTCGCTGATAGCAAACCGTCCAGCTTGTGCGATGCGAATTTGCAGACAATCGACAACTCCAAGGCCCAATACCAGACGTCACCGGATCTGAATGCGCGCGTCTCGGCGAGTGTCAGCAAAGCACAGGCTCTCAAGGCCCAAGGCAAAACAGACGAGTGCCTTGTTGAAACCCAGCAGACCCTTCTGGAAATCCAGAAGTCTACGGGTGACACCAAGAAATGATCACGGACCGACTGGGTCGGCCTCATCGACATGTTTTGGTGAACCAACCTTTTCATACCATGTGTAAAAAAAAACCGAATTCCTGAGCGCAGCTATAGTCGATTGATCAAGCCCCAAGCAAACGAGGCTTGTAGCGACCTCGGAATAGCCGCCAGACCGCCCGGCAGCACCGAGACCAACCGTTCTAGGAGATACCTATGAAGCATTCTGCAATTGCTGGATTGTTCATCGCTGGTGCCCTGCTAACGTCGCCGGTATTTGCGGCAGACAAAGACCTTTGCGCCGGGAATCTTCAAATTATCAAGGACTTCGAGACCAGCCAGCCGGCTCTTTCGGAAAATACCGACGACAACATCAAAGCCGCCCGGGAAAAAGCTGAAATGGCTCAAAAAGCCGGGAATGACAAGGAATGCGTTGCGATCACTTCCAACGTAGTCACCAAAATACAAACTCGTAATCCTGAAAATAAATGACGTACCAGAAGGCCAACCTTCGGGTTGGCCTTGTCCGCCGATTGGCGTACACTGCGCAGGCTTGTTGCTCACCAAGATGTACAGAGCAATGAGTTCGGGGCCGTTTAGGATTCGACGCCGGTTGCGAAACTTTAGGTGCATGCCGAGTTGGTAACAGAACTCGTAAATCCACTGTTGCAACTTCTTATAGTTGCCAATGACGAAACCTACGGGGAATACGCTCTCGCTGCGTAAGCAGCCTTAGCCTTCCCTTCTGGTACCTTCGGGTCCAGCAATCATCAGGGGATGTCTGTAAACCCAAAATGATTGTCATATAGAACAGAATCGCCGTGCAGTACGTTGTGGACGAAGCGGCTAAAACTTACACAACTCGCCCAAAGCACCCTGCCCTTCGGGTCGCTGAGGGTTAACTTAATAGAAACGGCTACGCATGTAGTACCGACAGCGGAGTACTGGCGGACGGGGGTTCAAATCCCCCCGGCTCCACCAAATACACATCTAAAGACGTCCACGGACGTCTTTTTTTGTGCCTGAAATCCAGTGAATACAGGGGCTTAGAGTCCACGTGCGTCCACCAGCATCCGTGACCATCTACGATTTCGTGTATTCCAAGTGGTATTCCAAGCCCTCACCTGCTATTTTTTGGAATACATAAACAGCACTGGAATACACCATGGGGGCCCAAGCCACGCGCCTTTCAGACGTAAAAGTCAAAGCCGCGAAGCCAAAGGAAAAGGACTACATACTCACCGATGGCAACGGCCTTCAGATGCGAGTGAGAATCAATGGCTCAAAGCTATGGAATTTCAACTACATCCAACCCGTGACGAAAAAGCGGATAAATATGGGTTTGGGCACCTTTCCTGAGGTAAGCCTGGCTCAAGCACGCAAGAGAACCGTGGAAGCGAGAGAGCTCGTCGCCCAGGGGCTGGACCCTAAAGAGAAACGCGACGCAGAGAGGCACGCGAAAAAAGCAGCCACGGAACACACTTTCGCAAATATCTCGACAGCGTGGTTCGAGCTCAAAAAGGATTCAGTCACCCCAGCGTACGCCGAGGATATTTGGCGCTCTCTCACGCTGCATGTTTTCCCTGATCTGGCCACCACCCCAATATCTGCTATCACTGCCCCTAAAGTCATAAATTTGCTTCGCCCCCTCGAGTCGAAGGGCAGCCTCGAAACAGTTAAACGTCTAACCCAACGCCTCAATGAGATCATGACCTATGGTGTCAATTCGGGATTGATTCACGCGAATCCGCTCAGTGGAATCCGCTCCGTCTTCAAGAAGCCCAAAAAGAAAAACATGGCGGCCCTTGCGCCCGATGAGCTGAAGGAGCTTATGGTGGCGATTGCCAACGCCAGCATAAAGAGAACTACACGCTGCCTAATCGAGTGGCAACTTCACACCATGACTCGACCAGCCGAGGCTGCTACCTCACGTTGGGCTGACATCGATTTCGAAAAGAAGATATGGACGATACCGGCGGAGCGCATGAAAAAACGTCGGATACACATCATTCCGCTCACGGAACAAGCTTTGACGCTCTTGGAAGCGATCAAGCCCTACAGTGGACATCGGGAGTACGTTTTTCCCGCAGATCGGGACCCTCGCACTCACTGCAACAGCCAGACCGCCAACATGGCACTGAAGCGTATGGGGTTCGAAGGGCGCCTGGTAAGTCACGGTATGCGTTCAATGGCAAGTACCATCCTCAATGAACATGGTTGGGATCCTGAATTAATCGAGGTTGCGTTAGCCCACGTCGATAAAGATGAGGTACGCAGCGCCTACAACCGGGCCGACTACATTGAGCGCAGACGCCCGATGATGGCCTGGTGGAGTGAGCACATTGAGCAAGCAGCTACAGGCAGCCTGTCCGTCTCAGCATTTCATGCAACCCGAGGCTTGAACGTCGTATCGATGTAATCGACCGATTAGTATCTAGCCACTAGAATTTTTTATTTATTAGAGGCTATCGCGGGGCTCTAACGACCGTTACTTAATACTTGGATTGCGCCGCCGAGTCATGCGGCGCAATCCAAGCGCCGCTGCGTGCGCTTGTCCGACCAGCTCGTTCATTGCAAGGGCTAAACTGGTACCCGCTCGATAAACACTTCATTCCAACGTAGTTTATAGAGCGCATAGAGTGCAACTGCGTAGACAACACAATGAACGGGCGCCATAACTATCGCGGAGGGCAACAGCAAGATAAACATTATAACTAGCAGCCAGATATATAGTTCCATGAGTGGATTAAGGCCGCCCTTCTTCTTTATCCTGTATATGGCCAGTCCAATTCCAGACAAATACACACCCAATAAAAACATGATTAATCGCCCTACAGATCTTACACCGACTAGGCCTGTGCCGTGATCGTTACTTAGCGCAGACGGTCCAAAAATTAGAATACCTACAATCATTATGGAGAAGGAGCCTATCCCCCCGAAAAGGAAATAGGTTTTGAAAAAGCCAAACTCCCCCTTACAGAGTTTACTGTTGAAGAAGCCTTTGGATAGCAAGGCGACCAATAGAACCAATACGTAACCCATGAGCATAGCCCTTAGCGAATGATGGCCATATCATATCAACAAAAAAGGACGCCCTTGCCAGGCGAAGACTGCAGAAATTCGCGAACGTACTGCAGCGTAGCAAAGGCGGATTGTAGATTTGACCCGCTTCCAGCACGCCCTGCCGGGTGAGGCGTTTGATTTCAGCGAAGCGAAACTGCCGGAAGCTGCGGCGGTTCCCGTCGAGGAATTCACAGAAAGCCTCCTCTTTCGAGGCCGCAGCGCGATATATCTGGCCCTTGATGTCGATGCATCATCATGCTGGCGAATCGCCTTAAAGTTTAGGACCCAATGGCCGATATACGGATGTTCATGATCCCGGATTGCGTTACTGAATGGAGTCTCATCGTTGGAAACAAAGCACTTCAGTTTCACGACCCAGTCCTTTTGTGCCAGCACTACAGCCAATGTTTTCATCCATGGTTACTCCGCCGGCCATAATCTTGGTGATCGCACCCTCTTGGGCAACCAGATACCGCAGGGCCTGAGTGGTGACATCAACCTTCTGGCATTCTGGCAGTCCAGTCACTACTCCTTGGTCGGCACTATTTCACGCAATGTCATTCTTGGTGCTTCGCGATTGCATCCCGCCGCCGGCGTTGCTGCATTTGCCGCTGACCGAGCGGTGCATTTCGCCCTGATTCGCAAACGCGCAAATCGTATCGGCGAGGCTCTGCTTGAGGAGCTAGAAGCTCACCTACTGGAGCACTACCCCTATGTCACCCACGTCAACCTGGCCGGCCATTCCTTGGGCGGACGGGTCGTGGTCAGTGCACTTCGCAAGCTGGCCAGTCATCCCGAGTCCTGTGAACTGATCATCGGCGACGTGCTGTTGATGGCCGCAGCGGTGGAAGTGTCGGCAGGAGAAGCTCAGGCCTTGAAAGGCTGCACCGCAGGGCGTTTGATCAATGCCTATTCAAAATCAGATGCCGTGTTGTTGATGAACGTCGATGAGACCTGTCTGGGGCGGCATGAAGTGCCGCACTTTGAAAACGTTGCAATGGCCGAGTTTGGTCATAGGGATTATTGGCCAAAGCTGCATGATGTATTGCTGCGTACGCGGTTTGCAGGCTTTGAAGGCCAGCAACTGGGGGCGGTGACACAGCAAGACCCGGTTCGCAATGACACCCTGCTTTATGGCCTGCTCCAGAGCGCACCGAACGAGGTGCTGGAGCAAGGGATTAAGCATCTCAAGACCAGCAGCTGGATTTCCTTCGACGACAAACAGCCACTGTATTCCTTCACCCAGGAACTCCAGCTCTTGGGAGGCCACTGCCTGGCCAACTTCACGCGCGGCCGAGGCATTGCATACGCCGAAGTATTGGACATGTTGGTAAGCCATTTCGATCTGGGCAACGATCGACAAACCTGTGCCGCAGTCGTGGAACTCGAAGCACTGCTGATTCGCCAAGTGTTCGATAACGCGTTTCCGGATGGCCATGCATTCAGCCGCTCGCCCATTGCCGCAGTAAAGGCCATGTCGGCTGATACTTATTTCAGGCACGTGGACGCACTGGCAGAACGATTGACCTTGGCTTCCTACCTCAAGACCCCGGCATCGCCACTCGAGGTCGAGACTTCGCAAGGGTTGGTTGTTACCCCTGGTGAGTTCAAGTTTCCCGAGATCACTTCATGGAACGTGGTTTCAGCATTGCCGGATTTGCTGAGCAAGAGCGCAGTGGGGCGTTGGGTGACCAATTTGAAGACAGCCTTGAAGCCTGGCTATTCGGCGCTGGTACCGGCGGTGGCGGTGGTGTTTTTCGCGCGCGTTCATTGGGGAAATGAGCGCGGATTCAAGCTTTGATTACTGGTGCTACTCAGCCGTAGCTGAATAGGGGCACCCGATTGATTTTGTAATTCTGGAGTAGATATGCCGATCGGAAAACCAGTGGGTGAGAACAAGGTCGAACCACAGAGCAAGGAGCTAGCGCCCGCAACAGGGTCGCATGACTTTGAAGTCATTGTTCCGAAATACAAACTCGACGACGTGGTGGTCAACAGCCACACAAAAGACGAAATTCTCTCGGCCATTGCCCTACGCAAAGACAGTGAGTTTGTTTATAAGGTGCTCGGCTTCGCCAGTACGCACAAAATGTCAGACAAATTCGTCCTGAATTTTTATGGTGAGCCGGGTACCGGCAAGACGATCACGGCACATGCGGTTGCCCAGGCCTTTGGAAAAGACCTGCTGGTAGTCGACTATTCGCAAATTGAATCGAAGTACGTGGGCGATACACCGAAAAACCTGAAAAAGGTTTTCGATTTTGCTAAGGAAACGGACTGTGTCATTTTCTTCGACGAGGCCGATGCCATTCTGAGTCGGCGGGTCACCAACATGACCAGCGCCACCGATACCAGTGTCAACCAGACTCGCTCGGTGCTGTTGAACATACTGAATGACTTCAGCGGCATTCTAATTTTTGCCACGAACTTCATTTCCAACTACGACCCTGCCTTCATGCGCCGGATCGCCAAGCACATCCACTTCAAGCTACCGGATCACGATAACCGCGTTGCGCTTTTCAAACGGTATATCCCGCAAGCGTTGCAGGCGGGCCTGGACCTTGAAGCCTATGCAAAAGCGGCGCACGGGCTGAGTGCCGCTGACATCGAAAATGTGACGTTAATGGCCGCCTTCAAGGCCGCTTACAAGCAGTCCACCTGCCTCAGCGAAGAGGACGTGCTGAGAGAAATAAGAAACACGCTTGCCAGCAAGCAGGCAAACGTAAAAAACGAATACACAACTACAACCAAAGTGGTCTCCAAGGACTACGTCGAAAAGCAAACGGGGATGGTGCTGGAATGATTCCATTTATTTTGTTGGGCGCGGCGCTTTTCGCCGGTGCCGTGGTGGTCACGGCGTTTTGGGACAAGATAAAGAGCTTTCTGGAGGCCTCCGTTAAGCAC
This sequence comes from Pseudomonas sp. MF6776, assembly GCF_016613125.1. Classification (NCBI taxonomy): domain Bacteria; kingdom Pseudomonadati; phylum Pseudomonadota; class Gammaproteobacteria; order Pseudomonadales; family Pseudomonadaceae; genus Pseudomonas; species Pseudomonas sp. MF6776. The sequence goes on from NZ_JAENSQ010000002.1 coordinate 298,717, forward strand.
GTGCGTCAGGTGGTCAAAGCGACCATCGTCGGCCTGACAGCCTACGTGAAGACTCAGAATATCGCTGCTGGCATTGCCGCAGGGCTGCAGGCGCTGAACAAGTTCTACTCGAAAAACGAAAACCAGCAGTGGGAAGAAACCATCACCACGCGCACGATCTCCGAGTCGGATGTGCCTGAGCATATTCGTCGCAAGCTGGAAAGCACCCGAGGCCCGGTCGACATCTCGGAAGACATTGCTAAAGAACTCAAGCTGGAGCTGTAACTCATGAATCAAGATGATAAGTCGTTGGGTGGGGCGCTGTTGGATGACTTCAAGAAGGCCGTCAAGCTTGGTTTGAGGGAGCTGCTCAAAGAGGGCGAGAAACTGATCCAGGAGGGCCAGGTGTCGCTGGAGGATTATCTGGCACAGAAAACCACCGGCCTCGACCCATATATTCTCCATGAACAGTCTGCCCGGCAGCTGGATTTTGTCTCGGGTGAAGTTTTTGTCGCGTTGCAGGATGAGGACAAATTTGTGTTTGGCGTGGATCTCTATTTCACTGACGCCAATAAGCAATGGGTTAAAAGTGCTCACGCCGATGCACCAAAACCCTTGAGCCTTTACTTCCTGAAAGAGGATCAAGCGCGTATCCGCGCTGAGAAAAAAATCGCCTACACATACGATAAGCCGAATGCCTGATGCTTGAGCAGAGCGTGCTTGTGCACGCTCTCTACTTTTTTATTGTCGGATAGTAGTGCTGCCATGATTATTATTGTGTACGGGTTTCTATTGCTGCTGGGGATCGGCTTGGCGGGTGTCATATTGAAAGGCGCCTGGTCCGCGGCCAAGTGGCTGTTTATCTGCGCGCTGGGCATCGCGACCCTGCCAATCAGCATCCCTTATCTGATCATCAAAGCCTTTAGAGACGGTGTGAAAGACCGGGAATTGCTCAAAAAAATTCCGATCGCGCTGGAGCGTCGCAATTTCCTGGAAGCGCTGCGACTCATCAAGGAACATAACGCAGAAGACCTGAAGGCAACTATAGAGCTACTGATCTACGACGGCATCGATCTGCGTGAGATGAAGGCGGATTTGAAGGTGCGCTATACCCAGGCGATTGAAGCCGATATCAAGAGTCGACTGGACGCCCTGGAGGGCAGTAATTTTATTGAGCTTTCCAGTTTGCTGCAGCCGCTGATGCCCATTTACCAACAGTACCTACTGGAAAAAGGCGATTTCCCTACGCCCCAAAAAATGGTCGAGGCGAAGTTCAAAAGCAAAGAACTTGAGCTGGAAAAACCACGTACTCAGGATGAAGAAAAACCGGTCTATCTGGTGCGCCGATGCATGCGGGATGAGTTCGCGGATGCCATCGAGATTTGACTCGCGGGAACGGGAGTCAAAGGGTAGTCGTATTACCTCTCGGAGTTTACGCACGGATAAATACTCCTTGACGACCTCTTTGCTTCGAGAGAAGAGGTCGGTTGTAGCGAAAAATCCTGCGTTGCTATCAGCCCGTCATCATTAATGCTTTCTGCGGTACACCGTGCAAACAGCCCTACACCTGCACCAACAATCTGCATTAGGGTATTATTCGCGGCAAAGCCTGACTGATGCCGGCTCTGCCGAAACTGTGCTGTTACACGCTCAATCACTAGGCTCGAAAGCGTATGTCACGCTACCTCGACCCACAATGCGCAGTTTTTTCCTGCCGCGACTTGAGAACGGATTGTCGATCAACAGCGGTTGTACACGATCCGGATCGGTCGCGTTAGAGATGTAGAGAATCCTGTATTTATTTTTGGTATCAGTACTGTATCGCTGCGCGGCGACGAGTTCAGTTGGACCAAGCTCGAATCGGCAGGGATTGCCAGAACTAGCCTTGACCTCGTAGTAATAAGTAGTCTGTTTGTCCCTTACCACGAAGTCGTAGCCCAGACTGTCGTCTCCGTTTTTGGTAGCGAGCATGATGTCGCGGTACCCCGACACCCAGCAGTTCTCATCCAATTCCATCGCATGCTTTTGTAGATGATGCTGCTTGATCCATTCGAACGCCCAAAGCTCGCCAATAAAACCAATAGCCTTGCGCTGCTCTTCCGACATTTGCGTATCGGGTGCAGGCCGACTCCCTACTCCACCACCTCCAGCGCCTGAAGTAGTGTTAACAGGGGACGGTGACACATCGGCAAGCGAACAAAACTCCGTCGAATCGCTAGACAAACGAGATGCCTCACTCAATCTGGCACGCAGCGCGTTCGCTAATTCAGCGTAATTTTCCGTTAGCGCAGAAAACGAGTCGCCCGCAAAAGTGATCTGGGTTCTCAGGCGACGCTGTTGCTCTTTCGCTTGTTTGGCTGCCTCTTGTGCGTCATGCACGGCAGTTAGAGATATTCCCCAGTCTTCAGGGCTTTGACTAGCCAGCTTCCCACTCGGCCAAGCACCGTCCTGGGTAAGCCATTGGACGACAAGATCATCATTGAGCAAGCGGAAGTCATTCCAGCCGCACTGCTGGGCCTGCACTGGCAACCTCAGTTTAGCGGCGCCCGGATCTTGCCAAAGCGATCGACAGGCCTGCGCAACCTGCTCGTGAGTTGAGCTCAGCCAAGCCGATACCAGCTTGCCATAGCGCAGCGCAAAACTTTGCAGGAACTGGATATTCTGTTCGCGACATCTGCTTAGCGCTAGCGTTTGAACCGGTAAATCCGTAACTAACTGTTGTTGCTGCAGCCAACCCAGCACATATTTTTCAACCACCAGGTCTGGCAGGTCATCGTACGATTCGAACCAATGAGGGTCAGGGGGCAGAGCCGCCAGCTCAGCGCGAAGCTGCAGATAACGCGCCAGGGAGCCCTGACTATCGAAGTGACCGAGAAAGTTGGACCGTAAATGCTCGACGTAATGAAATTCGCGGTGTTTGAGGTGTGCTTGAAACTGCCGCGTATGCAGTTCTTTGTTGTTGATCGGAGGGTAGTACTTGCCCAGTCTGCTCAGAGTGCCATTGAGCATGGCGAAATCCAGATTGAATGCACTCTGGAGCCCGCGAAAGTCAGCTATCTGGCTCAAACGAGTCAACAGCTCACGCGGTGCGACACCGAAGATGACTGCCAGGTCGTTGCAGCACTCCAGCAGCACCTCCTCTCCTACGTCATCGCGCTCTGGTAGCGCCACCAGCTGTTGCGCCACTTCATCCCGGTTGTGTAAGACCGCCAGAACATGGGCAAAACGGATCTGCGCAGAAAGGTCTGCCTGAGACAAATGGCGAACGGCATGGACCGAAGACACCTCCATTCCCAGGATATCTGCGATTTCATCGTTGCTCGGCACTACTTCCCCATCAGGGAAACGCATCATCAGGCGAAGAAAAGCCGCCTCCAGTCCAGCGGCGAGGCCGGGTTGATTCAGCGCCGCAGCCAACTGTTCATGGATCTCTGCGAGCAAACTGAAATCGGGGGCCCGAGCACTCTGCGCAACTAGAATGACTTGGTTACCTATTCGCGTAGTCAATGCGCCCCGCAGTCCAGCAGGGAGCGAGCGAGGCTGCCCACCCATGGAAACGGAAATGCGTTGCCCGACGAGGAAGCGCAACGAACTGGTGTTTTGTCGCAGCTGGGCAAAGCTTTGCGGTGTTCGCTGGAAGTGCCCGCCGCCCTTGGACTCGGCGGCGCAAAGAATGAATTCAACCAACCACGCGCCATACAAGTCCGGCAGCAAGGGCAATGTCTGGACCTGGTCAATGGGAATGCCATCAATGTGCACTTCGAGCGTCTGCTCGCTGACCCGTATGAAGCGTCCAGGTGCTTGAGTCTGGAGATGCGTCCAGGCGCCCTGGCGGTCCTTTATGTCGAACTCGAAGAGGGGATCTCCGAGTTCTTCCAGGAGCCGGGTCTTTGCCGAGTTTTCTTCATCGATGAAATAGACGGGTTGGGCTGAAGCCTCCAGTGAAGTGTCCAGCGTCACTGGAACAGCAGTGATCTGCCCCCCGGAGGAAACCGGAATCACTTTAATCTCGGGGTAGCACCCCCTTCGCGCGACCTCATTCCACGCCTTGCTGAACAGCTCTTTAAACCGGCGCACGTCCCGCGACTCGGCAATGCCCTGCTCTGCAGCCGCTGCATAGACCTGGAGCGCACGCTCAGCGTCGTCAGGATCATTCAAAATACCCAAGCCGGCGGCACGCATCCGCCGGGTATAGCCCTCATTCAGCAGCTTTGCTATCGGGCGCGCAACGAGCGGCATGAATCGGGGTTTCTGATGATCATCGTCGCTGGAAAAATGCCATGCCTCCTTCGGAGTGACGAATACCGTGTGGTTGGCATTGTCCACCACAGGCACCCACGGCACTTGCGTCAGAAATGCCTGAAGTGGTGTTGGCCATTCTACGTGGCCCCATGATGCGCCCCGGGCCGACATGATGAAGCCAAAATACTCCTTCGAAAGGTTCTGAACTGCACGCAAAACCTGTACAGCAAAGTCGCGACGCAATTCTGGCGGAAACTGGAGCGAATCGGTCTGGCCTGGCAAACGCCAAGCGCGTAGTTCGCAGTGATAATTCGTGTAGGGGTGGGGAATTTTTTCAGCGAGTTGACTGAGCACATTTCGCCACACTTCACTGCTCTGCTCATCCAGATCAGTGACTGCCGAAGTGATCAAACGCACCATCGGCCAGGCTCTCACCTCCTGTTGTATCCGCCTCGATGAACCTGTCGGCTGCAAGCAATCGCGGACACCCAAAGCGCCAAGAAAGTGGTGCCACTGCGCCACGTCTCCGCCACCTTCCCACTCCTTGAAATCCGGTAGCAGCCGGCCTGATGCCGCTGCCAGTTCAGCAGATAGCGCGCCGCAACGCTGCAACAATGTTTCCAGCGCTTTACCGTTGGGGGAAGTCCAACCATTCCCAAACATCGCCTCGGAGGCAGCAACCCATCCTTGCCTGGCGGGAAGGAAAAACCTGAGTTCACCAATCTCAGGAGTCGAGACCAACCAGAAGCGCAATGCCGCTTCGAGTGCCGCCATCTTCGTGCTGTGCGCCGCCTGACTGGAGGTAATGCCTGCCAGTGTTCTCATCACACTGCGGGTGTCGTACTCACGAACCAGTTTTCCATTAACCAGGAAGGTATGAGCGGGTCGGTACCCGTCCTTGGTCAACCAAGGGATCTGCGGGCTGACGAAGGCAAACCACTCACGCAGCTTCTTTGGCAGGCTGGCTAAAGGTGCGTGTTCGCCATCGTTTTCATCCTCTGCACCCACCCGGGCGGCAGGAGGGAAGTAGATGTCGGTGGTTCTGGTTTTCCTCTTCGATTTAATCCGGGAGCTTGCAATCAGCTCGCCGTCCTGCCCCAACAGGAAGCGCTTGTCGAACAAGGCAGAGGGACTTTCCTTGAGACTAGTCGCAACCTCGTCATAGAAAAGTGCCCACGTTTCTATCGATACCTTTTTTTCGTAAAGACGTAGAGCAACTGCCTCCACCCATTGCGCCATAGTTTCGGGCGCAGGATCGAAGTCCTTGTCAATCAGGTCGAAAAACGCGACAAATGCATCGCGCTGAAGAGCCGTCACGCTGGACGTAAAGATGTCCGCCAATGTGGCCGAGACGATCGCTTCGCTGGAAAACATGGCCCCAGGCGCTGTGTCCCATAGATGAGTACTGGTCGCTGGCGCCCAACGAACACTACCGGCGGCTGTCACTGGAAGGATGGGTTGTTCCAGGAACGATGAATCACTTTCGCTGAATGTCCGCCTGATAATTTCGGCATAGGGTTCACGCCAACACATCAAATCGATCACTGCACCAGGTGACGTCGGCCAGTCCCGCTCAATAAGGAACTCAATTCCCGGACGCACAAGTTTTGCTGCTGACTGAATGAAATACTGGTTCAGACCAACGCTTTCCTTGATCGAACGACGATTCATGTTCGTATAAAAATTGGCATTGATGTAACCAGCGAAGGGAGCAACGGCCTCTGCGCCAAGCGGGAGAAAACAGTACAACAAACCTTTTTCGGCAGAGGCATCCAGGCGCACCACAACAGTAATACGGGCCGAGCCTTGCCAGTCCTGCCATTTAGCAGGTAGCTCTCCCTTGCCGACGCTGTCGTCGAGTTGCTGGCGAAACTCCACGGCGTCAAGATCTGCACTCAGGAAGAGAAACTCCTGCTTGTCACCGACCGCAACACGCTGGATATCCACCTGGTCGCGTTTCCAGGACTGGCGCACCGTGCGACTGAGCGTATGCACCTGCCCAGGCTCACGCTCAATGGTGATGCACGCCAGGCGCTCGAGAAAGAGATGAAGCGGTGTCTGCAACTTGCACAACCATTCAATCTGCTCGAGGACGGATGCTCTTGCTTGCGCAGAGTCCAGCGGCATACGAACAACCGATGCGAATCCTTCGCACGCAAACCTCGGAACCAACCCCGGACGATCCTCTGCAACAACAGGCAGGAACCAGCACGGCATGTTCCGCAGGATTTCTCCCGCAAGTACAGGATCCTCACCTGTCTCCGTCAGAATGGTCTCGATATCGCTTTGCTCAGCGAAGCGAAAGCAGTAACCGTCAAAACTATTGCCGCCCGCACTATCACTGACGGAATAGACCTGCGGCCATTGGCAAATTTGCAGCACACTGCGAAAACCGAGCCCCTTGTTACCGATGCTTTCGTTTACAGATTTACTGCTCAGCGCGATTTGCGTGATGGACTCAAAGTTTCCTGCGCGAAAACCGTTCCCCCGGTTAGCAACGTAGAGGCAACCATGAGGCAATTCGTCCGGGGAGAAAACAATGGCGACCTCACCATCATTGTGTCCATGCGGATGAGCGTCATGAGCGTTCTGGATGAGTTCGACAAGAAAGCGATTTCCGTAGTCGTCAGAGACGTTCAGCGAAAGGTTACGGGCACTCTTGTGAACTTGAGTCTTGCCGCGGCTGAGAAGGTACGCCTCAATTTCCGCGCGTGTCTTGGACTCGATATCCCGCCGGGCTTCCACTGATTTGGAAGGCACTTCGAACTTGCTCATGATTGTCTCCGACAATTATCCATCTCGGCGTACCCTGTCCAGCGACCAGGCAGGCAGTGTCATATCACCGCCAGATCTGTGCATGCAGGATATGGAACAAGTATTCGACGATTTTCCCGGCCGAGGCATTCGGATCAGTATTCAGGTCCTGCGCTGCGAGCGGACTATGTCCACGGTAGAAGGTGTCTTGTAGTCGAGGTAATTCCTGCCGCTGTAATCGAGCGGGCATGCATGGAGCTGTACAGGACAGCAGTAGGCAGAGGATTACCTTTTCGCGCAAGGTTCCCCTTGGTCGGTGATCGCCGGATCTGGCCATGGCCTCGAACAATTTATGCATGAAGCACGAGAGATGGAACATCTCGTCCTCACTCATGACAAGCCGTTGATTGAGAGCGACACTGACATGGCAATCGAATCGTATTTGATTGTTGACCGATGGCAACGCACGTCCAGGCCAGAGGAATTCGCTGGCGGCTTCAAGCACATCTGGCTGTACGCCATCGACAACAAACGCAAATCCCTCGCGCTCGTACTCTTCGCCATCAAATGGTTGGCTGCGATGCAGCACGACCGAAGGAGCAATCGGTTCTCGAGACGAAGCGTCCCATAACTCCACTTCGATGAAAAAGCCGAGATGCTCCAGATCTGCCAGTGCGTTCAGGATGATTTCGACCAGTTGCTTACGGTAGTCCCTGTTTAGCTGTCCCTGGTGTTCGAAAATAGCCCCTTCGATCTCCTTGATTTCCCAGAGGATGCGATGCAGGGGAGGTGTAGTGCGGTTGTACCAATCGCGCAGTTGCTGCGCGATATCGGATACCGGCTCAACCAACACGGCATGAGCCCTGGTTTGCCGAAGCGCTTGTAACTCGCTCTGCAGCGTCACGATTTCTAATCGGGCAGCTTTGAGCGAAGTTTGAAGCTGCCTGTCACGTGCCTTGAGGCTTTTGACTAGTTCATGACCGGCAGCGAGATTAGTAAGCCTGGTTTGTCCTGCAATCGGTCCATCGAAACGAGCCACCGGCACGCGCGTGCCCTGCCCAAGCAGTTGATCACACCATGTGGCAAAGGTCAGATCTTGTGCAGCTGCTGCTGGTATGCCGCCCTTGAGCGCGCGATCAAGTTCCGCGTCTTCCAGCGCGGAAAAATCTGCCAGGACACCATATTTGCTCAGCACGCTTAGTTGTGCTGCTTTAGCTTTCTTCTCCAAACCCACGTTTGCGCTCCTTGGCACGGCAGCATCTGCTGACGGATGGTCGAGAGCATGCCAGCAGGCAGGGCAAACTGCCAGCAGTCCAATCTACCTAGCTATGCCCTTGGGAAAAGTTCGCTGAAGCGGCTTTGGGTGACTTCGGAATGCGTATTGATTTGCCCCCAATCAAGCGCGACCCCTTTACCACTTGAGCTTACCGCACTCTGATCTTGGCAAGCTTGTCGGTAATCTCCGGGACTAGAAATGCGAAAAGCCGATCAAATTACTCCAACCATACTCGTCACATACACGTAAAGGACCTGGGTTTTATTGGCACTGCTGCTCTCCTAAGTACTTGTCCCGATTCATTACCATCTGCCTCTCAACTACCGGGATACGCCAGTTCGATCTGCTGATCAAACTCTCCGTCATACCCACAATACTCACGCGGAATGCGCTCAATATCCTCGGCAATTTGCACAATCACCTCACGCAGCTCCAATTGCTCGAACCACCGAGCAGGAATCGCCGCAGCACCATACTGAACACCTAACAAATGCCCGGTGATGAGCCCGGTACTGTCGCTATCGCCACTGTGATTCACCGCCGTGATCACGCCTTCCTCGAACGAAGGCGCTGCCAGGGCGCACCACAAGCCAATAGCCAGCGTTTCTTCGGCGACCCATCCGCCACCGAGCTCGCCTATTCGTTGCGGAGTGGGCTGGTAGCCCTCGTAAAAGAAGAAAAGTACGCGTTCAATGAGGCTCCGTGTTTCTTCCATACCCGGCGTTTGTCCATATTTGGCCAAGCTCTGAGTAACCGCGTGCTCCAAGCTGTCTTGCCGATCGACAATGCGCTGGAGAATATCGGCAAACAACCCGGCCGCCAGGTAGCCCGTAGGATGCCCGTGAGTCAGGCGCCCTGACTGGGCAGCGTAGTCAAAGGCGTTAGCAAAGAATGCGCAGGGTGCAACGCGCATCAAGGCGCCACAGCCTTTGCTGTTGTTCTCGGCAACTGCGCCCAGCCGCGGACTGGCCTTGAGTGCACCTAGGCAAGTAGTGCCAGGGGCGCGCCGAGACCAGAGCTCCGACTGCTTGATCAGCCAGCCGTCCACGCCGATCGGCATCGCCGTAGGGAAGTCCTGGGTTATCAGCCAGCGCAGCAACGAATGGTGAATAATGCTGGGGACGTGGCAAGTCCCTCGTGAGCTGCCGCACACATAAGCCCGCAGCAAGCCCTCTGCGGTGAAAAGCATCATCTGAGTGTCGTCGGTGATGGCGCCGGTGGTACCGAAAGCAGGGGCAAAATCAACGATACCTTGTGGACCGAACTTAGCTTCAATAGATGACCATTCGAGAAACTCCACTGGGGCGCCTAGCGCATCACCGACGGCTCCGCCGAGCAGGCAACCCTTGATCCGTTCAAGTCTGTTCATGTCCGTTCCTCATCCCTCTGCAGGGATCAACTCCTGCAGAATCACCAGCTTTCTTTGCAACTGCTGGACGTGCTCTTTCTCAGCTCGCAACGCCGAACGCAGTTCGCGGTTTTCCACTTCCCAGATCCGCGCCCAGCGCACATTTTTTTGGCAGCCCCTAGCCATCTGCCAGAGCTCACGCAATCTCAGACACTGATGCAGTAACACCAGCAGGATTGCTCCCATCATCAGCAATACACCCGTCGAAACCGCTTCCGACATACTCATGTCCACTTCCTTTCGTGACTTCAATTCATTTCGAAGACAGACACACGATATGTAGTGTTAAACGACAGGTCTAGAATGTAGACTTATACAGGTAAAGTATTCGCGCACATGGAGAGGGTATGAAACGCAAGCAATCCATCGAACAGGTCCGCTGGGATCTGGCACTTCGCTATCGTTTGATTGAGACCGTTGCCTGGTGGGAGGGCCGGTTGACCACGGGACACTTGATGCAGAGCTTTGGCATCAGCCGTCAGCAGGCGTCCAAGGACATCAACACCTACATCACAGAACATGCGCCTAAAAATCTTACATATGACAAAAAAATAAAAGGCTACGTGCCCAGCAAGACGTTCACGCCGCTGTTCATCGACGACAGCGCCAGCGCCTATTTGCATCTGCTTTACCAGAACAACGAACGCGCTCCGCACATCGATGGGCTCGCTCTGGCCTACGCCCACACCAAGGTGCTGGAAGTCCCGGATCGTCCGATTCGGCCGGAGGTCCTGCGCCCATTGCTCAAGGCCTGTCGCGATGGCCTGCGTCTGGAAACCGAGTACGTGTCGCTCAATACTCCGAACGTGGAGATTCGCCTCATCGCCCCTCACACGCTGGTCTACACCGGTATGCGCTGGCATGTGCGGGCTTACTGCGAGAAGAACGGCCAGTACCGCGACTTTGTGCTCAGCCGTCTACGGGGCCAGCCAGATTTGCTCGACGAATCGCCGAACACTCGTGAGCTGGATGAAGACTGGAACACCGAGATACCGGTCATCTTTGCAGCCGATGGGCGATTGAACGCGGCGCAGAAGTCAATCATCGAAACCGACTTCGGCATGATTGATGGCCAGCTAGTGGTGCCCAGTCGCAGGGCGCTGGTGAAGTATGTATTGCAACGCTATCAGATCGATCCGAGAAACCAGGCCACTAACCCCGAGGCACAGCAAATCGTGGCAACCAACCTCAAGGAGCTGCGCCCCTGGCTCATGCATGATTGATCGTCAATCCTTTGGGCGAAGGCGTGTTGCCCCGAGTCGATCGCTGTCTGTCAGGCGTTTCGATTCGGCAACATCCATGTCCACCCGGCCGACATCTCGTGCCAGATACGCGCAGCGCTGATGCAGTTGTTGATCTCCCGAATCAGCAGTTGCTCAGCGATGTCGTGATGGCCATAGAGGATGGCCAGATTTCGAGCGGTATTGCCCTCATTGTTCTTCGCGTTCATATCAAGTTCGAACATATTGTAGTTGTCAGTGAAGTACTTGACGGCCTTGAAGTGGCCGTTTATTGCGAGCCAATGGATAGGCGTATTTCCGCCCACATCACGATGGTTGAGACTCCCGCCTAGCCGGAAACGCGTTTCAAGAGTATTTATTTTTCCCTGCCTGGCGGGAAGATGCATGTATTTATCGTGCGGCATGAAGCTGCCGAGGCCTTTCCAGTCCCGCAGTTGCTTGTCCCCCACGGCACCGAGTGCCTCCAGCTTCTCGATCAGGGCGATTCGGTTCAGCCGATAGGCGATGTCCAGTGGGGTGTCCCCCACAAGATTCTGGTCATTGAACGCCAGCGGATCAAACGACGACAGATACTGCGTATTGTCGAGAAGCACTGAAGCGTGCCAGTCCCCCAAGCCGAGCCCCTCCATGTCGTCAACGCAAAAGCTCGTCGAGGCCAAAGCCTTCTGCAGCAGAGGAAGCAAAGCGGGCGTGTATGGCATTACTGTCTTCCCTGTTACGGATAGATGACAAAACCCTTGATGGCGCTACACACACCGGGCGAGAGCATTGGCAGCCGTCCCGTACCTGACAGCCATGCACAAACCGTTGACCAGGCTCATGTCGTGCGGAGTCAGGCAGCGTATGGCCGTCAGATCAGGGCTGGCGACGATACAGGCCAACGATTTCGCCCGGCTGACGGCCACGTTCAAACGGTTTTTTGAGTACAGGAAGCCAATATCTCTGGGTAAAAAGTCTTCATTCGAGGTCGCCATCGATACGATGACAATCTCCGCTTCCTGCCCCTGAAACTTGTCCACCGTGCCGACACGAGCGCCCGCTGGCAGCACCTGTTTCAACAACTGCACTTGCAGGTTATAGGGAGCGACTACCAGGATGTTCTCGAGGCAGATCGCGTGCTCTACACCCTTGTCATCCACATAACGCTGGCGCAAGAAGTATGCGTAAAGCGCTTTGACCTGTGCCGCCTCTTCGTCCGAACTCTGGCTATTGCCATCGTGCTCCACAGGGTAAAACATCAGTCCGCTGTCCGGCACTTCCGGTCGTTTACCATCGAGTAACAATACGCGTCGCTCGGTACCTGGCGCCGAAGAAAGTTGCCCTTCGTACACGGCTTGCGAAATGAATGAGCAAACGTGGGGGTGCATCCGCCAGGTTTGCGCCAGGAACACCCCACGATCAGGCGCGATGGTAGGCGTACCATCCAGCAGATAGTCGAGGATGGAATCGCCGGAGCGACCCGGATGCACGCCTTGCACCGGTTGCGACAATTGCATCTGATCGCCCATCAGGACGATGTTGCGCGCAGCCATGCCCATCGTGACCAGGTTCGCCACACTCACCTGGCCAGCCTCGTCGATGAACAGATAGTCCAATTGCTCGGTGAAGGTGGGATCGGCAAATAGCCAGGCGGTACCGGCCGTCAAGGCAATGTTCGCCCCCCAGGCATCAAGGAATTCGGTTTTGTCCTCGATGGAACGAATGCAGCGGCCGGTGAACTCCGTGCCATCTCCCTCTGTGGACTTTTTCAAACCCTTGAAAGTGAAGTCCTCTTCTTGCGCACGAGATTCAACGGCCGCCAGCAGGTTGTTAATGGCATGGTGCGAATTGGATGTCACGCCGATGCGTTTGCCTGCTTTGAGCAAGTCAACGATGACGTGTGAACCGGTGTAGGTCTTGCCGGCACCCGGCGGCCCCTGAATAAACAGCACACTGTTCTCGAGGTTGCGCACCACCTGCTTGATGGCATCGATAGTCGGCAGACGTGCATCAAGCAGTGGAGATCCAGGCTCGACGTCTTTCACCCGCGGAGCGCGTCGATGAAGGAAGTCCGCAACTGCCTGGAAGCGCTGTTCGCCGGCCAAGGCGCTGTCGGCGTAACGGAACATCGCCTTGCGCAGCGGCGTAGACGGGATCGGCCTGCCGGGAATCATATCGAAGTATTCGGGCGGGGCATTTCTCTCGGTAGCCTTGAATGTCGCCAAGCACTTGTCATTGTCCAGGTGGAACAGCTGCACAGTCTTCAGGGACTCGGTGATGACGCCCTGAGAACCGCTGCGTAATTTGCTTTCTTGAGGGTCGAAACTGTACTCATACAAAAAGGAATTCCTGATCGGTTCGGGCGGTGTTTGCGTGCGTCGCAAACCGGCCAGGCTCTCGATATCCTCCAGCAGCTCCTCGGTTGTCATGTCCTGCCGACTGAACAGCTGCCACCACGTCGGCTTCTCTGCACGGCGGTGGAAGTCGAGTAACTGGAAGGTGAGCAACGTGACCTGGTCCTCGTCACTCATGGCCTCTTCGTCGGTGCGCATACCACCCAGCAAACGATCGCGATAATCTTCCAGACGAATTTCGATCTCCTTTTGCTCCGCCATGGATTTCTCGCTTTCGGCTTCAGACCCGAGAAAAGCGCCTGCATCCGACGGCTTAATTTCCAACAGCCAGTTACGCAGAAGATAGGTCGATAGCACGTCGTCTTCGTTGTAACGCTCGATCTGCTCAAGCAACGCCGATTCGCCGGTCTCTTTCCACCGCTCATAAAACACGATGCTCGCGCCGGCATTGGTGACGTCGCCGTCGCGCTGATCCATGTAAAAGTGCTCGATATTCTTGATCGAGTAGCTGGGCTCGGACACCCGGATCGCTTCGCGCACAACCTTGTACAGATCGATCAGTTTGCCGTTGCGCAGCAACCAGTCCACTTGTGCTTCACGCGTCCCGTGCTGGCTCATCAGGCGCTTGATAGCTGTCTCTTCGTAACTGGCGTAGTGGTAAATATGCGCGTCGGGGTAACGCTTAAAATGGCTGGTGACCCAGTCGATGAACTGCTCGAAGGCGACCTTTTCTTCTTCTCGGGTATGCGCCCAGAAGGGTTTGAAGATTCGCTGCCCACCCTCGTCGATGTAAAGACCGAAGAGGTATTCCAGGCCACCCTCTTCCAGCGGATTGCCCTCCATATCGAAGAACAGGTCGCCCTCGACCGCCTTGGGCATCCGATAAAAACCACGTCGCTCACCCGACACGGGAAGCAGCTCGAATAGCGGGACATCACTGGAACGCCCCTGGAACTGCAAACGCGCCTGATGCCGCAACTTGCTCAATGACTCTGTCTGCAGTTTTGGAATGCGCAGGTCGTCAGTACTGTCCGCCAGCTGGTGCAATGTGGTCACGCCAGCACTCTGTAACTTCTGGATTTGCGAACGACTGATACCAGCTACCGCCGAGAGGTGATCGTCCTGCAGTCGTTGTTCGTCGCAGCGATCACGCCAGGCGCAGAACCCACAATGCCCGCATGGCTCCGGGTAGGTAACGGGTCGCTCGGCACCGTTCACGAACGCTTCGAAACGCTGTAGCACATGCTCCAGATAATCGGCGTAGTCGGCGACCCGAAATGCCTGCTCGGTACACGCAGCATCACCGAGTACGACGTACATGAACTGTGGCTGTACGCCCTGGATCGAGATCAGCATTCGTGAATAAAGCGCAACCTGTACAAGGAACTTGGCCTTGGCCGTTTTCGCCAGCTTGGTGTCGATCACCTCATAGCTGTGGTCGCCCAGCGCCGACACCCGCGGCACTTTGCGCAGGAAGTCGGCATGACCAATAAAGGCGCCTTCCTGAAGCGACGCCTGGAAGATGATATCGGCGCCGGCCTTCATGGCCTGGATGGTCAGTTCCACCCGGCGCGCGAAACTCGGATTGCCCTCGGCAATGTCGACAACGTTGGCGTATTGGTTTTTGAGCCGTTCGAAAAAGGCCGCTTCATGGGCCAGACCTTTGTCCTGGATCAAACGGTTCTGTTCGCTTGCCGCCGCTTTCTCCATAGGGATGACAAGGTTCTGAAGATCCAGCGCCGTGAGGTGCTGGCACTCAAGAAAACCGCAGATGTCTGAGGCGGAGTACAACTGAATTCCGTTTCGGGTTTGCATGGTCGTTTCCAGTCCGGTGAAGCGCCCAGGAACGCTTCACGCTAATTCAATGTCGTGTGGGAGTCAGACGTCGAGCGAGCATCCGCGGAAAAACTGCTCGAACAAGGTCGTCGGCAAATGTTGTGCATCGAGCAGGCCGAAGTGCTTGCCCACGTTACGCCCCAACGCCATCAGCGTCCTTGCAGAGTTCTCTGTACCGGCATATCCGGCGCTCAAGATGTAATCGGTTCGCTCCTTGTCGGTCGTCGCCCGCCGATACGCATTGCCCGTGATCAATACATCCACCAAACAGACACTTACCCGCTCATCACCCACGGTGAACTGCTCTAATGTCTCGCTTGCCAGTGCCGCACACAGTCCATCCTTGCCACCCGCGACGATTCGCTCAAGCTCTGCGAGCGGCCGGCCGAACAGGTCGAACTCCTCAATGGAGAACGCGAAACAGTAGCCCTGCGCCGTAGCACGCGTGAGCGGGTTCTCGTTACGCGGGTTCGTCAACAGCCAGGCAACGAAGGACGCTTTATCGTCGAGCGAACCGCTGCGGCGGAAGGCCAGATAATCCTTGAGGACCTGACTGAAGGGGTGCCCGGTAGGCACCCAGCCGGTGGCGTCACGTTCACTTTTCTGCGCGTCGATCTCTGGCACTGCTGCCTTCGGATCAGTCGCCAGAGTTACACCAAAGCACCGCAGGTCATAGCCGAGCATAAACAGGCTGGCCTCGAAGGCGTGGCATCGCGCGGGCAGAGCCCCTTGTTCGGCAAACCAGCCGGTACGCTCGAGCAGGGCTCGGATAATCCACCCCAACCGCACCTGCCAACGTGCCCATGCGGCATAATCGATCGCCGCAAATTGCGGCGCCGCCAGTCCGTTCAAGAACGCTCCCGGGTTGCGGATCTGGCTGCCACGAGCGCCTCCAGACGGGAAAGCCAGCAGAGGTTTGCCGCTCCCCGTCCATTGCTGGCGAAACAGCGAATACAGCATGCCTATCGCTGCGCCGACGCGACTGTCATAGATGGGTGACCCCGACGGATCGAGCAAGGCGTGAATCTTGGTCAGGCCAGCATCGAAACGCTCGACGCTGCTTGCGTCGAGCTCATTCAGATCATTGTCACCATCGAGCGACATGAGCCCGGCCATCTTTTGCAGATAGCTCGACAGCTCGCCCTGTGCGGCCAGCCGATGCAAAAACGGAATGGCTCCCCGGACACCACCCCAACGAAGAATCTGCAAACATGCCTGAAGCGCTTGCTGTTCATCCCCCAGGTTGACCGCACTCGTCACCCACTCGCGAAGTTGCCCGAGAGAGCGTTGAGTTTCAGCCCAGGTTTGTGAATCCACCGAGCTTTGGTTGGTATCTTGCCAGCTTGCCTTCCAGCGATATTGCTCAAGAACCTGCTCGATGCCCTGGACATCAGCCGTTAAACCGCCAGGCACAAATTTGCTCGACTTGAAGCGCAGCTTGAAAGTCAACGTCGGCAAGTTCGTTGCAAGCCATGCGATGAAGGACTCAACTTCAGGTTGCGCCAGGAACTGTTCGCGCTTCATGCAGACCACCTTGCAGGTAATATCGAATGGCCATACCCTAAGCAAAACCACAGCCCCCGTCCATGTTGTTTGTCCGTACAGGTAAACAAATGGAGCAGGTTCTCAGGCCCTGGATAGACACTTCTCTACCAACGTCTGGGTTTAGTCAAAATATATGTAAAGTTTTCAGACGCTCCTATTCTGTTCACGTACTGCCCATGACCTCAAGGATCGGCACCCCATGGACCATCAAGCACTCAAGACCCGTCATCGACAGGAACGTGAAAGTCATCACCCCAACCCTCACCTTGCGTGTTCATCGGGCGCTGAGTTGGCTCAATCGTGCCGAGCAAGCTGACGATGTCGATGGGCGTTTTATCTTCCTGTGGATCGCCTTCAATTCGGCCTACGCCACCGATATTGACGAACAGTACCGCATTTCCGAACAATCCACGTTCAAGGCGTTCCTGGACAAACTCTGTGCGCTCGACACTGTCAACCTGATCGAGAATCTGGTCTGGTCCGAGTTCTCTGGCAGCATCCGCGCGTTGTTGGACAACCCCTTCGTGTTCCAGAGCTTCTGGGATCACCAGAACGGCAAGATCAGCGAGCAACAGTGGACCGACCGCTTTTCCAGTGGTCGGCGAGCAGCGCAGCAAGCGCTGGCCAACCGCAATACCCCAGCAGTGCTCGGCGTTCTGTTCAATCGAATTTATACATTGCGTAATCAGGTAATGCATGGGGGCGCAACCTGGAACAGCAGTGTGAACCGGGATCAACTGCGCGACTGCTCGAACCTTCTAGGCAAGCTGGTGCCGGTAATTATTTTGCTGATGCTGGATAACCCAGAAACGCTATGGGGTGATGCTTGTTATCCGGTTATTGCTTAGGTAGTGCACTTTCCAATCCCGCGATCACAAACGAAGTGATTCCGCTGGCTGCTCACACAGCCAAACCGCCAACATGGCGCTGAAGCGTATGAGTTTCGAAGGGCGCCTGGTAAGTCATGGCATGCGCTCAATGGCGAGCACCATCCTCATCGAGCACGGCTGTGATCCTGAATTGATCGAGGTTGCGCTTGCTCATGTCGATAAAGACGACGTACACAGCGCCTACAACCGAGCGAACTACATCGAACGCAGACGCCCTATGATGGACTGGTGGAGCAAGCACACTCAGGAAGCTGCCACTGGGAGTCTGTCAGTGTCAGCACTCTGTCAGAACAAAGATCGAAAAGTCGTCTATATACGCTAACGAGTGGCTTCAACCAGTGATAAGCAATCACTCGACCATGACCGCCGGCTGCCTGGACTGTGCATCGGGCTCGCCCCCGCACTCTCAGTGTATATGTCAAGCAGTCGATACAAGCGATAGAAGCACCTAAAGGAATTGTTTCAGCTGTCGCCGCGAGGAAAGGAAACGCGTAAATGACGAAGAAGATCGTTCGGTAGCACAGCGGGGAGCTTCGCAGTGCCGTTATTGGACAGCTGAATGGCGACGGTCTTATTAAGGCCGGCGAATTTCACTTGGACTTTCTCCAGCACATGTTTGCGGCCGGCTAGTAGGATATCAGTGGCTTCGCGCACATCCTTTACCCCTTTGAGCAATATTTTTCCCGTTACCCCTTCGTCTATTTCGACGCCCGAGACCTGGAGCGAGTCGACAGTGATGTCCTGATCCACGGCAACCTGCAGAGCCGAGACCCACTCAATCAGGTTAACCGTAGGAGGCGTTACTACTAGGTTGAAACTGCAAGCTTCAAGCAGGCGACTGATCAATTCCTTGATACTGCGCTGGTAGCTTCTTAGTTCGATGTGGGGCGGCGAATCAAAAAGAGTGAACTCTGTCGTCCGGTACCCAATCCGATCAAACACCTCGTCACTACCAAAAGGAGTCGAGATCACCTCCTGGTAATTGTACTTTTCGATGTAACGTCCCTCGATGAAATCATCCCGGATTCGCTCTATAGCGAAGCCATCCATTCTTTCATCTGTAAATGGCATCTCGATGAGCCTCTTCCCAACAGCTCGAATCGACGAGGGCCATTGGGCATTCAGCCATCTCACCCTATTCATGTCGGTTCTCCTTGCGGCTCAACGCCCGCTTGAGCTTGCGCTCTCAGCTCCCTGATAACCTTCGCAGCGGTTTCTTCGATGATGCCCAGATAGGTTTCTTTGTCTTCGGCGCTGACCGGTCGGATCGTCTTGGTGTACTGAAGCTCAACGATCCGATAGGCGCCTCGGACGAAGTACTTGAAACCTTTCCCTTGTACCGGATCCTCAAAAGCGGCCTCAAACTCCACCATAGGTTGTGGTGCCTTGTTGAGCACCGAGCGCCAGATGATCGACGTGATGAAGAAGCCCTTCCGGGTCAGACTCTGGTACTCCTCAGACGCCAGAAGTGTCTCACCTTTCAGTGCGACGTTCTTGACCAGAGCCAACGCCTCCTCTTTGGCCACCTCGGCTTCCTGGTCATCGTCCAGGTCGAGCTCGTCTTCCTCAGGCTCCTGGGACAAGCGCTCAACCTTCACGCTAGTGACGTTCTTCAGCGAGAAACCAGTGAGATCTCTGATCAGGGACGTAAAGAACTCTGTGCGCAAGGCTGATGACTGAAACTCGCCGAGTTCGATGCGGATGGTGGGAATCTCAGCCTTAGCCTTCGTATCCAACTTGTCCTTGAGCTTCGAGTAGATAGCCTTCACACGGTCGTTGGCAGGCATCCGAATAACCGTCTTGTCCGCCGAGACGTGGAACTCGATCGAGGCTTCCTTGGGTGTGCGCTGGACGAGTCGCGTCTTGCCATAATCGACGTCGGAGTACTTAATGTTGGCGACCACTTGGTTGCCGTCCTTGATCTGCTGAGTGACCTTCTCGTCCTCAGGAGATTCCTCAATGTATTCCCGGAGGACCTCCCGGATTCCTTCCACGGTCAGCGCGGTTGGCAGCGTTACCGAAGTGAGTTTTTCCTGTCGACCAGAGTGCTCCCGCTGTTCCAGCAGAGTGTTCAGATCATGATAATCGTGTGGGAGGAGCGAGATGGCACTGACCAAGTCATCCCGGCTGTCCTTGGCAGAGTAGAAGATCCCCCTATCCTTCGCGAGTTCAAGCAGAACCTTTTCGTTGATTTTCTGCTTAGCCGACATCAAGGCGTCGTAGATTTCCTTATCCGTAGCACAGTACTGAAGCGCGTTTTTGCTCATTGCCGAGACAGCTCCAGTCCACAGAAGGTGGTGCGTACGTGTTCAAGTTTGCCGAAGTCAATGGAGTCTAGGATCTGCCTAAGGTCGCCTCCGCCCTGATAGTCTGCGATGTACTGGTCTTTGGCTTTGGCGAAATTGGCCGATGCATTCTGATGCGGGTCGACCATGCGGATCGTGACCTCCGTTTCGGCCTTTATTACCTGGTAGTGCATCAGGTACTCGATGAGGTATAGAAATTCATCGGTCGTGAATCCCCGCTTACGCATGAAGATCACGAAGCCCGGCTTGCTCCCATTCTTGGGGTTCACATAGGACAAGATGATCCAAGGCGCGGTCAGCATATCCAGCGTCGCAGCTTTGGCGTGCTCCAATTGGACATTCTTCCTGCGAACCAGATGGGGGTAGTAGAACTTGCAGTAATCCCGTTCCGGCACGAGACCTGCACCTCCGCGCAGGTGGATGATTTCGTGGTGAACGTTGTTCAGCCAGTAGATATCCTCAGGCCCCATCACAACGATCTTAGAGCCCTTCGGGATGTCCAAGTCGTCGCACTTCACCTTTTCAAGGATCTTGGCGAAGTCCTTGTCATATTCATTATCGTGGTTGTAGACGAAAAGCAGACCCTGGATATTCGCCGACACATCCGGATGGATGTAAGTGTCGCTAAACTCCTGGCTGATCTCGGCGCATCGCAGACTCTTGGCCAGACTCTCGATCGCCTCCCGGATAGCCTTCGTTTTGATGGTGCCCTTCGCGTAGCTCTTGAGGTCGCAATTCACATAGGTGCGGGACTGCGAATAGGGCTCGTTGTACCAAAAGACGACATCAGAGGGATGGGTCTTGACCTCATGTGCCTCCTGGTTCTCGCACGGCCAATTGATGTTGGTATGCTCCATGCGACCCCAGAGAAACTCGTTGAAAATCCCCTTCGACAGCTTCTCTGCCATCTTTGCGATGTTTATCGTCTCGGCCATGATTCCCTGGGCTCTTTATGTTGATCAAAGCAGCGCTAGCGCCATGATGGCGCTAATAATGGCACAGTAAACACGATGGTCGAGCCAGCTACAAGGTGATCCCCTGTTTGACCTTGGCACTATACCTTCCCGCGGGAACATCTCTAGGACGAAGTGGCTTCAACATGGACAAGACTGCTTGGGAGAAATGAGCAACACCTAGAGTAGCCGGGCATCGCAAACAGCCGTCTAATGTCGGTTCGCAAAATGGGCCTGGTAAAGGATGTCTATCCAGATCGCTGGTGAGTTCCCGCGTCGGCTCGACTGCAGTCCGTCGCACGCGTGGGCGAGCTGCTAGCAACAAAGACTTTCGAGTAAAAATATTTCAGTCCTACATAACCGTAATGACATCAACACCTAGAAGGTTCGTCCCATGTCATTACAGTGCCCTCGCTGCCATTCCCCCAAAGTTGCCTCTTTCCATCACGCCATGAAAATCGGGGCTGCCATCGGCACCGTAGGCGGTGCAGCCCGTGGCGTCAGCGCAGCTTTAGCAGGTGGTCAGGCTGGTGCGCTTATCGGCGCTATCGCCGGGCCGGTCGGCATCACCCTCGGCTCAGTGTCAGGTGCCATCCTAGGCGGCCTGGCCGGCGGTGTCGGCGGCTGTGTGCTAGGCGCCCAATTGGGTGATTCGCTCGATCGCCATGTGCTTGCCCACAACCTTTGCCTCGCCTGCAATCATCGCTTCAACCTAACAGCCTAATCCCCTTACAAAATTCTCCGGCCAGTGCTGCGCTCGCGCAGCACTTATGCTGGCACGTCCAAAGGAATCACTCCCATGGCTCATCTTGTCGAACAAATGGCATACGTAGGCGCTACCCCTTGGCATGGTTTGGGTAACCGTCTGACGCAAAAACAACCACTTGAGGTCTGGCAGCGAGAAGCCGGTATGAACTGGCAGATCCAGGACAGCCCAGTGCATTTCAAGGCCGACACTGTCGGCAACCTAGGCACGATTCACACCTTTCCGGAACAGAAAGTGCTGTATCGCTCCGACACCAAGGCCCCCTTGTCGGTGGTTTCCAACCGCTACCAGATTGTGCAGCCTCGTGAGGTGCTGGAGTTCTACCGGGATCTGACTGAGGTCTCCGGCTATGAGTTGGAAACAGCTGGGATACTCAAAGGTGGCCGCAAGTTCTGGGCTCTGGCCAGAACGGGACAGACAACCGCGCTGAAGGGAAATGATCAGGTCAATGGCTATCTACTGTTAGCCACCTCCTGTGACGGTACGCTGGCCACCACCGCGACCCCGACCACCGTGCGTGTAGTTTGCAACAACACCCTGACCATCTCCTTGAACGGCGCTACCCGCGCAATCAAGGTGCCGCACAACACCCGCTTTGATCCGCAGGCCGTGAAGAAACAACTGGGCATCGCCGTCTCGCATTGGGATGAATTTATGTACCGCATGCGCGCACTGGCGGAGCGCAAGGTGCAGTGGCATGAGGCGATGGGCTTCTTCATGAATGTGCTGTGTGACGTAGCTCCCAATAGCAAACTGCCAGAAGTACTTCCGAATGAGCGAGCACTGCGCAAAGTCCAAGGGCTGTACGAAGGCCAAGGTCGTGGAGCGACGCTTGAATCTGCTCAAGGAACTGCGTGGGGCTTACTCAACGCCGTGACGGAGTATGTCGATCACGAGCACCGTGCACGCAGTACTGAGAATCGCCTTGATTCTGCGTGGTTCGGTAATGGCGCGGTCCTCAAAGAGCGCGCACTGAACGCAGCGCTGCAACTCGCCGCCTAGCCCCACTCACCTAATCAACTATTAAAACGCCCGGGTAGCTTCTGCTGGCCGGGCGTTTTTTATGCCGGATAGGAAAACATCATGGAAACGCAATCGCTGCAACAATCCTGCAGTAAACCCCGCCCCGCCTTGCGCCTGGTGGGGACCAAACAACTTCCCCGAGAAGACTGGCTGGCTGTGCGTAAACAAGGCATTGGCAGCTCGGATGCCGCCGCTGCTGTAGGTCTTAACCCTTACAAATCCCAGTTGGAGCTGTGGATGGAAAAAACTGGCCGTGACGAATCACTGCCCAAGCTCGATCCGCAGGATGAAGAGAGTCCAGCCTATTGGGGCAATGTGCTGGAGCCCATCGTCGCCTGGCATTACAGCAAGCGTAGCGGTAACCGAGTACGACGTATCAATGCAGTGCTGCAGCATCCGGATCCTAAACTGCCCTGGATGCTGGCCAACATCGACCGAGAGGTGTTCGGTGCAGACGATGTACAAATCCTTGAATGCAAAACAGCCGGCATTAACGGCGCTCGCCTCTGGAAAGAAGGCGTGCCTGAGTATGTGCAGTTACAGGTCATGCACCAGTTGGCGGTGACCGGCAAGCAGGCGGCGGATGTGGCGGTACTGCTGGGTGGCCAACACTTGGAGATCCACCGCATCGAACGCGACGAGTCGATGATTGCTCGGCTGATCGACCTGGAGCGGCTGTTCTGGGATTACGTGGTCAGTGATACCCCGCCACCGGCCGATGGTACGGAGTCAGCGGAAGCCGCACTACGCTGCCTCTACCCCGAGGACAACGGTCAGACTCTGGACTTCAGCCAGCACCCGGAGCTGGCCACCACCTACCGGGAACTCAAGGCTGTTCGCCAGAGCATTGCCCAACAGGAGACGCGTGAGGCGCAGCTCAAGCAAGTCCTGCAGCAGGCCATGGGCGCAGCAACTCGCGTCGAATTTTCCGAAGGCTATATCAGCTGGAAGAAATCCAAGGACAGCACCGGGCTGGATGTCGAACGCATGCTCAAGGACAAACCCTACCTGCAGGCCCGCTACTCCAAGATCAATACAGGCAGTCGCCGCTTTCTGATCATCTGAACCATTACTCGTCGCCCAAGCCACCTGGACCGTTTACGTCCTGGTGGCGTTTTTATTTCCAGATCAAGGATAACCGCCATGCTCAAAGGTTTAGCGATCACCCCTCCTATACTGGGGCGTATTTCCATCGGCAAGGTCGTCGAAAAAAATGGCAAACGTCTGCCGGAAAAAGACGATCAATTCACCATCACCTCACAGGTACAAAGCCGCGACGGCTGGCTGCTGCACCCACTCAATGAGGAACTGCGTAATGGCCAGGAGGGAAAACTGCGCAGCATTCCGATCCGTTTACTGTTCAACGAGCCGGAGCTCAACTTTCGGGCTGACTACAACCTGTTCGACCGTAACACCGGCCGGCCGCTGTGCGTCGGCGATGGTGAGACCTGCAAGCGTTTGACCAAGGACGGCATCCAGTCGTTGCCCTGCCCTTCACCGGATGGCTGCTCACTAGCCCAAGGCAATACCTGCAAGCCTTACGGCCGGCTGAACGTGGTGATTGGCGATGATGATCCGCTGGGCAGCTTCGTCTTCCGTACCACCGGTTTTAACAGCATCCGCACCCTGGCGGCACGCCTGCAGTACTTCAGCGCAATCTCCGGCAATCGCCTGGCCTGTCTGCCGCTGGAGCTGCGTCTGCGTGGTAAGTCCACTCGGCAGAGCCACGGTACACCGATTTTCTACGTGGACATCACGGTGCGCAGTGGCCTGAGCATGGAGGACGCCTTGCTGGAGGCCAAGCAATTGGACGAAGCCCGGCAATCCTCCGGCTTTGCCCAGGGAGCACTGGATCACGCGGCCCGTTGGGGCTTTAACAATGGAGCCTTTGAGGACAGCGAGGAGGACACCGGTGCCGTCGTCGAGGAGTTCTTCCCCGTCATTGAAGATCAGCCCAGCCGTGTAGAGCCCCAAGCCCAACGGGCAGCGCCTGCCAAACCCTCACTCGCCCAAAAGCTGGAATTGCAACGCGCGCGGCACAACAGCAGGCCCGCCCAGTAATGCCCTTCTCAACCTCCCCAGCATGCTCCCTGATTCGTACAGGAATACCGTCATGAAATATCACAAACTCAAAGCCGGTGAAACGAGCGGTACTTATGGCTTGGAATCCCCCATCACCGAAGCCGACATTCTGCAGATGGCTCAACAACTGGCGATGAGTCGTCTTACTAAAGGACGAGCTTTGACTGAGCCGAAGCACGTATTCAGTCATCTAAAAACACTGCTGCAGTACCATGAGCACGAGGTCTTTGGATTGCTGCTGCTCGACACCAAACACCAGGTGATCGGCTTCAGAGAGCTACTCGGAGGCACCCTGGAAGGTGTCAGCGTGTACCCACGGGAAGTGGTCAAGATCGCCCTAGAGCAGACGGCCGCAGCCGTGATTCTGGTCCACTATGATCCGTCTGAGGTCCCCGAACCTAGTCAAGCCAATCGCATGCTGTCCACCACACTCAAGAATGCCCTCAACATGATTGGCACCCCATTATTGGACCATGTCGTCGTAGGCTATCGAGGCTACGTGTCGTTGGCTGAACGAGGTTATTTGTAAAACGATGGCTAACCGCCCCTATGGCTGCCTTTGGCTGAGTCCAAAGGACGCCACTGAGGTGGCTGACTCGGCATTTCATTTTTTTGCGTTAAATCCGACTAATATCCAATGAGTGCGAGATGGCCTCAGTTGTCCAGAGTCAGAAGTCCGCGGACAAATTTTTCGGAGGGTGCTATGCCCTCAATAAATCAAAACATCCGAGCTCATCTCTATACGCGCTTGGTTTTCTCATGCAGCGACAGGTTATGTACTCCAGGGTCACTTTTCGGTCAGCTGCAACATCTTTTGCATCATTAAATGAGATAGCCTGCTCGAAGAAAGGACGCAGCCTGCCCAACCGTTTCGTCACAAAGCAGCCGAGATGAAGGGCTGGTAGGAATCTCGACCAAGCCACTGACAGCCTCTACCAATATGCTCAGACCACTGGCCGTGCATCGAAGGCTCCCTGGCATTACTATGCTCCCTTCTGCTCCAGCAAACGGAAGTGCCATGGATATCTTGATAGTAAATGCCGCATTGGAGACCATCGACCGCTACAAGCTCGGACGACGGAACACTCCAAACGCAGAGCAGCCTTTGCACTAAAAACATCTCCCTGCCACCAGCTTAAAACCTATCTCAGTCATGTCCACCTGCTCACTGACCAGATGGACTGCACCTTGGTGGAACAGGGCCGCGCCTGAATATTAAACGTTTCGAATGACCTAAGAGACTAGCCGTAATGGACTTGTTAAAACTGCTCTGGCCGGACTTCAGCTTGCTGCTGACTGGTAACACCAATGGCATCAGCGCCTGGTTCTGGCTGCTGACGGCGGGCATCTTTACTATCGCGCTGTTTGCTCTACTGGTGCACTTAGTTCATTTCAAAGCAAGGTTGCAGGCGGTTAACAGCCTGCTAGCCGGACAGACAAGGGAGCAGCTTGCCCTCAATCGGCGGGAAACCGTGCAGCGCGCCCAGGCGTTGAAAAACACCGGCATCAGCATGCTCTGGCGAGAATTCGACGAGAGCTTGGTCAGCTCGGGCGACCAAAAGCTGTTGTTCAACACTCTAGATGCCGAGCACTTCTTTAACGCCCGCACCCTGGCGCCGGGCCTTACCGCCAGCCGGTTGCTGGCCGCCACCCCAGGTTTTTTGGTGGCGATTGGTGTGTTAGGCACCTTTGTCGGTTTGACCATCGGCCTGGTGGGGCTGGAGTTGAGCAGCTCTTCGGGTGTTGAAGCGTTGCGCAAGGGCATCGACGGGCTGATTTCTGGCGCGGCTGTAGCTTTTATGACCTCAGTGTGGGGCGTGACCTTCAGCCTGCTGCTGAACTTTATCGAAAAAATGTTCGAGCGCTCGGCACTGGCCCAAGTACAGTCTTTGCAGAATAAAATCGACGGCCTCTATCCAAGAATTTTGGCCGAGCAGTCGCTAGTGCATATCGCTGACTATAGTCGGGAAAGCAGCACTGCCTTGCAGGAGTTGCACGAACGCATCGGCGACCGGCTGCAGGAAAGCATGGCGGGGATGAACGAAGCCATGCAAACGGCACTCGCAGATACGCTGAACAACATCATGGGCCCGGCCATTCAAACCTTGGTCAGTGGCGCCAGCCAGCAGTCCACCCAAGTATTGGACAAACTGGTCGGCAGCTTTATGGAAGGTATGACGTCGGTAGGCCGAGAGCAGGGCAACCTGATGCAGCAGGCAGCCGCCGATATAAACAACGCCGTAGGCGCAATGAGCGGTCAGCTCAATCAACTGTTCCATAGCCTCAGCGATCAGCAGGGCCGTCAGCAAGAAACCGCTCAGCAGCAGAGCCGTCAGTTTGAGGAACAGTTGCAGCGTGTCGTGAGCAGCGCCGAACAGCGAGAGCAACATTTGGAGCAGCGTTTCAATCAGCTCATGTCCGGACTGGGTGGGCAACTGGATGGCCAGTTGAGCGCCGCCCAGCGCCGCGATGACGAGCGCCAGACAATGTTCGAGCGGGCACAGGCCGAGGCCAATCAGCGCCAGCAGGAACTGCTAACGCAAGTCGCCAGTAGCACCCGTGAACAAATGCAGACGATGGCCGACGCGGGTAACGAGCGGCACAACAACCTGGAGAACGTCTTCTCGCGCTTGATGATGAGCCTTAACACCCAGCTCGATTCGCAGCTATCGTCTTCGGAGCAACGTGAGCAGGCGCGCGCCGAACGTCACGAACAACAATTAGTGGCCGCCACTGCGCAACAGCAACAGCTGATCGGCAGCCTGAGTCAGACCACTCAGCAGCAATTGACTGCAATGGTTGAAGCGGCATCCGCCCAACAGAGCAACCTGGAATCGGCCTTTGGCAAATTGCTCGGCAATCTCAACGAGCAAATGAGTGACCACAGCGCGAATGCCGAACAGCGTGAGCAGTCGCGCCAACAGCGCCAAGCCGACCAGATGGAAAACATGGCCAGCCAGCAACAGCAGTTGCTGGAAAGCATTGCCAAGGCAGTGCAGAGCACCCAACAGCAAAGCCTGCAAATGTCCGAGCAACATCAGCAGTTGCTCGGGCGCTTGCAGCAAACCAGCGAAGCTGCTGCAGCTAGCAGTAAGCACATGGACAGCAGCGCCAACCAACTTGGTCTACTGTCGACCAACGTGCGCCAAGCCTCCGAGCTATTGGGCCAGCGGCTGGAGTCGGTGTCTGAGCGAATTGAAGGCGCCAGCGCGCAAAATGCCGAGCTGGCCGCGCAGCTCAAGGGCCAATCAGCCTCGCTCTCGCAGCTGCAAGAGGCGCTACTGGAAGGCGCCCAGCGTTTCGAACAGGCCGCCAGTGAGGCGCGTAATGGCTTTGGTGAGATGAGGGCCCATCAACAAGAGTTTCTCGTCGGTATACGCACCGAGTTCACCGCTTTGGGCGAAACACTGCGCACGCAGGTTGCGGGTGTCGAGAAGCAGGCTGAAGAATGGCTACGTAGCTACTCGGTTGAGGTGCATCAGCAAGTACATGAGCGCATGGATCAATGGAACAAGCAGACCTTGAGCTTTGCCGACCAGATGTATGCCGCTGTGCAGGCCATCAGCAACGTTGTCGATGAGTTGGAGTCCCGCTGATGCGCTGGCGCAAATCCAACGAGGTATCCGTAGATGAGGAGAATCCGTACTGGATGTCTTTCTCGGACATGATGTCAGCGCTGTTGGTGATTTTCATCCTGGCGGCAGTGATCCTCATCTTGCAGTTGATGGAGCGGCAGAAGGACTTTGATCAGAAGGTTTCCCTTCTGGAGCAGGCCGAGCAGGTGCGTCGTACCATTCTAGATGAGGCGGTGGATGAGCTGCGCCAGCGCGGCATCAAGGTGGAGGTCAGCGAAAACCATACGGTGCTGCGTATCCCCAATGCGCTGCTCGGTTTTGACACCGGCGCTTATGAAGTGTTGCCACGCTACCAGCCAACGGCGCTGGAGATCGGCGAGGTGATTAACAAGGTGATCAGCAAAGAACATCGAGTTGACTTTCTGGATACGATTTTTATCGAAGGCCACACCGACAACCGACCTTATAACAATGCACAGATTAAGGGTAACTGGGGGCTGTCGACCTTTCGCGCCATCTCGCTGTGGCAATTCTGGAGTAGCGAACTGCCGGAAGCCGAGCGGCTTAATCGGTTGAATAACCAGGATGGCGACCCCCTGTTCTCGGTCAGTGGCTATGGCGAGACCCGACCGGTGAACGACCAGCAATCAAGCGAAGATGACTACCGGCTCAATCGCCGCATCGACATTCGCTTCACTATTCGCCGGCCATTGAGCGCCGAATATGAGGGTGTGCGAGAGGTGTTGGGGGGAGGCACTACCAAATGAAGGTGCCGCCGATAGATAACCGTCCTGGGGAATGGCCGCATGGTGTCATTGAAAACTGGACGCGCTTGCTTGCGCGCGCTCAGCACCTGGAGAGCAAGGCCGGCGGTAGTGATGCCTTTGAACAGATGTTGGCTACTTTTCGCGAGATGATGCGCACCGGCCGTTTTGACGGTTTTAAAGCGTTGCTGACCAGGCGCCTGGCCGCTCGCGCACTGACCTGGCTATGGTTGCACGATGACGTGATTGGACCCCGGCTGTTGAATGTACGGCTCCTCAATACGCTGATAGAAGCGCAACAACCACGCCTGACGCGAATCACGTTGGTGCAAATGGTTCAGTTGTATTTCCGCTTTTTTGATCGCTTGGATGACCGCGACAAAACTGCCGAGCAAAGCTTGCGGGCTGTGCTCGAGGCACATGTGCATGCCCAGTTGCGCTTGCTCCCCGAGCCGCGCATGCAGTCCCTGCGGCCGGATGCCTTAACCCAACTCAAGCAGCACGGGTATTGGTTGTTGGGGCTTGAAGGCCCTTTGGCCTTGGCTAAGCACGTTCGCGAGCAGGGCCAAGAGCTGGCCGCTACGTTTGAGGCGTATGGCTTGGCAGGATTGAGTACTAGCCGTTACGGCGATGTTTGCCGCGCGCACTTTTATCTCGAAACTTTGCGCCAGCTGGTGCCAGGGGAATGGGACGAGGTACTGGAAGAACTTCTGAAACCTTCGGTAAGCAAAGCACCCTACGAGGGTGACAAGCGCATTGGTCACGCGGCCTTAGAAATCATAATCGACCGCGCGGGTGATGCGCCGAGCGATATTTGGCAGAGTTTCATCCTCAATCTGGCAGGCGATCCACGCATTGCCAGCTCATCGCCTAACTACCGGCAATGGTGGTTACCTTTGGGTGAGGCGCGTATTAACCAGGTGCGCGGCTGGCTGTCCAAAGAAGACTTGCGGCTATTCCTGCAAGCTGTTGAGCAGTACGGCAACGAAAGCGGTAAAGAAGACTTGCAGCGGATGTTTCCAGCACGGAAAACCTTCCTTGAGGGGCTGTTCAAGCTTGGGTTCATTCGCCATACACGCTTGATGCTGGGCGGCATCGCGCAGCAGTCGGTGCGGCGAATTCTAGGGGAAGAGGTAAAGACCAACTTTGCCAAAATGGAAGGATCCATGAACGACAAGGCTGCAATCTACTTGGATTGCGGTGACTTCCATTTGGTTGAGGGCTCGCACAGCTTCAAGATTTGGGTGTATTTGGCTCAGCCTGGGCCGGCAATGAAATCGTACGAAAAAAACCTGTTTAGCCATTCAGATCTTACGATTGAGCTCCCTAAAGTATACAAAAAGCTCTATCCGGGGCTAGGTTACGAGGCGGTAACCCACAATGGCACCTGGCAGCGCAAAGTCTTCGATTTTTTGGCTGAGAATGGCATCGGCGTGGACATCGAGAAGCTACTGAGTAAGCAGGAATACCGTAGTTATTTGAATCGCCACGGGGTGCCAGTGGTACGGAGCAACAAGGTCATCGTACCGCCAGCGATACAAAGTTCAATGCAAGCCGCAAAGCCTGAGCGTTTACCTGAGCCAGGGAGCAATGCATTTGAAACAACCAGCTATGCCATTGGATCTGCATCAGCGGCATCAGCGGCATCAGCGGCATCAGCGGCATCAGCGGCATCAGCGGCATCAGCGGCATCAAGGCCGCTGACCGAACCACGAACAGTAGGTGCCGCGGTGGAGGCTTCAGTCGTCAATTCTATTCGTGCGCAGAATAACGCCATCGCCGATGCCGGCTATTCAGGAAGTCGGCAGTTATTTGGTAAAGAACCTGATGTTGGTACTGCGCTTGCACCCGTCGATAGTGCTTTGCCCTCGGTAGTCGCCGCCGTCGCGGAATCGGCATCTGCACCTTTGGTGGTAAACGAGCTGAGTGGCACCGCGTTAGCTGGCAGCATCACGCGGCTGCCTAAAAGTGCCATTGCAGTCATGCATTACTTTGCCTCTAACCCAGGTGATAAGGCTCGCTACGCCAGTAACGTTCTCGAAATTGAAATACGTGAGGTTAATCGTCTGTTGCATGGGCCGCTAAGGACTTTTTGTAAGCAAGATGAGTCTTTTGGCTGGAGTGTTTCCGGCCCTGCTTTAGCGGTTCTGAATAAACTTTTCCCCTGACTCGGTAAGCCTCCTATGGCATTTGTAGACGTTATAAAAGGCCTGCTCGGCAAGGCCGGTGAAGAACTAGCGGCGCAGCCTGGGTTTGATTTTCAGGCCGATAGCCATGGGCTGAATTTTTACCTGCCCAAAGCGGCTTTCGTTGCATTGCAGGAAGGCCGCGGCAGCACGCTGCAGAAAGTCCAGCTGATTACCTTGCGTATGCTTGAAGAGCAGGGCCTGGCCAATCCCCTGCCTAATGGCTTCATGGTGTTGGAGGCTGACCTTGCCGGTCTTGAGGCCGAGCAAGCTGACTTACTCCGACTGCCGCCTCGCTTGCCCGGCTCGTTTGCGGCCCAAATCAGTGGCCGTACCGGTAACAGCAGTTTTCGCGTTGCGCTGCATTTGAAGATGACTGACGGCGATGCGCCTTTTACCCGCAAGGGCCCGCTGCTCTATTTGACTTCAATCGAGGCTTACCGGTTGACCCCCGCAGAGTTGATGGGGCTATTGGCCTGGGAACATCATCAGGAGCTACAGCCCGAGCAGCGAGGCGAAGCGGCCAATCTTCGCCTGATGGCCGAGCTGCAAACGGCCGCACGCAGCGGTATGCGTATCGATCTCAGCCATTTCGAGCGCTTGGACGTGGTGGTGCCGCAAAACGTCGGTGTAGTGGCTACACGTTTGCCCGATGGCAGTTTATTGCTGTGCCCCAGCCTGGGGAATGGCACCACGCCGGATCAGCTGGAAAAACGTTGGTCGCAGTTAGATATGGGTGCCAATGATGGCGTACTGCGTATCGACAATCGGGTCGTACTGCTTGATCCACAGAAGATGGCGGCCATTAAGGAAGTCCTGAGTAATAAGCGTATTCCCGCGGATAAAGTCGCCGAATTCTTGACCACGCCAAGCGCTTTTCTCGATGCCGCGCTAGTAAATCTGGATATGGGGTTTTCCATCAGAGTAGTGGGTATCGGCAAGCTGCAGCATATGGATTTTGGAGACCAAGACAGCCAGAAAAATGATTGGTTTGCATTGGATAAACGTCCAGCATCTGTCGCCATCATCCAGAAGTTACTGCAAACGCCGGAAGAGCTGGCCAGATTTCAGGAGGTTTATGCGTCCGCCAAGGAGCAGGGCGCAACAAGCCTGACTTTTGCTGGTCAGGTTATTGATGTCTCCAATCCAGAACAAGTTGATGAGCATATTCAAAAGGTCCAAGAGATCTTTGAAGGTGCAACGGTTGCACCCGTTGTCGAGCCTGATGAACCTGATGAGTTGAAAGAAACAGTCAGTGTCCTGCTGCACGATGCCGACGATATTCACCAGGGCTTGCTGCGTAAGGCCTGTGAGGCCAAGCTATTCGGGGAACCGGACTGGGATGCCTATGCTCGCCAGCCATTTCCGCACCAGA
The DNA here is from genome assembly GCF_016613125.1 of Pseudomonas sp. MF6776. Taxonomy (NCBI): domain Bacteria; kingdom Pseudomonadati; phylum Pseudomonadota; class Gammaproteobacteria; order Pseudomonadales; family Pseudomonadaceae; genus Pseudomonas; species Pseudomonas sp. MF6776. The sequence continues at coordinate 331,251 of NZ_JAENSQ010000002.1, forward strand.
GGGAGGGTGTGGAGTGGATGATGAAGTTGCTGGGGGCAGCCATTCAAGATGACCACGCCAACCTATATCGGCTGCAGGGCGCTTTGCTGGCAGATGACATGGGGCTGGGTAAAACCTACATGTCGCTGGTGACTGTGGGTGAGTACCTGGCTCAGCAAAAGGCGGCCAATAAGTCGCAAAAACCGATTTTGGTAGTCGCGCCGTTGAGTTTGCTGGAGAACTGGGAGGACGAGGTTGATCACACGTTCAAAAGCATTCCGTTTCGCGACATTGTGGTGCTGCAAGCCGGGCGTGACCTCAATCGCTTCCGCGTAAAAGGCGCAGAGCGTGAGTCCGTGCAATTAGCATCACTGGCGGATGAAGATGGTCAGCTGGATGGCGAGACCATACGTTATGCTCTGACCATCGGGCCTGAAGCCGGCGCCCAGCGCCTGGACATGGACCGGCGGCTGGTGCTGACCACCTATCAAACCCTTCGCGATTATCAGTTCTCGATGTGCATGATTGACTGGGGCATGGTGATCTTCGATGAGGCGCAGAACATCAAGAACCCTAACGCGCTGCAAACCCAGGCAGCCAAAGGCTTAAAAGCTGACTTCAAGCTATTGGCGACCGGCACCCCGGTGGAAAATAGCCTTGGCGATTTCTGGTGTTTGATGCATACCGCGCAGCCCGGTGTTTTAGGCGGTTGGAGCCAGTTTCGTGACAATTGGATAAAGCCGATTCTGCATGCGCCAGAGGATGAGCGTGATGCGGTGCGGCGCAAGGTTGGGGCTGAACTTCGTGATGCTGTAGGGATTTTTATGCTGCGCCGGGTCAAGGAGGACCAGCTCAAGGGCTTGCCAAGCAAGACCATTCACAGCGGCGTCGCTCAGCCGACAGGTGGTTTGTTAGTGCATACGCCACAGCTTTCGCGAGGGATGAAAGGCATTCAGCTAAAGGCCTACGATGCGATTTTGTCTGACTTTCGTGAACGACGAGCCACTGAGGATATGCGCGGCACGGCGCTTATAGCGCTCTCCCAGTTGCGTGAGATATCCCTCCATCCGCGCCTGCGTGAAGAGACGCAGCTCATGACCAACACAGCAAAGGATGCACGCGAGGTTATGGCCGAGTCTGGCAAGTTGACTGTGTTGCTGGAGCTGCTCGATCAGATTCGCCAGAAAAACGAAAAGGTCATCTTGTTCATGGTAACAAAGCGGCTGCAACGCTTGCTCAAGCTGTGGCTAGATCAAATTTATGGCTTAAATGTGGCCATCATTAATGGTGACACCGCTGCTGTTGCCAAGAAAGCCGACATCCTGACGCGCAAGCAGTTGATCACAGCTTTTGAGGCCAAGCCGGACTTCAACCTAATCATCATGTCACCGGTTGCAGCAGGGGTTGGTTTGACGGTGGTAGGCGCTAACCATGTCGTCCATCTGGAGCGCCATTGGAACCCGGCCAAAGAGGCCCAGGCGTCTGATCGCGTGTACCGCATTGGCCAAACCAAGGAAGTACATATCCACCTACCAGCAGTCCTGCATCCCCAGCATGATTCTTTCGATGTACATCTTGATCGCCTACTGCGCGGCAAATTAATGCTCAAAGACGCCGTGGTGACGCCAGAATCAGTAAGCGAAAACGAGATGATTCAGTCGTTGGGGTTGTAGCCACGTTGCCGAGTGAAATGCCTTTCACGTATATGAGTCAGACGACACCTTCCTTGGGCGATGGAATCGATCTGTGAAGTATATCGTTGTCGCAACGAAAGCAGCTGATCGTGACATGGCCTGCCGCAGACTCGCCCGGATGTTCCCGGTTTGTTTGCGGTCGAACACGACGATTCGCATTGATACGATCTGGTTCGCTACCGACCCCATGCACACGCGTGCCAGTATCCAAACCTCGCAGGCCAGAGTCGTGAGTGTGTTCGGTGTGGCGCACGCACACTACGCTTATCTGTTTTCCTATCGCCGCACAACGCGCATCAAAGTGTTGGGGCATGATGGTCTGGAATCTGCTTGGCGGCTCGGCAAAATCAGCGGCATGATTACGCTTCCAAGTATCGACCGATTAAACCCTGAACAACTGCGCCGCTATAGCGCGCAGTTTGTACACCGCGTCGAGAATCTCGATCAAAAAATCGAGCAATAGACGACCGCCGACGCTTCTGCTAAATGAACTTCACCACACGCCAGCGGGCCTTGCCTTGTTTGTTGGTACGCCTGATGGCGAGACAAGTAACTTCTTGGGCATGACCGGGAATAAAGGCTTTGGCCAGCACTGGCGGAACGAAAATATCGTCTCGGACACTGCGAATGAAAGCGAAATCCCTCCCCTCCTGACGCTCCAACGTGCCGGTCAGCTTTTCACACAGTCCCGGCAGCTCCCCAACTTCCGAAAGTCGCCAATCGAGCGGCGGCCCCTCGGTCTCAATATGTCCGATTTCTACGATGGTGCCTGGCAGCAATTCCGCCACATTGGGAAACTTGCGATGCAAGAGGCCGAAGCCAGTGTCAGCATTAATTGCCGCATAACTGAGTGCTTTTTCACTATTGACGTGGTCGATGACGCCCCTAGTGTAGGTAAGGCTCGGCCGGGTTAACTGCTGAAGCAAGGCGTGAGCCGCCCCTTCCACTGGGGGAAGAGGTTGCAGGCTGTGATTGGCTACCGCCTGTTTATACCAGTCGCTGGCGACTAGTTGCTGCAGCTCCTCTGGAACTTTAAAACTCTGCCGTTCCCGGTACTGAAAAGCCAGGCTCGCCTGATGTGCAGCATCATTGAAGCGCCCGAGCAATGCCAAGCGCTGTGCAAGGTGAATACGTATCTTTGCCACCTCCTGCTCTTCCCGCGCCAGCTGGGTGGCATGCACGTAGCAGGTCAGCGCGTCCTCTGACTGCGTGGCTTCGAGGATTTCTCCCAGTAGCGCCCAGGTCCAGGCCGCGCGCGACTGGCGTCGCAGCACGGGTGCCAGGCACTTGATCGCCTGCTCCGGCTCACCCTGCGCCAAATGCAATTTGCTTTGGTAATAGTTGAGCCATTGATCATTAGGCTCATCCTTTAGCGCCTGTGTCAGAGTACCCTTGCCCCATTCGATCCACTCCGGATTTATTCGAACGTTGGCTGCACCGATTGCTACTTCCCGGCAGATGGCGCGAATGAAGCGCTTCTGCAGGCTATCAACTGTTTTGTCCTGATTATTAACGAAAGGCTTTTTGTCTTCGTCGGGGAAATCTTCGATGCCCGCCCAACGGGCAAAACCCAGAAACTCCGACCAATCCCTGGATGCCTTACCAGCTAGGCGGAGCATCTGCGAGAAAGCACTATCGCCCCGCAGTGAGTCGGCCATCCGCGCAAATTCGCGCATACAGGGAGACAACTGGCCCGACAATGCTGCGGGTGAAAGTTGCTTTGCCTCGTAGCGATCAACGAGTGCTTTCACTTGGTCGTATAGTGCCCAAGCATAAGCTCGCAAGAACCAGATATCAGCAGCGCTCTGCAGGTACTCGGCGCGCGCCATTTCCAATGCCTCGGCAGAGCGCCCCTGTTTGCGTAGGGCAAAAATTTCACTTGAGCTCACCGCAACGTCTCCGGATGAGCCTTCAACAGTCGCTGTACTTCAACGTAAAGACCAAGACTACTGCCCGGGCTGCCGACTTCCTGGGCAGCTGTCCACGTTTGCTTGCCATCGTAGGTAAAGTCGATCTCGCCCGTGCGCTGGGAATCTGCAAAGCTCACCCGCACGCGATAGGGCATAGATTTATGGCCAGTTCGCTGAATGGATGAGTTACTTATGGCAGCATCCAAACGATCAAAAAATTCTTGAATAAACTGGTCGGGCCACTCTCCACCCTGCTTGTTTGCCAGTGCTTGGAGCGAGGTCAGCGCATCATCAGCTAATTGGGTATCGGACAGCGCATTGGGCACGGCACCTGCACGACTCAAACGATGCTTTTTATCGTAGTAGTACTGCACCGAGGCGCGCTTGCCATCACGCCCGAGGGTGTAACGCTCGCAGTACTGCAGGTGTTGCAGTTGCTCAATGACGATGTCCTGCGCCAGCCACACAGCGCGCAATTGCAGGTGCGTCGGCATCAGTGGCGCGTTAGAAACAGAGAAAGAAAAGCGATTCCAGTCCGGGTCAGCGCTCAAGTCCTCCTGACTGGACTGGCTTGGTGTGCTGATAGCTTCTGTTGTTTGCGTCCAGACCATGGTGCTGACTGCGGTGAAGTCTGGCGGATTGACCACGATCAGCTTTTTCGCAGCACGGGTAATGGCTGTATAGGCCCAACGGAAAAAATTTGCATTGCGAACACCCGTTTGAGACGAAAAATCAACAATGGCAGTGTCCCACTCGCCGCCCTGGGCTTTATGGCAGGTCATGGCGTAGCCGTACTTAACCTGAAGCGCATTGAAGTATGGGTCGACCCGGATGGTACGGCGAAATTCCGCCGCCTTGGGATGTAGATCTGGGTGGCGCTTGCGGAAGTCCACCAGCAAGGCTCGCTGCTCCAGAGGTGCCAACTCCCGATGCGGTGAATCGAGTAAGTTTTCCAGCACGAAACAGGAGGACTGGATGATGCTGCCATCCCCCGCGCGGAATACTACGGTGACGTCACGGAACGATAGTTCAACGTGATGCCCTCCCTTAAGGCTTACCGGAATTCGTTCCGCTTCTGCTTGAACTTGAGTGACCTTGACCAGATCCCCATTGCTCAGCTCGTGCAATGTGGAGTTTCTGTTAACCAACAAGATATCACCCACCCGGATGGGTAGTTTCGCATCCCCCCATAGACGTTCACGGATGCTGCGGTTGTATTCGAGTGCCGTGGCGTTCGAGTGCACGACCGTCACGTTGGACTCCTTATTTCGCAGCTTCTGAACGATTAGATCGAGCACGCTGGTTGCATCAGACTGCTGGATATCTTGCTCATTGGGCTGCAAGGAGAAGGTATTGAAACGTTCGGTCAGCAACGCGTCACGCAATTCGGTGGCGCGATCAAGGATGGCGCTGCCCTGAGCTTGGCGCATCACTGCTTCCAGATCGAACGACCGAACTCTCAGGTTGAACTCACGCTGTAGGTAGTCTTCCGACAACGCTGGGGAAGAGACTGCACCAACGGGAGGAAGCTGAGCGGGATCCCCGACGAAGAGTAACTTGGTAAGGTGGTCTTTTTCTCGCCCTGGCCGTTTGGCACGAGTAAAGGTCACTATGTCTTTGAGTATTCGGCCAGAACCAAAATGCACAAAGTCACCATGAGTCTCCTTGTCGCCCACCATTGATGACTCATCGATCACGAAGAGAGACACTGAGGCCTCTTCCTCTTTTAGCGGAAATATCATCCGGAGGCCGGGATCGTTTGCTGTTTCAGCCTCTTCATTGACCTCGACCTGGCTGAGTTGGTAGATCGCTCGATGAATCGTCGAGCCTTCATATCCACTCTTACCGGTGATCTGACGTATCTTGTTGCCGAGTATACGAGCCGCGCGCCCTGTCGGTGCGAGGAGCGCGCAGGATAGATTCATCTCCTCCAGCGTGGTGACTAGCTTGGCAATGAGCGTGGTCTTTCCTGTTCCGGCACTACCACGCAGTACGAACGCGTCGACAGAGTCGTCGCGCAAGAACATCTTGATGGCAGCGAGTGCCGCGGTTTGCTCGGAGTTCAGTTGTAGTCCCATACGGTTCAATCCATTCCTTTACACATATAGAGGGAGACGGTCGTAGGCGCTGCGGAGCAATACGAATGCGTGTAAACCCTGCGCAAAACCAAGTCTCTAGCAGACCGAACTTCACTCACGCCCTAGTCGAGCTCAGCAAGTCCCCACCCGCATCCTTCTTCAGCAATTCATACACTACCGTCAAGAACACATCACGAGTTGCCTCATCGCTCAGCAGCTTGGTCGCCATGCTAGTGTGGCTGGTCATGGCGCCTGCAATAGCTTGGATGGCCTTCATCGGTAGGTCGGCCTTCATGGCCTGACCCATAGTGTTGTTCTGCACCTGGGCCATGACCACTACATCGTCACGAAGCTTTTCGGAGACATGCACAGCGAAAGCCACCTGATCCGTGTCAGTGATGTCCTTGCCGAAGGCGTTGTTGAGCTTTTCGATCAGGTCAGCGAGGTATTTTTTCTCGCGGTCGCGTGCGTCGCGCAGGCCGTTATCGGTGATGCCATACAGCTCGGGGGTTTCACCCACGGCTGAAAGCCCGGTCAGACCTTCACCGCTCTTGATCTTGTAGTGGCTGAGTTTGAGATCACCCAAGTCCACCTGCTCGGCGCTTATGCCCTTCAAGCGTTTACGCAGCAGCCGCGCGTAGCTGGCGAACGACTCCAGTGCGGGGTCACCAAATTCCACCAACTGAGCAATATACTCATAAGTGCGGACGAACTTAGTCAGGCTCTCGCTGAATATCATCAATTCATCTCGAGCCTTGCAGTACTCTGCCCGTTGCACGTCTGCATACTCCATTCCCTTTTCGTCACCGTCGTCGTGGGCGGCCTCCCAGGCCTTTTCCCACTGTTCGATGGCATCGTTGAGCGTTTTCAACTTGCCGTTGAAACGGTCGGTGGCCGATTGGGTCAGCGAGTAAAGCTTCTGATGAGTAACATTTCGGTCCACGATGGCCTCGCCAAAAGCATCCACCTCTGCGGCCTCATAGATGAACATGCCATCCAAGCGCTGCTTGATGTCATAGACGATATTTGGGTCCTGAATATCGGCCACTTGAGCATCGCGGTAGAAGGTCTTGAAGGACGCCAGAATCTCTTCTGCCTCGTTAGCGAAGTCAATGACGTAGGTTTTGTCTTTGCCTGGGAAGGTGCGATTCAACCGCGATAGGGTCTGCACCGCTTCCACTCCAGAGATTTTTTTGTCCAGGTACATCGCCAGCAACTTGGGCTGGTCGAACCCAGTCTGGTATTTGTTGGCAACGATCATCACCCGGTAGTCCGGGGCATCGAACACTTTGCGCATGTCGCGGCCATGCAGACCAGGATTCAAGTTGGTTTCGCTGAACTGATGATCGCTGGGCAGGCTACCTTCCTGAACGTCGGTATTGGGCACCTCGCCGGAGAACGCCACCATCGCCAGCACATTGTCGTAGTCATTGCGCTGGCAATAGTCCTGCAGCGCTAGGTGGTACTTCACTGCTGCCGCACGAGAACTGGTCACCAGCATAGCCTTGGCCTGGCCACCCAGCAGGTGTGCAACGTTTTTGCGAAAGTGCTCGACTATCAGCTCGACCTTCTGCCCCACGTTCACCGGATTGAGTGACAACCACCTGGCCAGCGAACGCTTAGCGTTCTTCTCATCCACACGCTTGTCATCAACAAACTCGCTGCCGATTTTGAACGCTACGTTGTAACTGGTGTAGTTCTTCAACACATCTAGGATAAAACCCTCCTCTATGGCCTGCTGCATGGTGTAGAGGTGAAACGGTGCCGGTGGATTTTCTTGGCTCGCCGGCAGAGCCCCGTTACGTGGGCGGCCAAAAAGACTCAGGGTTGAATGCTTAGGCGTGGCGGTGAAGGCAAAGTAGCTGGCATTGCCTGGTCGGCTGCGTGAAGACTGCCAGACCGACAGACGCTGCTCCTTGCTCAGTTTGTCCCACTCTTCCTCACTTTGGCCGGTCAATACATAGCGCAGGTCATCGGCGGTGCTACCGCCCGTGGAGCTGTGCGCTTCGTCAATAATGATGGCAAATCGACGGTTGCGCAGGCTGGTCTCGCCGAGGATCACTTTCTGTGCGTAGGGAAAGGTCTGCAGTGTGCAGACGATTATCGGCACGCCATCGAGCATCGCTTTGGCCAACTGCTGGCTCTTCGGCAAACTGGATTGCTGACGATCAATGGCGCACACCACTCCTGCCTGGTGTTCGATCTGCTGAATGGCCTCCTGCAGCTGCTGATCCAGCACCTGGCGATCGGTGACCACGATGACGCTGTGAAAGTAGGGTTCGCCATCTGGCCGGCGTACGCGAATCAGTGAATGCGCTGTCCAGGCAATGGTGTTGGTTTTGCCAGATCCGGCGCTGTGCTGGATCAGATAAGGCTGCCCAGCACCCTCGATGCGAACGGCGTCGATCATTTTGGTTACGCCTTCCCACTGATGGAAACGCGGGAAAATCAGACCTTCCTTGAAGTAGGTCTTGCCGTTCACATCCTGGGCCTCCTTACGATTCTGCAGCACAAAGCGATGGAAGATGTGCAGCCAGTTATCTTTGTGTAGGACCCGCTCCCAGAAATAGCTCACTGGATAGCTGTTGTTGTCGCCGGGCGGGTTGCCCGCTGCGCCATCGTTGCCCCTGTTGAACGGCAGGAAGAAAGTAGAATCACCAGCCAGTTTAGTGGTCATGCGGATGTCGCTATCGCTCATGGCGAAATGCACTACTGCACCACGCCTGAAGGTCAGTAGCGGCTCAAGACCACCGCTCTTGCGCTCGGGCTTGCGATCCATGCGGTACTGCTGCATGGCAGCCTCGACCGATTGAGTGAAGTCAGTCTTCAGCTCCACTGTGGCCACGGGAATACCGTTAATAAAGAAGGCCAGGTCAACCTCATCTGCCTTGTCCAGCGAGTAACGCAGCTGCGGCAACACGCGCAGGCGGTTAGCTTCGTAGCGTTGGATCACCGTCTTGTTGCGATCGTCCTCGGGCAGGCCTTGGCTCATCGCCAGCGTTCCTCCACCGGCCACAGCAAAGCCATAACGCAGCACGTTGACCGTGCCGCCCTCGACTTTATTTTCCAGTTGCTTGACCAGCCGATCCAGAACCACATCGCGAGTACCCGCTCCATTCATGGCCTGCAGCTTGGCCATAGCTTGCGGCTGGCTTTCTTCCAGCCAACCAAGCACATCCTCGGAGAACAGCGCACGCGCCGCGTCATAGTCAGCGGACTTGCCGACCAACCAACCAGCAGCAGCCAGCTGCTCGACGATATGGCGTTCCAGTTCGCACTCGTGGTGGATATGGCTCATGTGTTTCTTCTCGCGACTAATTTATTGGGCCCTACGCCGACATTCGACCCAGGACATCAAGCTCTGACTTAATGAGCAGGCACCAGCGCAATCACGCGCCCACGCTCAAATTTCCGCACCTTGTCGAAATCCCAGAAGCCCACCACATCCTGACTAAGCTCAAGAATTATCCGTGGTTCGTCGAACAAGCCAGGAACTCGGCAGTAACCGCCAACCTCCATCTGCTCAGACTCTACTTCACCCACCGTCCATGAGGAGCCATAGATCATATGCAGCCCCAGCCATTTCTCGGCCTGCATGGAAGCAACGGGAGTGCTTTTGACTGTCCGCTGGATGCTGTCACGTAGCTCTGTAGTGCCTTGCCGATCAGCCGCAATAGCAGGCAAAAGCGCCAGAAACAATGCATTCGCTTGCAGCTTGCAGCGTTTTTCGTCCGCATCCCAGATGCGGCTGACCTCGCCCGTCAGCTCATCCCCCAGGTCCCACGCGAGCCAGACAAGCAGAGTGCGCAACTGCATCGTTTCATCAGCGGAGTCGCCAGCGGCCTTATCAATCACGTCGAGCAGACGCGATTGCGATCCAAGCAGATACCTGACGCTCTCATCGAGCAGATAGCGGCGGTCGCACTCTTCGACGAGAGGCTGACCCGTGGCCAGCCAGCGTTTCTGCTTATCCAGGTGGCGCAACTCTCGAATCAAAGCCAATACCGCAATCAACTGGATAGGAGCAACGACCTGTCGCGACTCCTCATGACTTGCCAGTTCAAGTTGCTGGACCATTTTCCTGCACAACGACCGTGCTTTTCTGGCGACAATCTGTACGATTTCAGCATCTGAAAGCCTGGTCTTTTCAGCAGGGTTGTCAACGTAGTCATCTGGCGTTTCGTCTTCCTGCCCTACCTGCTCTTCTTCGGTCCTCCCAGCGCGATCAACCTCAATACCTTGCACCTCAAGACCCTCGCTCAAGCGCCGCATCAGCACATCGATCAAATAGGCCAAATCACCGGATTTCAGCAGACGCTGTTTGTGATTACTTCTAGTCATCTCATTTACATTGATTACTAGCGACTCCGGAGCTGCACCAGCTACCGGCCTGTCCAACCTTCCGTGATGCTCACGGATGGCCTCCTCGATCTCGTGGTCCGTCTGCTCAGCAAAAATGACTCGTTCGACGCTCGCGATGAGCTTGGAGATATCAGCATCACTGGACCCCAACTCGCTAAGAGCCGAACGAATCTGATAATGCCTGGAGGATTGCGCGTTCGACTCGATGATGGAAGGATGCAGAATCATGGCGCGAGCGACAGGGTAGCCATCCTCCTCCAGCAGACAGGAGCGAATGTCTGTTGGCTCGACTGTCGTTCTGAACGCGACTTCATCGTCGCTGCAGTCGATCACATCGACCCGCTCCAGCTCCTCCTGGTTAGGACCGAGCAGTACCGCCCTGGTGACAACCAGAGGGTTTCCCCGGCAAGTGATACGTACCAGACCCTGTTGCACGATGGAAAAACCCATGAGGATCGGCAAACCGCCCTCGGGATACTTGATCTCGCCGACCGCATTGCGCTGCCGGATATCGACTAACGTCTCATGATCAAGATCAGGTAGCTCGAAAAGATCGCGCATCGAAGTTGCCTCAGCGGCCTTGCGGGCGGCATTACCGACCTGCAGCAGAACCGCTTCGACGTTGCCACTCCCGGAGCGGCCCATCCAGGCAGGGCGGCTTGGATTCGCACTGCCACTGACAAATACATCGGCGGCAGCCTGATCGGACTCGAAGTAGAAAACCTTCGCGTGCAGATAGCCCGCCTCCTTGCTCCAAAGCGAACGTGCATCAACGTGCCGTGCCGCTTTGACATCACTGATTCCGGGATGCTGGACCGTCTCGGGGTCGATGCCAATTACCACTTGGGTCTCAGGCCAGCGAGCCTTCAGCTCCCGAACCAGAAGTAGCTCGCGGTCGAAGAAGGCGCCCAGCACTGCGATCCTTCTGACCGGCGCGGTGATATGCGCGGCAACTTGATCAATAAGTGATGGCGCTCCTGCCCACTGTCCTAAAACGGTCGGCGTGGTCATAGGACCAGCCCTGGCGATCAACGGAGCGATGAAGCGGTCGATAGCCAGAGCTGATTCCAGTAACGGCGCAGGCACTTTGCCGTGCTCCAGATTGATCCATTCCCGGAGCATCTGCCAGACCGATCTGAGAATGGCTGCGCCCTCTCCATCCTTAACGCCGCCAACCTCAACCCAGTTGGTAATCTCGCGGTTGAAGCCCAGTCCGGACAGAGTGAGGTTGTGGCTGCCGATCAGGATCGAAGCTTTCTTCGCCCCTAGCAACAGGCAGATCTTCGGGTGAAAGGCCCCATTCACCCCAATGGGCAAAAGCGTGTAAGCATGCCCAGCCAAACGAGGTCGGGTAGCCTGGCTTCCCCAAGCGACGGCGCATTGCTGGCGATCCATCAGAACCACATTATGCCGGCATCCAGCACCAACCAACTTTCGGAGCAAGACCTCCTCGTAAAAGGGCAGCGTCGCGTTGAATGTGGTGATCAACGAAGCCTCGTACCCCCCTCGCTTGATCACCTCGAGAAGAGAGACGGCTTCAGACACTGGCCACCTCCATCAGCTCTCGGCCCAAATCGGTCAGCCGGATCTTTGGTTGGTCATCGCACGTAAACACTCCTAGGTCACGCAGGATCTGCACTGCCGGTCTAAAGCGCGGGGTCGTCTGGGAAGGTGGCGGGATCTGATCGCACACCACTTCTAAGCCACGCTCCGAGGGACGTAATTGGAAAGTCGATCGACTTGACTGCCGAAGTTTGCGCAGTGCCACACGCAGATGTGTATCCAAGCTCCATAGAACCAATTCGCTAACCACCTGCTGGAGGGACATCGACTGCCAGTCGGCACAGCGATTGCGGAAGCTCATCAGATTGATCGGGTAGTCCCTAAGCGACTCTGGAGTAATCGCTAGCCCCGAATAAGGCAACTTACTCAGATCGTCGCGGACGACAAGCATCGCCAGTAACCTAAGGCTCTGAGCCAGTAAGGGCTTGATCTCAGCTTCGGGCTTCCACCCGTCAATCAGCTGCCTACCAAGTTGGAACTCATGCGCAATGTTGCCCCAGTCACCAAGGCCCGGACCCTGATGTCTTGAGTGAGTTACAAGTGCATCGAAGCTGCCCAGCCCCAGATCGCTCAACACTCCAGCAACCTTTTCCGAGCTAGCAAACCACTCGGCGAACGCTTCAATCGAGCTGAACATCTGTCGCTGACCGGAGAACTGTGGCTGCAGCTCCTTTAAGCAAATAGCAAGGATGGTCTGGAAGGCCACTGATAGCAGGTCGTTACGCACGTATACGACCCAATGCGCACAGGTGTTTCGCAAGGCTTCAGGAATAACCCACGGCATACCCCCGGGCAGTGCGCCGGTATATACGCACGCGCGAAACGTTGTCTCAGAAAGATCCCAGTCAGCAGGAAGGGAATCAGCCAACTGCTGGATCAGCGCCAGGCTCCGGCGGCGCTGCTCGCCCTCCTCCGCGTATGCACTGCTACTATCGAAGAAGATATCGATGAGCTGTTGGCACTCTGCGGGGCTTGAAGGAATATTGCAGCCACAGAATCCACTGAGCTCATCCAAGGCCGCCAGCGTTACTTCGTCGCTCTCGACCATCTGCCAGAAACGCTCGCCAGGAATACCCGCATCGAAATTCTTCGCCAGCAGTGCTCCATACTCCTTGCTATATCTGACCCAGGACTGCGTGGACGACTGCATGATCATCAGATCGGCCAAGGTGCCTGCGTAATACTGCGACAGACCACCTAGCCTGTTCATGAAGTAACGGTCCGGGGAGTCCTCGGTCGTTGCGTACTGGGATAACCGCAGAGATTCACTGCCTTTCAAACTGGCCAATGCGGGAACGAGCTTGCTGCGGCCTACCATCGCGACGCCATGCAGCTTATTTTCTTGATCGCTTGTCTGTGAATGCCGCTCGGCGATCAGGGTAAACAGACAATCCGCTCGCCGGAATAGCTCGACGAAGTTGGCATAATCATCCTTCGCGTAGCGCTGATCATAGGACCACACCAGCCAAGGATAGAAAGAGTAGTAGCGCGCGCGATCAGTTACGTTGGTAATGCCCGGCAGCAGCTGGCCATAGATCATCACACAGGGAGCTTGTGTGCCGAGGTGATCGATCCCCGAACTCGCGTAGGGCGGTTTCAGCCAGCTTGTGGTGAGTTTCATCGACGTTTAATCCTTCAAATACGCCTGATAGATTCGACTGCTCACCCGACTGGTGGCGCCCTCTCAATCAATGTTCTAGTTGCTGTCAGTCTCCGGCCAGAGCTGGCGCTTGCATGTTGAGTTGCCGATCTTGCCAAACGGCATAGGTTTCGCCGCTGCCTTCCACCAACCAGGACGTGCGTCCGTTTGCTGCCCGACCGCAGACCACTGCTGCCGCTGCGCTGGGGCTGCTGAAGGCGTAGTCGTCGCTGAACAACATGTGCTCTCCGCCATCGGCCACCAGTACGCCTTCGTCGATTAGATGTTTGAACAGGCCCTGATAGCCACGCTCGGTTCCCACCCATTCGGCACGGCTTTTTGAGCCCTTGAGCACGAAGAACTCACCGTCAACCTCCTGGCCCTGAGCACTGATACGGTAGCGCGGCACCTCAAGGGTGAAGCGGGGTGAGCGACTGACCGGTGCATCTGAGTTTAAAGCCACGGCAGTGGAAGGCTTAGTCAGCTCGCGCAGAAAGTCAAAGCCGAGTACAGGCAGCACAGTGCGAATCTGCTCAAGGAAGAAGGCCATGTCGGCGCGGTCGGACTCCGGCAGGCTGCCATAGTCATGCGCAGTGCCATTAAGCAGCTCGCAGAGTCCGACTGTATTAGCGATACCGATCAGAAGGCTCTCCAGATACTTCACATGGGTCTTGGTCAGGTTCTGATCCTTGCTGGTGACCAGACAAACCTTTTCCCAGAAGTCCTTACCGCCGGCCGTACCCTCGGACGCCTCGGCGCGGTTGTGTTGTTTGAGACGTTTGGCCACGTCGTCCGATTCGCCGATATACACCTTGGAACGCAGGTTGTTCTCCGGGTCGGGGCCGACCAGAAAGTACACGCCGGTACGCCCGCACTCTGGGCGCTGCACCAGCTCGGCCAGCTTGCTACGCGGACCGGTCAGCACATGACCGGTCCAGTTCATGATCTCGGCGGTGAGCAGACCATTAGGCGTGCCGTCCACTAGAAACAGGCGAATACTGCGACCCAGGCTCATACCGTCTCCCGCAGATCGATCTGACCGGTGACGGCGGCAGTGATCAGGGCGGAGCGGCGTTCTTTAAGCATCCCAATGCTTCGCTCCGATAGCTGCCAAAGTTGATCCAGTCGTCCAATGTGCTGGGCGATAAATTGATCGATCTCCGCTTGCTCATCTCTCGGGGGTAATAGCACCGGTGTTCGCCTTAATGCATCGAGCGTAATTTCTTTAAATGTTGCCCCTTTCGCCATAAGGTCGAAGTAAACCTGGGCTGCGCCAGAGTTTAGATACGTCAGAAGAAAATCCCGGGTAATGTCCTTGCCGGGAGAGACCTTAGCGGTCCCTTGCGTAAGATTGGCGACGCTCAAGCCATCAGGGACTGGCAGGCACTTGCCAACGGATGCACGTATTGACATGACAATATCGCCCGGCCTGACACGTGATCGAGCATAAGACCCATCAATCTCTGGAGATGTAAGGGGGTAGCCACTGATTGGCAGAGCATCGCCGCTCATGTCACTGGTGCGGATATATGGAACTCCGCCTTCGTACTCAGGCCCAGCCTGAACGATTCCGTAGGTGATTGAAGAATTGGGATCTACGACATGTTTGAGCTGCTTTACCTCCCAATGCTCCGGCACCTCCCCCAGCCACTCCACGCCGGAGTATTTCATCTTCACCTTAGAGGCAAGGCCCTTGGTGACGGCATGGGTGATAAGCGCCTGGCGCTTCTCGCGCAGCAGTTCGATAAAGCGGGTTTTCTTCTCCACCAGCGCATCGATGCGGGCGACTTCGCTGTCGAGATGACCCAAGATTGTGTCCTGCTCTGCCGGCGGGGGCACTGCGATTGGGAAACTATTAATATCTTTAGGCGAGATATGAGGGATGGCAGGGTCAGTACGTACCAGATCGACCCACGTCCTAAAAAGAGGACTACCAATCAACCTAAAAATGAAATTCGACGAAACACTCCCATTGGCTCTAAGGCGCGCAACTCGCTGAACTAGAAGTAGAGGTAGGTCGGAGGAAGCAACCATAGCGTAATTCTTCCCGACTTTAGATCCATCCATGCCGATGAGAACATCACGCTCTTTGAGCAGATATCTCTCAAGTTCTGAAGTCACGTTTGGCCAGAAGCGTGCTTTGTCTCCCCATCGAAGAGACCCTTCCGTTACGTTGTCGCCACGGACGAGCGGTATGCCATCGTCAAAGTCGAATTTTTCGCTAGGGAACGCATAGCCGGTTAAAAGCCCAATTTCATAACCCAACGGGGTAACCTTCCAATGCTCCGGCACCGTTCCCAGCCACTCCACCCCAGAGTCCTTATACGCCGGATAGGGCTTGTAATGACTCACGCCGTCACCTCGCCCAACAGCGCAGCGATCTCGGCCTCCACGGCCTTAAGGTCGGCATCGATCTCAACCAGCGCACGTGGCGCTTGATAAACGTAAAAGTAGCGATTGAAGTTGATCTCGTAGCCAACGATGCCGACCTGGCCATCCTTCGCATCGATTTTGCCGGTGTCGATCCAGGCATCTGACGCATGGGGCAGTACTTCACGAGCGAAGTAGTCGTCGATGGACTGATTCAGCGGCACGTTCTCGAACTCGCGCAGGTCGCTATCGGCCTGCACATTGCCCTTGTCGTCCAGCACCGGCTGGGCTTCCGCATCGCGCTCACCGAAGCAGGCCAGTGCTGCTTTCAGCGCGCCCTTGCTGAGTTTCTTGATGCCGACCGCTTTAAAAAAAGCAGGCAGGTTATCGAAGCTGCCGGAGGCGCTAGCAAACGCTTCAGCTTGATCGGCACCCTTGGTGACCTGGTAAGCGGCGAGCTTGTCCGGGGTGACAGAGAAGCGCAGACGCAGCGGACGCTCGACGGTAATGCGCCGATAGCCGAAGTCGGTTGTAGCAAATACTTTGCTGTTCACGCCTCTCTCGCCGGCTTCGTGGAGCTTGGCGATCTCGGCGATTTGTTCCTCAGACAAGAACTTGCGCTTACTGCCCAAGCTCTTGCGCATGGGCGCATGCATGGCGGTAGCGTCGATCAATTGCACCTGACCTTTGCGCGCGGCATCCTTGTGGTTGGACAACACCCAGATGTAGGTGCCAATGCCGGTGTTGTAGAACAGATCATTCGGTAGGGCGATGATCGCCTCCAGCCAGTCGTTCTCCAGTATCCAGCGGCGGATCTCTGACTCGCCCGAGCCCGCACCACCGTTAAACAGTGGAGAACCGGACAGGACGATACCGATGCGCGTGCCGCCCTGATCCGCCGGCTTGCGCTTGGACAACAGGTGCATGAGGAACAGCAGCGAGCCGTCACCCACACGCGGCAAGCCGGCACCGAAGCGTCCGGCGAAACCGAGACTGGTTTGCTCGTCCTGCACTTGCTTCTGCACCTTCTCCCACTTCACCCCGAACGGAGGGTTGGCCAGGCAGTAGTCGAACTGTTCATGGGGAAGCAGGTCGTTGGATAGGGTGTTGCCTAGCTTGATGTTTTTGGTGTCATAACCCTGAATCAGCTTGTCCGCCACCGAAATGGCGTAGGTTTCCGGGTTCAATTCCTGAGCGTACGGCACCAGGCGCAAGTCTGACTTCCATTCATCCCGCACCAGCTCAATCGCGGAAGACAGAAACCCCCCGGTACCTGCGGCACAGTCATATACCGTGCGAATGGCCCCTGGTTGATTCAAAGCCCGATGATCGGGCTCAAATACCAATGTGGTAGCCAAACGTACTACGTCACGCGGGGTAAAAAATTCACCGGCGGTATCGTTGGCAGACTCAGCGAACTTGCGGATCAGGTGCTCAAACACCAGACCCATTTCATGGTTGCTGATGACGCTAGGGTGCAGGTCGATGCTGGCGAACTTCTGTGTCATCAAATACAGCAGGTTGGCATTTTCCAACTTGCTCAACCAGCCTTCGAAGGCGAAGTGCTCGAACACCTGACGGGCGTTGGCGGAGAACTTGGCGATGTAGTCCTCTAGGTTGGCGCGGGTGCTGGTGGAGCCAACACTGTCTAGAGCGAACTGCGAGACGTTATAGAAGGTGGCGCCAGCAGTGGCAGGCAGAATCAGATCCATATCCACACCACTTGCTTGCATCGCCAGAAACTGGCTACGCACCTTGTCGCGGGTCGGCTCAAGCACACACTCCAGACGACGCAGTACGGTGAACGGCAGGATGATACGACCGAATTCCGACTGTCTGAAGTCGCCACGCAGCACATCGGCCACGCTCCAAATGAAGTCGGCTAGGTTTTGCTGGTTCACGCGGGGGAATCCTTGTCTAGGGGGTATCGCAGAGCAGGCTCAGCGAATAAACGAATGACTGCCAATGGCTTCTCTGCGATGCGTTGATTACGAATAGCTGAACCTTAACCGCTTGGGCAAATCAGAGCCAGCACGATGGTTCTGACCTGTAGACCTTTCAAACAGTTGCTCTATGAATACAGCCAGTGCGAAAGACTCGCGCCCCAGTAGGCACATGCGTAGATGCTGACTGTCCTTGACCAGGTAACTCATGCCCTTGATGCCCTTCTTCGGAGCTTGGATATCCTTACGAAGGATCACCCTAATACCGGCTTCGTCACCGTATTTCGCCTTGTCATCGTTGCAGTTGTAGCTATGTACCAGTTCGTATCCAGAACAGAACTGGGTGATATCGAAGGCAAGCCTGTCTGTTCGCTTGATTGCTTGGAGGTATCTACAAACCCCGTGTGATTCAGCGCCTGATCAGGTCTTGGTTGGGAACACTGAAGGGGCCATGAAGACCTCCATGGGGGCAATGTCGACGTACTCACCGGCCGAGTAATCTTCAACGTACAGGTCGTCGTCCTCCGCCATTGAGCTGTCCAGATTTTCCAGACGATCTTCAATTGCAAGGCGTCTCGCTTCGCCTGTCAGATGCTCACACCCCTGCAAGCAGTGGCTGCTTTTCGAGAAGTACTGCAATAGGAACTCGGTATGGCCATCATCAGTAAAACTCGCCAAGTCAAAAGACTCACTGTCGAGCTTTATGTGCACATGACCGTTTCCCACTGAAAGACTGAAATTCGGGAGTACAACCGGCATCCGTTGTAAGCCGAACAATAGTCTTATCAGGCTTTGGCGTACTTGAGCGTCATCTTGGCCACGCACCAACCTGCGAGTTAGCATTTTCGCGAGCCACTGAATGATCCAGGAGTCTTCGACGGGTATATTGATTTTGATGTTGTTCATTGAAGCCACCAGTCCGGCTCAACACACATCGTCTTCGTAATCGACTTGAACGATCTCAACCGTTAGGTCCTGGATGACCTGGATACCTTCAGGGCACTCCACCAACTCGACTGCGTCGAGGGTTGGAGTTGTGAAACCGTAATCAGCCGTGACACGCCATACGACAGGTCCTGCCTGGGTAGTCCCGGTGAACAAGGTCGCATAGGTTTCACCATCCCCCTTGAATCTGGGAGCCTCCACCAGCTCAGATTGGGACTGAACAATCGAATCTGCCGGGATGGTCACCTTCTCGCCTGACAGCTCGTAAATCACATCCTGAGTCACTTCAATCACTGATGCCATGGTGCCCTCCTAGTAAAAGGGCACCACTGTAGTGGCAATCAGCTAGTCAGGAAATAGGACATTCGCTCAGAAGTGGGGAATAGCCATCGACTGATCGGTAGCACTCAGGCAGTTGCCCGTCGAACGCGACCAGTGCGAAAGGTTCATGACCTGCCGGCTTGGATACAAACCTCATACGCCTCAGGGGAGAGTGATACTTAGTGGCCCAGTCAGACTGAGCCTGGTCGTGGCTGCATTCATTTTTACAGACCAGCACCTCCTCTACTCTGCTACCAGCGCTCAGAAAGCCGATCGATTACCGACTGCGATACATATTCCTTCAACGTCGTATTACTAGACGTCCAAGGCAGTACCGTTATTAGCCCCTGCTGCGTCCAAAGCCATGTTGGTTGCCCCCATAGGACTTCGTAGCGGATTTGCACAGGTAGCTGGCGCGGTAGAACAGATCCGGCAGCACGTCCTCATCGCCTGCACGCACATACCTATCTACTCGGTATTCCGCATTACGGGGGATCTCAACCAGCCCATCAACTTGATTGTCAGCCAGGCCCAAGGCACTGGCCCATGCTTCTTGCATGCGGCTGATCATATTGTCAGCTTCAGATCGCAGCCGTCCAACCGTGTAGTAGGCATCTCTATTGAGCAAGATCAGCAGGTGATAATGAGGCCTGTTGCCATGCCCAACTTCTCTGGCCCAGACGTACCGGACCTTGCAGTCATGGGCGTATAGATTTCGTTCACGGGCCTTATCACGGTTGTGCTCGATCTTCGCTTTGAAGGATTCAATGAACCTAGTGATGACCTCATTGGTGTACGCATGATCAGGTAGATCGATTCCGCCTGGCAGACGGAGATCCACTCTGTAGGCCAATACCCTGGAGTACTGCTCAAGTGCAAGATCTATAGTGCGCTTCAAACGGGACAGGTATTGCCGGACGAAGGGGCCTTTCTCAACCATCACTGGCAGGTCTTCAAAGGTGTCGTCGTGGTGCAGGCGGAGGTTGGTGTTATCGGGATGACGAAGCATGGTTACTACTCACTGGGATTAGGTTCATAACCAATGCCCAGTGTGTATTTTTTTAATCACAGCCTTGTAGGACACTACCTACGTGATATCCGGCTACTGGCTTTAGGAGCCAGTAGCCGCCATGCCGACCGGTACCAACCCTGCGGGTAGTGAGAGCTACTAAAAGCATAATACCCACACCGAGAAAGCCCTCTCCAGAAAACTGAGGGAACTGAGACCCGACTGCTCCCGCCACGCTTACATATTTGTTCCGCTATCACTCCGGTAAAAAACTATGCCCTGATCCGGTTTGAAGCCGAGTAGGCTGAGGCTGTGGAAGCAACATTGCCTGGTATATGTGGAGAGTTTTCAGGCAATCCCAGCAAGCGCCTGGCAAGGTCCAGCCGGCATAACTCCCATGACCGGCTGAAAACCGGTCATGGGAGTTATGACTAGCTACTAGATGTCCTTACCTCAGACGCCCCCCTAGGTAAGGTCGCGCTCCTCGATCCTTGCCAGGATCCAATCTTGCACCTCGCTTTCAACCCAGCCAACGCAGCGGTCACCCAGTGGGACCGGCTTCGGGAAGCTGCCCTCCCCGATGTACTTGTAAATGGTCGACCGTGCCAGACCGGTCGAGTCGATGACTTCTTTCAGACGGATGATCCTCATGAACGGGCTCCTGTAATACGTTCAGAGGATTCGCAGAGCCTGTAAAAAATTACTTACTCACCTCGTCATGGCCTGGCCTAGAGAGCAGCCCGTAGGCATACCGCTCTTCTAGCGGGATGTCCTGTTCCCCGGCAAAAATGCGAGTGGACGTCTCTGTGCCACTGGCATCCATCATCAAATACCCATTCCAACCTTGCTCTGCCTTCGGTAGCGCTAGCAAAGCACGGCAAAAATAGCCTTGCGTAACAGGTTGGGGGACGATTACAAAATCGAGCTCACAGAGAGGAACATTCGAGGCGTTGGATAGCAGACACTTGAGCCATAGGGCCATGTCATACGCCAAATTAAAAAGTTGATCGTTAAACTTGGCTCGAAAAACACCTACATCAATATCGTCAACGCCTTGCAGGCCAGCTGGCAACCTAAAATCTCTTAGGATCTGCTGACGTAGCTGCAGGTCATCAACTCGATTTTTCAGATTCAGCCAGTGCCTGGACAAGAGCTGCGCAGCATACCCCTCCAGAAGGGCCTGAAACGTCCGATAAAATGGCCCTCCTTGGCCTGCCAGAACCTTAAGAATCGGCGCCTTCTCCGCACACTCCTTTTCGTCTCTATTTGCTGCACTTCGGATGCTGAGCAGCAGAGCTAGCGCAGCGGGGTCCTTGTCTCCGCCCGCAATCCCCAGAGTAGAAGTTGCTTGGCCGCCCCCGACCAATTGAGCATGATTCAAATTGAGGTAATAAACGCTCTTCCTCTTCACCGACAGCACCGGGCTGCTTAGGCCGGGTAAGTAACTACGTATCAACTCTTGAGCCATTAGCGTCTTGAGCCGGCTCCTCAGCTTCTCCTTACTCAACCCCGTTGCCTTGCAGATCTGCACAGTCCCGAGATTGCGCACAACACCGAACCGATCAGCGCCGCATAGCAGCACGGCCATCAGGAGCCGATTCACCCTGTTCAGGCTGCCCGGTTTTTTTCTCGCTCGAAGCTGAGCCAGAGATCCCCCCCACTCCTCGCCCTGAACTGCAACAGGCCCCACATGCACCATCAGCCGTTCAATTGCTGCTTCGTGCATCACGCCCAACGGCACCGGTAAACGATTTAGCTCCGCTAGGAAGGTCTTGGCGACTCCATGGCACCTCGCCGGTCGCCCCCTTCCATTGGGTATTGATGAGCGAATCAGAACCTCAGCAGCCACCAAGGCATCCAGAGCCTCCGAAACCTGCCGGTCCGTAACGCCAACCTGCTTGGCCAAATCTTTAACACCTAGGCAGACATCGGTAACGCCGAAGCACTGAATGAAGCGCACCAGGAAATACTTGGCCTCTGGCTTAAGGCCTTTGATCTCACAAAGCAAAGCACGTAACAGCACCTAATGGCTCCGGACAGCGGTTAAGATAGCTTAATATATCGCAGTATTTACAGGCTGTAATACATATAATTTCGTTATGCATAACGCAACGCATAACGGCATTAATACGTTACGAATAACGATAATTAGATGTACGATGCCGGAACGGTGCTAAAACCGAAATCTGAGAGGCAGGGCAATGCGCCAAAGGTCATTGGGACTTGAGTGGATCGATAAAAACGATTACATGCAGCAAAGGTGGGCCCACGAGTACCTTCAGGGAAAAGGCCGCATCGACCCACAGCGCAGAGCTTCAACGCACGAATACCTACTCGGCGTGGGCAAAAGCCTAGAAGAGTCAGAAGCCGGCCAAGGCCTGCTTGGTAAAATGAAGAATGCCTGGAGACAGAAGAAGTACAGGTCTCCGGAAAAGGGTCGAAAGGCCTGCACCTTCAAACTCAAAACCGAGGTCAAAAAAGAGCTTTCGTCACTGGCTAGGAGAAACCGAACCAACGAGACCAGCTTGCTTACCACTTTGATCTCTGACGAATCGCAAGCCCAGACGGACCTGAAAAAAGAGCTTAAGCAGGTAAACGATCGGCACAAAGCGCAGCTGTCAGCCTGCAAAGAAGAAATCAACAAACACAAGCAGGCCAATAAGACCCTAATGGACTTATTGAAGAACAGCGTGGGATCGTTTTGTCGACTTGAGGCTCTGCTGCAAGATGTCGCGCCTTCAACAGAACCCGTCACCCAGGATCAGCAACGCAGGATCGACAAGCGGTGCAAGCAGATAATGGTCGATGCCGAAGCAATCGTGAAAGGCCAGAGCACCCTACTCCCCAGCGAGCTCTTTAATCACGCCATACCAGTAGGCGACTCCATACTGGCACTAAAAGAGCCAGCAACGGAGAGCCCGTCTTGCTCGAATAATTCTCCGGCAGGCAATCAATCAAGCTCAACTGAAGATACGTTTAGGATTGACTCGGAGCGCCTGCCACTGCCAGAAGATCATTCGGAATCCAGCCTTGTGCTCGTAGCTGAGCCTCATGGTCCGGGAACGACTAATCACACTGGTCTACGCCCAAAGGAGCTTCCAGAAGAGAAGAATTCTGTCTCCCTTGAAAAAAATGCGACCGACCTTGAGTCTCGATCAGCGCCACAAAGCCTGCCAGGCTGCTCCTCCACTGATATAAACATTAGATCTAACAAAGTCACTCTTCAAAGAAAGAAGCACACCGTTATCCGAGGACCTCAGAGAAAGCTCGAAGAGGACAACTAAGCTATTCATCTTGAGGCAGGCATAGGGCGACCTCAGTGAGGTATGGACAAGAAAACGGCAGGGTCATTCGCAAGCGCCTCTCCTCCCCTGATACCTCAGTTCAACAATTACCGTGGCCGCTGCCAGCACCATCCATAGAAAGCCCCTTCTGACGAATCTCAGCTGACGGTATTCCAAATGGTATTCCAGCCAATCAATTAACCGAATTTTTTTATTATAAATCAATAACTTAAATATTCAGTTCAGATTACCCCGGCTCCACCAACTCAACAACAAAGCCCGCCCAGTGCGGGCTTTGTCGCATCTGGAGATCGGAGATCGGGATTTGATCACCAGCCCGATTGGACGCGCGTGCCGCCCCGGATCTATGCTTCGGAGCACTCCGGCAATAACCCAAGGAATCTCATGAACATCTGGCTCGGCGCCGCGCTGGCGGCCCTACTTTCACTGTCTGCCCACGCCGCGACTACCGACATCTCGCCAAGAATCCAGCAGGTCACCTACAAAAGCGGCTATGGCAGTGTGCAGTTCAAACAGTCGATCAAGGGCTATAAAACGGCAGAGTACAAACTCAACGCCAAGGCTGGGCAGATACTGACCGTGGACTTCAAACCCACCAACACGTCTGCCTACTTCAACATCACCGCCAAAAACTCCGATTACGCTTTGTTCAACGGCTCGATGATGGGCAATCACTTTCTCGGCTCGCTGCCCGCCGATGGCGAGTACACGGTGCAGGTCTATCTGATGCGCAATGCTGCCCGGCGCAATGAAGTGGCCGATTACAAGATTTCACTGAGCCTCGCCAACGGCGACGCTGTGGATAACAATGCGGCATTCGACCAGAACCTGGAGCTGCAGGGCATCCACTTTCATGTAAAGACGGATCAGGTGGATGGCAAATCCATCGTGCGTATCGAACCCAAGGGCCTGGAAATCGATAACACGGTGCAAACCCGTCCGCTCAACGGCAACATCGTCCGCGCCGAGATTGGCGACCTGAATAACGACGGCTCACCTGAGATCTACATTTTCACCCGTACGCCTGGACGCAGTATGCCGGGCGAACTGATCGCCTACTCCGCCAACAACAAAAAATCCCTGAGCGAAATCTATCTGCCGCCCATCAGCGAAAACCCGAAAATCGCCGACGGATATCAGGGTGAAGATTCATTTGCCGTAGTGGAGAACACGCTGGTGCAGCGCTTCCCGGTTTACAACAACGCCGACGCGGGTGCGGGCCGGACGGGGAAGATGCGGCAGGTTCAGTACAAGTTGGTGGCGGGAGAGGCAGGGTGGGTTTTGCGTGAGGATAAGGTGACGGAGTATTGAGCCAGACGCTCTTTCCAGTCGATAAGAAAGAGCTCGCTGCAAGGAGCGTTTCTGCACTCACAGTGTCCCCGACAGTTATCCATCCATTGCTCTCACTTCCTACATTTCACGTCCTAGGAAATTTCCCTCAACACGCGTCGACTTTCATGAACTGGTGCACCAATTTCCACGGCGCTACCCTCCACGCTTCGCTGCCATCCAGCGGGCGGTTTGCCAGGCCGCAGCCGCCGAGATCGTTCACTCCACGGAGCTACGTCATGAAAAAAATCACCCGACTTACGCTTGTCGGTCCGGTCCCGGCCGACGCGCAAACGCCCAGCCAGAAAACCCACGCCAGCGTCACAGGCTCAAACCAAAGAAAACCCCGCCGTACCGTGCCGCTCAAGCAAATGTTCAGCGTGCGCGAAGATGTCGACACGATGACCCTGCTCACGCATGCCAGTGATCTTCTCGAATCCCTCGCGCTCATCAGCGCAAACTTTGCCGATGAGTGCGACGGCTCCCAGCGCCATATTGCGGTGGCCATCAAGCAATTGAGCGCATTGGCCGAGATTGTGGTTTGCCGGGCACGGGATCAAGTTGTGCAGCAGGGATCGCCCGCTTCACCGCCCCCTGAAGTGCGCCATTGATCGTTGAAGTAGGCCCGGATCGACCGTTTGTCAGACCGGGTCAGGGCAGCTCATCGAGATGAATTTTTCTTCACTGCTGCGATTCAACCAACGTTGTAAAGTCCACTCGCTCATTCAAGAAACTACGGTTCGCCCGCGGCTCTCCCGCGGGCTTTTTTTTGCCTGTTGTCTGGCTCCCTTCAGAAAACCGACTCACCTGAGATACCCCCACATCTTTCCGTGCAGGAGCAGGCAACTCACAACCCGTTTGTATTTTTGGGCGCCCCGGGCAATTCTGTCCTTTGACACCCCTGCCCGGAGCGACCGATGCCGTTGTTGACCCTGCCCTGCCAACGCCTGACGCTCGCCATCCTTGCCCCGGATCAGGCAGAACTGGAAAGCGACTTCTATCAACGCAACCAGCGCCACCTCGCGCCGTGGTCGCCTATTCGTACGACCGACTATTTTTCCACTGCACAGATTCGCCGCCGTCTCGAGATCCAGGCCAGCGCCTTCGACGCCGGGTTGGCGATGCATTTCGCGCTGCTGAGCGCGGACGGCCAGCAGATGATCGGCGCCTGCAATTTCAGCGGCATCATTCGCGGGGCGTTTCAGGCGTGTTATCTGGGGTACCACATCGACGCAACTCAGCAAGGCCAGGGCCTGATGCAAGAAGCGCTGGAGACCGGTATCGGTTACATGTTCGAGACCCAGAACCTGCACCGAATCATGGCCAATTACATCCCCGGCAACGAGCGCAGTGCACGGTTGCTGGAGCGACTGGGCTTCGAGCAGGAAGGCTACGCCAAAGCGTATCTGAACATTGCCGGACGTTGGCAGGATCATGTGCTGACTGCGCTGGTCAATCCGGGCTTCGAAGCACCGGATCAGCGCTGGTCACGACGGCTGGGGTGAGATTCACAATTTGTTCAGCATTGGCGGCTTATGGTCGGGCGGCACGCTGATTCGTCAGCGACTGAATCAGTGTGGCGAGGGAGCAAGCTCCCTCGCCATCGCTTATCCGCTGGTCAATTGAACGGCATTTCCAGACCTGACGGGGTTTGGGCGGGCAGACATTGTTCATGTTTCTGCAACACAGGTCTCTCCAACCGCGCCCGCCCATAAAACGCCAGCGCCGTCAGCAAACACGCGAACCAGACAAAGATTGCGGCCCAGAACGTGTGGGACATGTAGTGCCAGCCCTGCAGAACTCGCGTCGTGCCGTAGATGAAACCAAGCAACAACGAGCCCCACAACAGCGCGCTGGAAAAGCGCCACTGATACCGGCGCCCCACAAAGTACAGCGCCAGCATGGTGAAGCCGCCAGAGGCGTGCCCGCCCGGCCAGCAGCGGCCGCTACCGGCTTCATGGAACAGCTGAAAATTGCTGTACCACTCGATGTGGGCCATTTTGCCGCCATACAACGTCGTCTCGATCGGGCAGTAAACGCTGGTGTGGGATTTGAGGAAATGGATTACGCCCGTGCAGACCGCAAACGCGACCACCACAAACAGAAAATCCCTACGGTGATCAGCGGCAAATCGCAACACGGGAGCGACTTTGCTGCGTTCCAGAAATGCGCCAAGTCGCTGATGCTTCTGCGGATTGACCAGCGGCCAGACCACCGACAGCATGGCGCCGATCAGGGCAATTTCGGCGGTCCAGTTGGGGATGATCCGCGCCCATTTGTGGGTGATTTTTTCGAACAAGTGAATCTTGTCGAGCGGAAAGGTCTGGGTCAGCGGATCGAACAGAAGGTTGCTGAAGGCGATGTCGATGCGGGTCATGTCGAACAGTAAAAACACCAGCGCCGCACAGGCCAGCGGGATGCCGAAGTTATAAGCGTAAAAACGAGCGTTCATCGGTTGGTCACCGTGCGCCAGTCGGAGGCTTCAATAAAACCGAGCATCTGTGGAGCCGCCGGGTTGGCAGCGGAGACGAACAACGAAGCGCCGTAACCGAGATCGGAGCCCGCTACTTTCAGATCTTTTTCCAGTTGTTCCATGCATTCGCTGTGCGTCACCAGAATCAGGTTGCGACCGGCGATCTTGTGGGCAAGCGCATCGCGCAACATACGACCCTTGCAGTTGATCAGCCAGTCGTCGCCAGTGGCGGCATGGTTGAACATGTAACCGGCGGTCTGCACGGTACGCATGGTCGGGCTGTTGTAGATATCGGCGTTAGTCAGGCCCAAATGCTCGAACTGCGCACCGACGCTAACAGCTGCACTGCGCGAGCGGTCGGTGATGCCATCACGGCCACTCAGACACGGCGCTCTGGAGTGATCGCAGCGCTCGACGTGGCGCACCAGCACGATCATGTCGCCCTCTGCCCATCCCCGCGCCAACGCCTGCGCGCCGGCGATGTTGCCGTGGGCAAGATCCGGCACCGCGGCCGGTGCGAGCAGCCACAGGGTCAAGGGAATCACCAGCACCGATGCCGCCAACACCACCCAGGTGTTTCGAAAACGGGCCAGACCACTCAGATCAATCGAGCGATTGACGCCAAACAGATTCAGTCTCAATTCCACAAAAGCCGCCTCGCTAGCATGATGCATCACTTGTCATTCGATGCGACAAAGCTACCGACGCCCGCGTGGGCAGCCAGTGAAACCCATGTGAAAAAAGTCTTGGGATAGCTTGTTACAAATTCTGTCCGACAAAAAACCTTTCAGCTCTCGCGTTCGCTGCCGATACAGACCTGCTAACACCATTGCTGGCTCAAAAAACAACAATCTTCCAGCTTACCGACGATCAAGAAACACAAGTTTCTGGAGGATATTGTGATGAATAGCTGGTTCGGCAACATCAGCGTGAACATGAAACTGGGCCTGGGCTTCGGCCTTGTCCTGGCACTGACCTGCGTTTTGGCCCTGACCGGCTGGACCAGCCTGGGCGGCCTGATTGACCGCAGTAACTGGATGAGCGACATCACCCAGCTCAACTCCGGCCTGACCAAACTGCGCGTGGTGCGCCTGCAATATATGCTGACCAACGGCGACGAAACCGCCGCGCAGAATGTACAGACCACCCTCGACGGTTTCGCCGCGCAACAACAGAAGCTCATCAGCAGCTTCAAGAGTCCGGAAAACGTCAAGCTGCTCAAGGAGCAGGCGGCGACCATCGCCGAATACCAGACGTCCCTGAACAAAATGCGTAACGCCTATCGCACCGGCAACACCGCGCGCGACACCATGAGCGTCAACGCCGAGAGCGCGTACAACCTGATCGAATCGATCAGCAAGCGCGTTCAGCAAATGGACATGAGCGAGCAGCGTTTCGAGCAGTTCCAGGCCATCAGTGCCGCCAAGGAAGCGTTCATCCTCGCCCGTTACGAAGTGCGCGGCTACACCGCCACCACCAACGCCGAAACCGAGCAGAAAGCCATCGCCCAAATCGACGTGGCGATCGCCAGCCTCAAACAGCTGAATGTGCATTTCGCTGATACTCAGCAAGATGCCCTGCGTCAGTTGGAAACGGCGTTGACCAATTATCGCAGCGCGTTGATGGCCTATAAAAACGCCAACAGCGAAGCCGTGCAGGCACGTAAGGAAATGACCGATCAGGGCGCCACGATTGTGACCCTGAGCGAGCAGCTGTATCAGATTCAGCTTGATCGTCGCGACATCGAAAGCGCTCAGGCGCGTACCTTCCAGTTGATCAGCACCCTGCTGGCCCTGCTGGTTGGCGTGATTGCCGCGGTCATCATCACCCGTCAGATCACCCGCCCACTGCGAGAAACCCTGGCCGTGGTCGAGCGCATCGCCAGCGGCGACCTGACCCAGAACGTCACCGTCACCCGCCGCGACGAACTCGGTGTGCTGCAACAAGGCATCGCGCGCATGGGCGTCACCCTGCGCGACTTGATCAGCGGCATCCGCGACGGCGTGACCCAGATCGCCAGTGCTGCCGAAGAGTTGTCGGCCGTTACCGAACAGACCAGCGCCGGTGTAAACAGCCAGAAGATCGAAACCGATCAGGTCGCCACCGCCATGCACGAAATGACTGCCACCGTGCAGGAAGTCGCGCGTAACGCCGAAGAGGCTTCGCAAGCAGCCGCTGCGGCTGACGGCGAAGCACGTGAAGGCGACAAGGTCGTGAACGAGGCCATCACACAGATTGAGCGTCTGGCCAGCGAAGTGGCGCGCTCCACTGAAGCCATGAGTGTGCTGCAACAGGAAAGCGACAAGATTGGCAGCGTCATGGACGTGATCAAAGCCGTCGCCGAACAGACCAACCTGCTGGCACTCAACGCCGCAATTGAAGCGGCACGTGCCGGTGAAGCCGGTCGTGGTTTCGCCGTGGTCGCAGACGAAGTCCGTGGCCTGGCCCAGCGCACGCAGAAATCCACCGAAGAAATCGAAGGTCTGGTCGCCGGTTTGCAGAACGGCACCCAGCAGGTCTCGACAGTGATGAACAACAGCCGCGCCCTGACCGACAGCAGCGTCGCCCTGACCCGCAAGGCCGGTGCATCGCTGGAAAACATCACCCGCACGGTGTCGAACATCCAGTCGATGAACCAGCAGATCGCTGCCGCTGCCGAACAGCAAAGCGCCGTGGCCGAAGAGATCAGCCGCAGCATCATCAACGTTCGCGACGTGTCTGAGCAGACCGCCGCGGCGAGTGATGAAACCGCCAAGTCCAGTGTTGAACTGGCACGGTTGGGTGGTCAGCTGCAGCAGATGGTGAGCCACTTCCGCGTTTGATCCTGATTTCGCGCTGAAGCAATAAACCAATCGCGGGCAAGCCCGCTCCCACAGGGTTATGAGTCGTTCACAGATGTTGTGTTCGACTCAGAACGTGTGGGAGCGGGCTTGCCCGCGATTGCGTTAGAACAGCCACCTCAGAATTCCCCCCGCCTTATGTAGGGGGCGTGGTTCTTTCTTTATCGAGTGCCGCGTTGGCGCAATGCCGACGGCATGAAGTACGCATCCTCAGGCGCAGGTTGGGCGAAGTCCACGGTTTCCGATTCTTCGTTGTCGAGGTTTTGCACGTAGTAACGGCGTGCCTGCAAATCGTGGAAAACGTCGAGCGCGCTCCAGGTGGTGGGCAGGTCGTAGAAGTTTTTCAGGTAGGCCATCGACACGCGCCACAACTCCCCTCGCCCGTCGTATTGATCGACCAGCGCAGCCCCCCAACTGTCCTCATCCAGAAACAGCACGCGCTTGGAATAGATGTGTCGCGAACCAGGTTTGAGGTTGCCTTCCACCACCCACACGCGGTGCAGCTCATAGCGGGTGAATTGCGGGTTGAGGTGGCCGGGGGTAAGCAGTTGCGCGTACTTCACGTCGGGGCTGCCGACTTTGTAGTTGTTGTAGGGAATGTAGATTTCCTGCTTGCCCTTGAGCTTCCAGTCGTAGCGATCCGGCGAACCGTTGAACAGGTCGGTGTCGTCGGCAGTGCGCAGGCCATCGGACGAGGCGATCGGCGTGTCGTACGCAAGGTTCGGCGCGCGGCGCACGCGACGTTGGCCGGCGTCGTAGATCCAGGCCTGGCGCGCATCCTTGAGCTGGTCGAGGGTTTCGTGCACCAGTGCTGCACCGCCAGCCAGCCGTGCCGGACTTTTCACAAATGCCACGTAGTAGAAGAGGATGTTTTTCAGGTCGGCAAACTGTCCACCGGGACGGTAATAGTTGAACAGCGCTTCCTGCTGCGAGGTCACCAGCGCGAAGCTGCCGTTGCGCTGGACCGGCGCCTCGGAGGCACGGCGTACAACGTAGATGCCGCGATAACGGGTGATGTGATTCCACAGCACTTCGACGCCATCCTTGGGCACCGGGAACGGCACGCCGCCATAGGCATCGGAGAACCCGCTGCCACCTTCGAGCAGCTTGGCCGAGGTCGCATTCTTCAGGGTGTTGTCATACAGCCATTGCGGCGCCGAACCTGATCGGCGCGAAGGATAGACCGGCATCTGGAAGGTGTCGGGGTAGCTGTTGAAAAGCGCAATCTGGCCCGGGCTGAGATGGGATTTGTACTGATCGAGATTGGCTTTGGTTATGGTGAATAACGGTTTGTCCGCTGCAAACGGATCGGGGTGATGCTGGCCCGGTTTGTAGCCTGCCGGGGCCTGGGTGATGCCGCCGGTCCAGGCCGGGATAGTGCCCGCTGCGTTGCCGGCGCGCTCGGCACCGAGTGGAGTCAGGGTGGTTTTCAATTGTTCGGCTTGCTGGGGGGTGATGGCGGCGAAAGCACCGATGGCCGAAAGGCTCATGACGAGCGCCAGCGCGATTTTGGTCAGTCCTGAAATGTCAAACATGATCTTCTCCAAATACATAAACCTGTGGGAGCGAGCCTGCTCGCGAAAGCCGTGTGTCAGTCGACATGAATGTTGAATGTGCCGACCTCTTCGCGAGCAGGCTCGCTCCCACAGGGGCTGTGTGTAGCCTTCAAAGGAAATACTTGAGGTTGAACCCGACGTTGTCGCGATCGCGAATGCCGTTGTTCTGCCCGCCGCCGTAGAACTCGGTGTACTGCAACTCGGCCTCGAGCTTGTTCTGGTAGTTGGCCTTGATCCCCAGCGTGTAGGCCTTGCGACCTTCGATGGTGTTGCCGGCCTGATAGCTGTTGCCCTTGAAATCATCCTTGTAGACGACGTACGGCGAGACGTTGACCCCGGCGTAGACGTCGTTCCACGTGCCGTTGAGCATCGCCGTGTAGCTGTAGGAATCGCGGTTGACCTGATCGTCACGCTCACCGCCGGACACATAGGAATAGTTACCGGTGCCGGCGTAATAACGATTGCTGCCGTCGAAAGCGGTGTATTGCAGGTTGCTGCCGCGCAGGTGCTCGGAGGCCAGTTCGAAGATGCCGAACAACGAGTCGAACGACCCGGTCGGACCGAAGTTGTAGATGGTACCCAGCGAGGTATTGAACGCTTCAACGCGCTCGGCGTTGTTGATCTGGCTGTCGAGGGTGACCATTTGCCCGCCGACATTGATCGACTGGCCCGTTACCGCCGCAGCTGCACCGTTGGCCAGATCGCCGATCAGGTCGTTGGTGGCCGCAACGCCGATGGGCAGGTTCGGCCGATAGGCCACTTCACCGAACACCGAGGCCTCGCCCAACGTGGTGTTGAAGCTGAAGCCGTACATGCGGATGTCTTCGGCATAGCGACGATGCGCCTGGATGTTGCCCATCACATCCGCCGTGGCCAGACCATCGGCGAGTGCCCCGGCCTGACTGCCGGCAACACCGGCCAACAGATTGGTCAGGGCGTTCATGTCGATGCCGTTGTACCCACCCAGATCCGCCGCAATGGTCGGCTCCTTGGCGTGGTAATTAACCAGGTACAGGCCAAACTCAGTGCTGTTGAGCTGCTCGGCGATGTAGCGAAAGGCAAAACCAAACTGGCCGTCGTTGCGCGCGTTGTAGTCCTTGCCGACAGACGCCACTTTGAGCGTATTGCCGTACGCCGGAGTCACGCCGTTGGCGTACAGCCCGGTGGATTGCAGGACCGGGCCGAGCAGCGGGTTGTTGCCCAATGCGCTGTACAGACCGATAACATTGCCGAATCCTGGCACGGGTGTGTCGAGAGCGGTGCCGCTGAAATCGTTGTAGCCGGTGTTGCCGCCGTCGGCGAACAGATCGGTTTGCGAGTAGAACGTGCCGACCGGATCGATGCGGGTTTCCTTCCAGTTGGTCTGGTAAAAACTCTCCAGGGTCAGGCTGTCAGTCAGGCCGATGTTGAAGCTCAGCGCCTCCACCGGCACCAGCACTTCCTTGACCTCGGCGCCGGGCAAACGGTACTTGGCCGCGTCCACCGGATTGGTGGTGTTGATGCCGCCGCGATAGAAAATCCCCTCGCCCCAGTTGAACACCTGACGGCCGACGCGCGCCGTCACCGGCATCTGCGCGACGTCCCAACTGCCGTGGACGTAAGCGTCGAGCATCTCGATCCGGCTGCCGGCGATGTCGCGGGTCTGGCTGGTGAAGCGGTCGTCCTGCGGGTAGCTCTGGCTCGGTTGTGACGGATTGTTGTTGCGGTAGTAATCGTTGCGTTTATCCATCAGCTGGGTGTCGTAGAACGCGGTGCCGCGCACGAACAGGCCGTAGTTCTGATAGTTGGCCTCAAGCTCCGAGGTGATTTTGTACACCTCGGAAACCAGCCCGGTGTCGAAGTTGCGATTGCCGTCGTTGGTATTGACGTCATCGTTGGTTTTGTCGCGCCCCTGCACCCGCCACAAACGACCATAAGACAAGGTCGTGTCAAACGAACCGGTGACCTGTTTATCCAGCACGCTGAACTCGGCGGCCTGCACCCCGTCGACCGCGCAGAGTTGCAGCAGCCCTGCCAGGCCGACACCGGGTAGCACCGCACCAGACAGGCGCAATCGAGTGTTGATCATCTCTTCCTCCTTCCCTGTTTTTTTATTGTTTTTGGTCCTGCCGCGATGGCTAGGGCGCTAGTCCCGCACTGACATAAATCCGGCTGTGCGCGCCGAAATGGCCGAGCAGTCTGAACAGCTGTTGATTGAGTGCCGGATGGTCGAAATCTTCGCGACGCAACTGATTGCCGCTGCTGAAATCATTGGTGACCGGCGCCGTCTCCAGCCACTGACCGATGGCTTCATCGAACGCGGCGGAGTCATCAACAGACTCGGCGCTGACCACCTCGCGCAGGTAGTCCACGGAGTAAGGTGGATACTGTTTGTCCTGGGAAAAATCGGTGTAAGCGTCGAGCATCGGATGCGCTTGCCCGGCGCGCAGCAAGCGTCGCAGCCAGGTCGTCTGGTATTTCTCGACCTCCATATGCCGCGTCGCAACACGCTCGATTGACGCCTGTTTGTCGCCCGCGAAACCGGCCAGTGCCTTACCTTCCAGCAGCAGAAGACTGGCAAGATCGACGCCGGGCAACGGCTTGGCGTGATACGGCTGGGTCAGGTCCTGGACGTGGTGCAGGCCCCAGCCGAGAAAGCGATAGCCCCAGTAAGGATGGCCGCTGGCAAACGCCAGTCGTGCCAGGCCCATGTATTGATACGCGCGCCAGTGCGGCCAACTGCGCTCAAGAAAACCGGCAGCGGCATACACCACCGGGCTCTCGTGGAAGAACCCCATGTGGAAAGGAGCCTGGGAACTGTACTGAAACCGCGCATCGCCAAAAGGCTGCGGGCCGAAGCCGTATACCGCGCCGACTTCGCCCGGGTTGTCGCTGAACAGATTGATGTCGTGACCGTAATCCGGTTCGTCGGCAGCGCTGGCCAGCACCGCAAGTGGCGCGACTTTTTCGCCTTCAGCGACAACGATGAAGCGCTGGCGATTCCATGGCGAGAGCGTCTGCTCGACCATGACTTGCTCGGCGCTGAGGTGTTCGCGTTCCGGCAGATCCTTGCCCGGCAAAGGCTGGATCACCATCGCCAGATGAATCTGTGGATTGATGCGCAGCGCGGTGAGGAAATCGTGGCGCAGGTTGTCCCCCGGCACGGCGGGCAATTGCAGATTGTCGGGGCGCGCAGGGTATTGGGCGAAGTGCTCGCGGGCGAAGCGTTCCTGTTGCTCGAGCAACGCAACCACGGCCGGATATTGCTGCGCGAGAAACTGCTCCAGCGGCTCGACTTCGACCTGCGGCGCATCACGCAGCGCGGGCAAATCCTGCAACGCCAGGTAGCTGCCCACCGTATGGTTCGACCAGCCCCAAGCGCTCGGGGCCGTTGCAAAAAGCAGCAACAGGAGGAATGTCAGCTTCATTGCTTGTGATTCTTATTGGAGATGCCGTGGGGGATGAGCCTAGCAACCGACCCCGCCGCTGACACTGTCCAATCTCACCAGAAAAGGTCTCCGATAGCGCCACGCGCAATATGCAAATAACGCCACCGTATCCTGTGGGAGCGAGCCTGCTCGCGAAAGCAGAGTGTCAGCCAACATTGATTTAATGGATACACCGCCTTCGCGAGCAGGCTCGCTCCCACAAGGGGATGGGCGGTGGTGGGCTAGGCGGGGTAACCGGTGATTTTCCGGATGCTTTGGTACAGCGGCTTGAGCTGGCGATACATGCGCAGGTAGACCTCTTTGTACAATTGCTCGTAGATTTTTTGCGCCTCGGGTTGCGGCATGAACACCGCACCCACCCGGGTCATCGCCGCGATTGCCGTGGGGAAATCCGCATGCAGTCCCAACCCCACCGCGCAGCAAATCGCCGCGCCCAGGCCGGACGCTTCGTACACGTGCGGACGCTCGGCGGGCAGGCCAAAAATGTTCGCCGTCAGCTGCATCGCCGCATCACTTTGCGAACCGCCGCCAGCAACACGCAGCCGTTTGACCGATACCTTCGAACGCCGCTCGATGTTCTCCAGGCCCTGGCGCAAGGCATACGCCAGCCCTTCCAGAATCGCCCGATAAATGTGCGCGCGGGTGTGCACATCGCCGAAGCCGATCATCGCGCCTTTCGCTTCCACGCCCGGCTCGCGAATGCCTGGCGACCAGTAGGGTTGCAGCATCAACCCCATCGATCCAGGTGGCACCGCATCCACCAATGCATCGAACAATTGCTCGGGCTCGATGCCCTGCTCCTTGGCCTGCTGCATCTCGCGCAAACCGAACTCGTTCTTGAACCAGCTGACCATCCAGTAGCCGCGATAAATCATCACCTCGCAGTTGAATTGATCCGGCACCGCCGACGGATAAGGCGGGATCAGCGGGACGATTTCCAGATAGCGCGAGCGGGTGCTGGTGATCGTCGCCGTGGTGCCGTAGGACAGACACACCGTGCTCGCATCGACCACGCCGGCACCGACCACCTCGCAAGCCTTGTCGGCCCCCGCCGCAATCAGCGGCAGCCCTTCGGGGATTCCGGTGTGGCGGCTGGCTTGCGCGGTGATGTAGCCGAGGGTTTCACCGGGTTTGTGCAGGGTCGGCAGTTGCTCGGGGCGCACGGCCAGGGCCTGCCATTTCCAGTCACTCGGTGCGGCCCATTTCAAGCGTTTGAAGTCGAACGGCAAGTAGCCGACGCAACACCCCACCGAATCGACAAAACGCCCGCACAGGCGATGGGTGAGAAACCCGGAGAGCAGCAAAAACTTGTCGGTCGCCGCCCACACTTCGGGCTGATGGCGAGCGATCCAGTTGGCCTCGGCCTGGGCGCGAAAATGGTCCACGGTGGCCTGCGCGCCGACCAGTTTGAACAGCCAGCCCCACGGCCCTTTTATTCCACCTTCGACCTCACTCTGGCGTTGATCGAGCCACAGGATCGCCGGGCGCAACGGTTTGCCTTCGGCATCGACATTGATCACGGTGCCGCGCTGTGTGGTCAGGGAAACGCCGGCAATCTCTGAGCGATCAATGCCGGTTTGTGCCCAGACTTGCTGGCAGGCCTCGCCGAGTTTCGCCCAGTAATATTCCGGGTCCTGCTCGGCCCAGCCCGGCTGTGTCGAGTAATAGGCCTGCAACTCGACTTTGCCCTTACCGAGCAAATTACCCTGCAGATCGAAGAGCAGCGCGCGCACGCTTTGGGTGCCGTTGTCGATAGCCAACAGGTAGCGCTTGTTCGGGTGGTTATCCATGGAGCTCTCTTCAAGGGGCATCAAGGCGTGGCATCCGGCAAACCGTGATGGCGTTGCCACAACGCCTGATAACGCTGTAACTCATGCTGCCAGTATTCGTCGCTCCAACCCAATCGCGGCTGACAGAGCTGGCGGATGGCGGCGAAATAATCTTCGCCACCGCGTGGCAGCAACAGCCCCAATCGGGTGCGGCGCAGCAGCAGGTCATCCAGGTGCAGGACCATTTCTGCTTCGCAGGCGAAGGCCAGTTCAGCCCACAAGGTGTCGGTGTTGCCGACCGTGTCGTGGCCCAGCTCCGTGAGCAGTTGCGCCAGCCTTGGCAGGTCCCGGCCATGCCGCCCGGCCAGACGCCGCCACTGCTGCGCGCCAAGTCCGGGGATCGCCAGCGGCGGCACGGCGGCGAAT
The DNA here is from genome assembly GCF_016613125.1 of Pseudomonas sp. MF6776. Taxonomy (NCBI): domain Bacteria; kingdom Pseudomonadati; phylum Pseudomonadota; class Gammaproteobacteria; order Pseudomonadales; family Pseudomonadaceae; genus Pseudomonas; species Pseudomonas sp. MF6776. Next base: position 368,190 of record NZ_JAENSQ010000002.1, read on the forward strand.
ACCGGCGCGGCGTCATCATCAAACGGCCGATCAAGCATCGCCGCGCAAGCCTTGAGTACTTCGATGGCTTGCGGGCGAAACGTCGTCAGTTTGCCGCCGGCCAGGGTCACGCAACCCGGCTCCTGCCACAGCACGTGCTCACGGGTTTCGTTAGACGGTTTGTCTTGATTCGCCCCCGCGCCACCGACCACCGGACGCACGCCCGACCAGGTCGACAGCACATCGGCTGCGATCACTTCTGCGCCGGGGAACTGTTGCGTGCAAGCCGCCAGCAAGTAGTCGAGTTCTTCAGCACTGATGCTCGCGCTTTGATCCAGATTTTCGTGATGATCCAAATCCGTGGTGCCGACCACTGTCGCGCCCTCCCACGGGAAAACGAACACCGGTCGCCGATCACGCTCATGCAAAAAGGTGAACGCCTGCGCCACCGGCAGACGCCAGCCCGGCAACAACAAATGACTGCCGCGCAAGGGGCGCAACTGCCGTGGTGCCTCGGCTGGTCGTAGGCGTTCAGCCCAGGCGCCGGTGGCCACGGCCAGCACGCCACAGCGCAATTGCAGGGACGCGCCAGCCTCGCAGTCCTCAACCTGAACCCCGCGCACGCGCCCGTCCTCACGCAGCAAATGCTCAACGCGCACGCCGTTTAGCACCACCGCACCGTCGGCCCGCGCCTCGCTCAACACACGCATCACCAGCCGCGCATCATCGGTCAGCGCATCGACAAAACAGGTACCGCCGAGCAGTTCGGTTTCCTTCACCCCCGGCGCCAGATATCGCAGTTGCTGCGCGTCATGAAAACGGTGGCTGCGCCGCCCGGCCAGAGCGTCGTACACCGAAAGCAAACCACCCAAAACCCGCGGCCCGGGAAAGCCGCCGCGATAGTGCGGCATCATGAAACTCATCGGCTCGACCAGCCCCGGCGCTTCATCGAGCAGGCGCTGACGTTCGCGCACCGAGTCGCGGGTCAACCGCCATTGCCCCTTGGCGATGTAACGCAAACCGCCATGGACCATTTTCGACGATCGGCTGGACGTGCCCCAGGCAAAATCGCGCTGCTCCAGCAGCAGACAGCGCCAGCCACGGCGCGCGGCTTCACGCAGGATTCCGGCGCCACTGATACCGCCGCCGATGACGATCAGATCCCAGGTTTCATCGGCCAGCGTCGGCAAAACCTGCTGGCGCCACGCGGCGTTCCAGTGCGCAGTCATGGTCGTCACTCCGGTAACAGCGTGCCGGGGTTGAGGCGCCCGGCCGGATCGAAGTGCCGGCTCAGCGCCTGCAAGGTGTCCATCGCCAGCGCGCCTTTCTCGCGCAGCAGGTACGGCGCGTGATCCTTGCCCACGCCGTGCTGGTGACTGATAGTGCCGTGGTTGTCGACGATGGTCTGGCTGGCCGCGTGCTTGAGCGCCTGCCAGCGCGCCAGCGTCGCGGGGTAATCCGCCGCAGGGCGAAACACGTAGGTGGTGTAGATGCTCGAACCCTCGCCGTAGACGTGGGACAGATGAGTGAACACATGCACCCGCTCGCCTTCAGCGGCCAAGGCATCGCGCAGGCTGTTTTCGATGAGGTTGAGCAGGTTGTCGACGTTGCTCCAGTCGGTGGCGGTTTCGAGGGTGTCGACCACGTAACCGGCGTTCCACAGGTTCTCGCGCAGGTAGGGGAAACGGAAGCGGTTCTGTGCCCATTTCTTGCCGAGCAAGGTGCCGGTGAATACGCCGCCAAAGGCTTTGAGATGCTGCCGCGCTTGCCTGAGCGACAGCGCATTTTGCCGACGATTGCCGGTCACGCCGAAGGTCAGCAGGCACTTGCCCTCGCCTGCTCCACGCAAGCTCAGGTACTTTTCCAGCCAGGCGATCTGCTGCGGATGGCCGGCCAACGCCAGTTGCGTTTCGGTCTCCACCGCGTTGGACAGGCGCAACATCGACAGCGGAACCCGCGCCTGAGCCAATTGGCGGATGGCTTGCAGCGCTTTGCTCCAGCTCGGCAGAAAAACGCCGTAGAAACGTTCATCGGCGGGCAGTGCGCTGACCCGCACCTTGACCTCGGAAATGATCCCGAAACGCCCCTCGCAGCCCAACACCACTTCACGCAGATCGGGGCCGGCGGCCGAGGCCGGGAACGTGGGGATTTGCAGAGGGCCGGCGAACGTTTCCAGCGTGCCCCCGGCGAACAATTGCTCGATTCGCCCATAACGCAGAGATTGCTGGCCGCTGGAACGACTGGCAACCCAACCGCCCAACGTCGACAGCTCCCACGACTGCGGAAAATGCCCCAACGTGTAACCCCGCGCCCGCAACTGACTTTCCACCTGCGGACCACTGGCACCGGGGCCGAAAGTCGCCAACAGGCTGTGTTCATCAAGGTCGATCAGACGATTCATCCGCGCCAGCGACACCGTCACTACCGGCCGAGCGGAATCTGGCGGGTTGATGTGCCCGGCCACCGACGTGCCGCCGCCGTAAGGAATCAGGCACAGGTCTTGTTCATGGGCGAGCCCCAGCAATTGGCGAATCTGCTCGGCTGTCTCGGGGAATGCCACCGCATCGGGATAATGGCCCAATGTGCCTTCGCGTAACGCCAGCCAATCCGGCAGGCTCTGGCCGCGAGCGTGCAGTAACCGGTCATGAGCATCGACGCTGTACAACGTGTGAGCCCGCAACCGCGATTCAGGCACGCGGGCCAGCGCCGTTTCCAGCGTCGCATCGGGCAGCGCTCGACCGTCGCCCAACCGTTCGGCGAGAAAACTCGCGCCCTGGGCCGGCAGTTCGACCACCGTGGTTGCATCTCCCCAGCCGTTCCAGCGTCGCATGCGTGTGTCCTTTTTCGGTTCTTATCAGCGATATTTCAGGCGTCCATACTAGTCGGCGGCCGAAAAGTGTCACGGTCGCATCCGGCCAGTTCGTGTAGCCAATTGAGTCAAACGTCGCGCAAGCGTCAGCCATTTACTTTAGCCGTGGTTTCAAATTACCTTTCAGGGATTCATCCGCTCATGCACGCTTTGATCAAGGGAATACGATCATGCAATCGCTCGGCTTCACCTCCGTTCCGCCGCTGCTCAAGTACCTGCGCCATGCCGAGCAATTGGGCATGGCCATCGAGCCTGCGTTGGCGGCGGCCGGGTTGCAGGCGCAGCAGTTGAGCGACAACACCCTGCGCTTGCCGGGTGAGGCGCATGAAAAGTTGCTCGATTATTTCTGCGAGCACTCGGGCGATCCGCTGTTCGGGCTCAACGCCGCGAATTTTGTGCTGCCCAATTCATGGAGTGTGCTCGGTTACATCACCATGAACTGCGCGACCCTGGGCCATGCGATGAGCCGCATCATGCCGTTCGAGAAACTGGTGGGCGACATGGGCGTCAGCCGCGCCGAGGTGCAGGATGGCCAAGTACACCTGATCTGGACCTGCCGTTATCAGCGCCCGCGGATTCGTCGGCATCTGGTGGAAAACGTCCTCGGTTCGTGGCTGCAATATGCGCGCTGGATCGCTGATACGCAGATGTCGCCAGCGGCAGTCTGGCTGGAACATTCGTGTCCTGACGAGGTGACGCTGGCGCAGTACGAAGCGTTTTTCGATTGCCCGGTGCTGTTCGATCAACCGTATTCAGCGTTGATTGTGCCGCCGGCGTATTTGCAGTTGCCGCTGCGTCAGGCCGATGCGCAATTGCTGCGCACGCTGGAAGAGCATGCGATGGGTTTGATGGCGACCCTGGAGGATGCGTCGCTTGCGCAACAGGTGAAGAGCATTTTGCGTCAGTTGCTAAAGGAGGGCCTGCCCCGCAAGGAGCAGGTGGCCGAGCATCTTGCTGTGTCGGTGCGCACGTTGCAGCGGCAGTTGCATCAGGCGGGCACGTCTTATCAGCAAATTCTGGATGATCTGCGGCAGGAGTTGGCTGAGCACTATCTGTTGAACAGCACGTTGCCGATTCAGGACATTGCGCAGTATCTGGGGTTTACCGAACCAAGGTCGTTTCATCGCACATTCAAGAGCCGGCGGGGGATGCCGCCCGGGGAGTTTCGGCAGACGCACCGGGGGTGATTGCGCGGGCCCCTTCGCGAGCAGGCTCGCTCCCACAGTTGAACTGTAGTGGACTCAGGTTTTGTGGACAGCACAACTCACTGTGGGAGCGAGCCTGCTCGCGAAGGCGTCCGTCGCCGCACCTCAATCCGACAGGTAAATCCACGCCATATTTAGCGCAATAAACCCGCTACCTCCATGATGTTTAAAGACACTCTGTGTTACGCCCAAGAGCCTACAAATCCTTGCGCCGCGGCCTACGCCTAAGCCAGAATCCGCCGGCTTGTGCGCCCTGGCCTTGCTGCGTAACTTGGATCCGTCACTGATTTCCAGTGATCGGGTTTAGTAGCCCGGCATGTTTGGGGCGTATAGCTCATCAGATCGACAGGCCTTGCCTGAACGTTATGGTGGCTGTGCGCAGGGCGCCTTCGGGCGCGCCGGTTTCCCAGATCCCCGGTCTACTAACCTGCGCACAGCTGCCTCCACTTCTTTTAGTAGAGAAGCGTTGGCCAGCCTCCAATGAGGATCTGGTAAATGTTCAAAGTAACGCCAAACCCGCCGGTCACCGACCCGGCCTCGCCCTACGAATCCCCCGATTCAAAGAAATTCCACGAAGCCGCCGAGCGCGCCCTCGACCACTACCTCGGCCCGCCAACCGCCGAGATCATGGCCGCGCCTTACAAACCCAACGCGCTGTACATGGCCAGCCCCGAGTCCGATAACGAATCCCTGCTGGCAGATGCCAGTGAAACGCTCGGCTCGGCCACCGTCATGCTTAACAACCACGTAGCAATGGTGGAAGGCACCCACCGCAAAACCCTGCAAGGCATCGCGCAAGTCGTGATGCTGGCAGAGCTGGCAGTTAACCGGGTGCTGGACAGATTAGTGCCGACTGAGTAGCGAAAAAGCCCGCTGCAAGACCGTAGTGGTTGGGCAGCGGGCTTTTTGGTTGGCTTGCGATTTTTTACCCTCACCCCAGCCCTCTCCCGGGGGGAGAGGATTAGGCGGGCGGCGTTCCGATGAGGGGCTTCCAGGCTCAAACACTAATCGCATTGGTAAACACCAACCGATTCCCAAACGGATCGGCAATGGTCATGTCCTGGCTACCCCACGGCGTCGCCTGAATCTGCGGATGCGAGAACTTGTATTCCTTGGCCTCCAATTGCTGCTGAAACGCCTCAAGCTCATCGGTCTCGATGCGCAACGCCGAACCCGGCGAGGCATCGCCATGATGCTCGGATAAATGCAGCACGCATTCGCCACGCGACACCTGCAGATATAACGGGAAGTTCGCTTCGAAACGATGCTGCCAGTCGATCTTGAAACCGAGGAAGTCGACGTAGAACTCTACGGCTTTGGCTTCATCGAAAATCCGCAGGATCGGGGTGGTTTTGCCGAAGCTCATGGGTTGCTCCCTGACTGGTTGGCCCAAGAGTGTAGCCGGGCTGGATGTCAGCACTTCGGCTTGTTGATGGTTTTCTTTAGTCGCAATGTGCCATCACTGTGACGCACTGCGCGAAACATCAACTAAAGCCGTCGCGCAAATCGCCCTGGCGCGCAAGAAACCGCCCTTCCCTTCGACCATTTGCCTGACCATCGCTGTAACTCAAAACACCGTTGATCCACACCCCGTCAATCCCCTGCGCCGCCCGTTGCGGATCATGGAAATCCGCAACATCGCGCACGGTCGCCGGATCGAACAACACCAGATCCGCCCAGTTTCCTTCACGAATCTCGCCTCTTTCCTTCAAGCCAAACCGCGCCGCCGACAGACCGGTCATCTTGTGCACCGCCGTGTGCAGCGGAAACAGTCCGACGTCACGACTGAAATGTCCAAGAACCCGGGGGAAAGCGCCCCACAGGCGTGGATGCGGGAACGGATCTTCCGGCAGTCCGTCAGAGCCCACCATCGACAGCGGATGCGCGAGGATTCTTCGTACATCCGCCTCGTCCATGCCGTAGTACACCGCGCCCGCCGGTTGCAGGCGTTTGGCGGCGTCGAGCAGCGGCACGTTCCATTCAGCGGCGATGTCGATCAGGTCGCGGCCACTGACTTCCGGGTGTGGCGTCGACCAGGTGATGGTGATGCGGTGCGCGTCGGTGACTTGTTTCAGATCCAGCGTCGAGGAACTCGCCGCATACGGATAGCAATCGCAGCCGACCGGATGGGTTTTCGCTGCCTCTTCCAGCGAGGCGAGCAACTGCGGACTGCGCCCCCAGTTGCCGACACCGGCACACTTGAGGTGGGAAATGATCACTGGCGATTTAGCGTGGCGCCCGATCTGAAATGCCTCATCCATCGCCTCCAGCACCGGGGCAAATTCGCTGCGTAGATGAGTGGTGTACACCGCGCCGAATGCCGACAGTTCTTCGGTCAGTTGCATGACTTCATCGGTGGAGGCGCTATAGGCGCTGGCGTAAGCCAGACCTGTGGACAAACCAAGTGCGCCAGCCTCAAGACTTTCGCGCAACTGCTCGCGCATCGCGGTGATTTCGGCAGGGGTTGCGGTGCGAAACAGGTCGTCGAGGTGATTGCTGCGCAGCGCAGTGTGACCGACCAACGCGGCAACGTTCAACGTGATGTTGGCCGCTTCGACCGCCGCGCGGTAATCGCTGAACCGTGGATAAACAAACGCCGCTGCGGTGCCGAGCAGGTTCATCGGGTCCGGCGGATTGCCTTTCAAACTGACCGGCGAAGCGCTGATTCCACAATTGCCGACGATCACCGTGGTCACGCCTTGGCTGAGCTTTGGCAACATCTCTGGCTGACGGATGACCACGGTGTCGTCGTGAGTGTGCACGTCAATAAAACCCGGCGCCAGCACGCGGCCGGCAGCGTCGATTGCTTCGGTGGCCTGGGCATCGCGCAGGTCGCCGATGCGCTCGATTCGACCGTTGAGAATCGCCACGTCAGCGCTATAGCCGGGTGTGTTGCTGCCATCGATGATCAGGGCGTTGCGAATCAGGGTGTCGTACAGCATGTCAGTCTCCCAGCGGCAGGTGATCGTCGCCGCCACGGTATTCGTCGAGAGCGAGTTTGATGCGCCGCAGACGTTCTTGATTGTCTTCAGGACTGGCCAGCGCCAGCTCGGTCGCGAGCACGTCGATGGCAAGCAACATGCCGTAACGCGCCGCCGTCGGTTTGTAGATGAACGATGTCTCTGCGCCTTGCAGCGGCAGGACGATGTCAGCCAGTTCCGCCAGCGGCGAGTCGGCACGAGTGATGGCGAGGATGCGCGCGCCGTAGTTGCGCGCCAGTTCGACGGTCTCCAGCAATTCCGGGGTGATGCCGGTCAGCGAGCAGACGATGACTACCTGTTCGGCGTTGAGGCTGGCGGCGGTGACGCGCATCATCACCGCGTCATGGCAGACCGCAATCGGATAGCCGAGCCGTACCAGGCGCACCTGCAATTCATCGCTGCACAGGGTCGAGCAGCCGCCCATGCCGAAGGCGTGGATCATCCGCGCTTGGCCGAGCAGTTTTACCGCATCAGCGAAACGCGATTCATCGAACCCGGCCAAGTGCTGACGCAACGTTGTCTCGATGTCGCCGACAATCTGCCCGTAAAACGCCGACTGTTCAGGCGTGCCCGCCGGGTCGAGAAAACGACTGCCCACGCCGCTGGCCTGGGCCAGTTGCAGGCGCAGATCGCGCAGGTCGCGGCAACCGACGGTACGGGCAAATCGCGACAGCGTGGCGGTGCTGACTTCCGCTCGTTGCGCCAAATCTTCGAGGCTGGCGGAGGCGGCAAAGCCGACATCGTCGAGCATCAGTCTGGCGATACGGCCCTCGCCGGCGCTGAAGGAATCCTGACGGGCGCGGATCTGGTAGAGGATGTCCATGGCGGCGGGCTCCGGTTACAGCAGGTAAGAAAGGCCGACGGTCAGACCGAAAGCGACCAGCGAGATCAACGTCTCAAGCACGGTCCAGGTCTTGAACGTCTGCGCGACCGTCATGTTGAAGTATTCCTTGATCAACCAGAAGCCGCCGTCGTTGACGTGGGAAAAGATAACCGACCCGGCCCCGGTCGCCAGCACCAACAGTTCGGGGTGTGGATATCCCAGACCAATGGCCACAGGCGCAACCACGCCGGACGCGGTGGTCATCGCCACAGTCGCCGAACCGGTAGCGATACGCATCAGAGCGGCAAACAGCCAACCCATGAGCAGCGGCGACAGATGAAACTCGTGAGCGAGGCCGACGATTTGATCGGTTACGCCAGCGTCGACCAGTATCCGGTTCAAACCACCGCCCGCCCCCACCAGCAAGGTGATGCTGGCGGTTGGCGCCAGGCATTCATTGGTGAATTTGAGGATCGATTCGCGGTTGAAACCTTGGGCGATGCCCAGCGTCCAGAAGCTCAGCAACGTCGCCAGCAACAGCGCGATCACCGAGTTGCCGATGAACAACAGGAACTGATTGAAACCGCTGCCCGGCGTCGAAATCAGGTTGGCCCAACCGCCGATCAGCATCAGCACCACCGGCAACAGAATGGTCGCCATGGTGATGCCGAAGCTCGGCAGCTTGTCGCGTGGCTCGCGGTCGAGGAATTGTTTTTCCAGCGGGTTATCCGCCGGCAACTGAATGCGCGGGACGATGAATTTGGCGTACAGCGGGCCGGCGATGATCGCCGTAGGAATCCCGATCGCGATTGCATACAACAAGGTCTGCCCTACCGACGCCTGATACGCCTGCACCGCCAGCATTGCGGCCGGGTGTGGCGGCACCAATGCATGCACCACCGAGAGGCCGGCAACCATGGGCAAACCAACCATCAGGATCGAGACACCCACCCGTCGCGCCACGGTGAACGCAATCGGCACCAGCAACACAAAACCGACTTCGAAGAAGAGCGGCAGCCCGACCAGAAACGCGATGCAGACCATCGCCCAGTGCGCGTTCTTCTCGCCGAACTTGTCGATCAACGTGCGCGCCATCTGATCCGCGCCACCAGACTCGGCCATCATCTTGCCGAGCATCGTCCCCAGCGCCACCACCAGCGCAATGTGCCCGAGCGTCTTGCCGACCCCGGCCTCATACGCACCCACCACACCCGACGGCGGCATGCCCGCCACCAGTGCCAGACCAATGGAAATCAGCGTGATGACAATGAACGGATTGAGTCGATAACGGGCGATCAACACTATCAAAGCGATGATGGCCACGGCGGCATACACCAGCAGCCAATAGCCGAAAGAAGGCGTCATGCGGTACTCCTCGAAAGGGTCACGTTCGAATGGGTTGTGAAACTCATAAATCATTTCGAGATCGAGATTTCAAACCGCATGAAAGTAATTTTCGTGGAGAGGCAAGAGGTGTCGCGGATGGATATGTCTTGTCGTGATTAATGAAAATTGGGGGGCGGGATTTTCATGGCTGGCAGGCAAACACAAATCAAAATGTGGGAGCGAGCCTGCTCGCGAAGGCGACCTGACAATCAACATCTCTAGCGACTGAAGCACCGCTTTCGCGAGCAGGCTCGCTCCCACAGTTTTGATCGCATACCTCCAAACAGAATGCGCAAAACTTATGGGAACTGGTGTACCAATCACACCATTTCGTTACGAATCCATTCAACCACCGAGGTGCGTTTCGGCGTCCAGCCCAGCAGTTCGCGGGCGTGTTTGCCGCGTACCCGGCTGTTGGAGCCGAGGCCGTAGTTGGCCATTTCATAGCCCCACTCGGCTTCGGCGTCTTGCAGTGGCCAGTCTTGTGGCTGGCCCAGGTTGAGGGCTTCCGCCATGGCGGTGGTCATGTCGATGAACGACGCTTCGCCGCTTTCGACAAAGTAGAACGTGCCGGGGACGTTTTTGGTCAGCGCCAGCAGGTACAGGGCGACGACGTCTTCGATGTGTACGTTGGACCAGATGTTCTGACCCGTGCCGACGTGGCGAACCACAGCGCTTTTGCGCGCCTGTTTCAGCAAGCGCGGCAATTGCACGCTGTCGCGGTTGACGCCCAGGCTGTGGCCGTAGACCAAGGTGTTGCAGATGACGGCCGAATTCACGCCATCCTTCGCTGCATCGAGGATCAGGTTGTCGATGGCCACGCGTGCGGCTTTGTCGACGGTCGGCTCGGGAAGGTTGTCTTCGTAGTAGATGACGTCGCTAGACTTGCCGCCGGATGCATCGCCGACGATGCTCGAACCGCTGGTGTGCAGGAATACTTTATTGGAGCCGCGCAAAGCGTCGAGCAAGGCCTCAACCGCAGCGCGATGGTCGCTGCTGGCGGCGTTGATCACTGCGTCGGCAGCGCGGGCCTGTTCGGCGAGCAGTGTTTTGTCGTCGAGGGTGCCGATCACCGGGGTGATGCCCAGTGTTTTGAGTTCATCGGCTTGTTCGGCGCTACGCACCAGACCCGTAACATTGTGGCCGGCCTGAACCAGACCGGTAGCGATGGAGCCGCCGATAAAACCGGCAGCGCCGGTGACGAATACGTTCATGGAGAAACTCCCTGCGTGAGTAAGTGATGGGACGAGTATCGACCGACGACGGCGGCCGAAAAACCCGCGCTCGCCCAAATCACTGTTGCGCAGAGGTCACGAATCAGCCTTTGAAATCGGCGCTGGCGTAAGCCGCGAGTTTGCTCTGGATGAAGTCGAGGAAGCACTGAATCCGCAGCGCCAGTTGCGAGTTACGGTAGTAAACGGCGTTGATCGGTTGGCGATAACCGCTGTTGAATTCCGCCAGCACGACCTTCAAACGCCCGGCGCGGATGTCGTCGATGGTCATGAAGTGCGACAGGCACGCGATGCCCTGCCCTTCCAGCGCCAAGTGCCGAACGGTTTCGCCGCTGGAGGCGCTGATGGCCGGGGTGATGGGCCAGCGGTCACCGTGCACGTAACGCAACGGCCACTGATTGAGGCCTTCGTTCTGGGTAAAACCGAGCAAGGCGTGTTCGCTGAGGTCGGCCACTTGCAGCGGCGTGCCGTGGGTTTTCAGATAGGCAGGGCTGGCGACGATCAGCAGCGGGCTGCAACCCAGCGACCGCGCATGCAATGTCGAATCGGCGAGGGTGCCGATGCGGATGGCGACGTCGGTGCTTTGTTCCAGCAGGTCAATGATCAGGTCATTGCTGTTGAGTTCGAGCTGGATGTCCGGGTAGAGCTGACGGAATTCGTCGATGTAGGGCACGACGGCGTGCAGCATGAACGGCGACGCGGCGTTGATCCGCAGGCGTCCGGACGGGGTTTGCTGGCGTGAGGACAGGCGTTCTTCGAGTTGCTCCATCTGATCGAGAATCAGCTTGGCCTGCTCAAAGAAATACTTGCCCTCCTCGGTCAGGTCCATGCGCCGCGTGGTGCGGTTGATCAGCGTGGTATCAAGCTTGGCTTCCAGCCGCGACAACGTGCGGCTGACGGCCGACGGCGTCTGCCCGACCTGCTCGGCAGCGGCAGAAATCGAACCGCACTCGATCACACAGACGAAAATCTGCAACTCATCGGATCTGGCTTTCACGGGTGTCCTCTTTGAAATCGCCAAGATCGCAGCCTTCGCCAGCTCCTACAGTGAAATGCGTTTCCCTGTAGCAGCTGCCGAAGGCTGCGATCTTTTGCTGTTACAACCGATAGTAGCCCGAAACCAATCAAGCCTTGAGGCCAAACACCTCGCTCAAATGCTGCTCGTAGCGCGCCACATCATTCTCGATGTTCGGGCGCTTCATCACGTCAACACACAGAAACGTCGGTAACCCGGTCATGCCCAGAAACTCATTGGCCTTGTGAAACGGGAAGTACACCGCGTCCACACCCTTGGCTTCGAAGAAATCAGTCGGGTCATCAAACGCTTGCTGCGGCGCGTTCCACGTCAGTGAGAGCATGTATTGCTTGCCCTGGACCAGACCACCACTGCCGTACTTCTGCGACGCATCGGAACGGGTGCGACCATCGCTGGCGTATAGGCTGCCGTGGCCTTCGGTGAAGACTTCGTCAATGTACTTTTTTACCGTCCACGGCGCGCCCATCCACCAGCCTGGCATTTGATAAATGATCACGTCGGCCCAGAGGAATTTGGCGACCTCTTCAGCGACGTCATACCCCTCGTCGATGAAGGTCGTCTTGACGTCGACACCGCCGCGATCCAGCACGCTCAGCGCGGTTTCGTGCAGGGTGGTGTTGTAGCGACCGTCGGAGTGAGCGAATTTTTTACCGCCATTGAGCAACAACACTTTTTTCATGAGAAAGCCTCGGCGCAGCCATCGGGCTGGGTGAAGAAGGGAAAATTGAATGGCGGCAGATTAACGATCGACCTCGCGCGGAATAAGCCGTGGTTGCGCAAAATACATTTGATTAAAAAGCACGAATCGACAGCAGATTGTTGCCGTAGAATTCGCAGCCATCTGAATTTGAGGAGTTGTTCCGATGAGTGAACGCCTGGGTTTCATCCTGCACGCCAAGACCCGTCCGGAAAAAGCCGCGGCTTTCGAAGCGCTGTTCCGTGCCTATGTCGAGCCAAGCCGTGCCGAGCCGGGCTGCATCGAATACCACATGCTGCGCGACAAAGAAGATCCGACGCTGTTCATCTTCTACGAGATCTGGGCATCCCAGGCGCATCTCGATGTGCACTCGAACCTGCCGCACATGAAGCAGTTTTTCGAGCAGCGCATGGAGTTTCTGGAGCGAGATTTCGACATTCGCTCGATCGACATGCTCAGTGAATCGTCGGCTAGCCGCTGATCAGCAAGTGGGCGCCGAGCGCGCCCAGACCGATGAAGAACACGCGCTTGAACAGCACCGCGCTGATTCGCTGACGCAGCCATTGGCCGAGCAACATGCCAAGCACTGCCGGAACCAGCGCCAGCAGCGAAGCGCTCAATTCACCGCCACCCAACGCGCCACGCCAGAGCAAGCCGCCGGCCAACGCCAGGGTCGAGACGGTAAACGACAGCCCGAGCGCTTGCACCAGTTCATCGCGATTCAAACCCAGCGCTTGCAGGTATGGCACTGCGGGAATCACGAAGACTCCGGTGGCTGAAGTGATAACGCCGGTGATCACCCCGCAGACCGGGCCAAGCCATCGCTCATGGCGCGGCTTTATGTGCAGCGTCGGCAGCAATAGCCCGCTCAACGCATACAGCAACAGCGCCGCGCCCAATCCGCGAACCACCCAATGTCCGCCGACCATGCCGATCGATAACGTGCCGATACCGGTGCCGAGGAAAATCATCAAAAGCATCGGCCAGAGGCGTTTGATCAATCCTTCCAAGTGACCGCCAAACGCCAGTTGCCAGACGTTGGTCAATGTTGCCGGGATGATCAGCAACGCAGCAGCCTGTGTTGGTGCCATAGCCAGACCGAGCAGCCCCATGGCGACGGTGGGCAGGCCGAGGCCAATGACGCCTTTGATCAGACCGGCGAGCACGAATGTGGCGATGACCAGCAGGGACAGGGCCAGACCGAGGTTTTGGTAGAAATCTGCGAGTGTGTTCATGGCGCTACTGTGCGCCAGTCGGGACTGACTGAAAATCTGCCATATACTGAGACAGCCTCTACCAATGCAAGAGGCTTGGAAATTCATTAAGGCAACTGGCCCCATCGCTGGCAAGCCAGCTCCCACAGGTTTATCGGTTGCATTCAAAACCTGAGTACACACAAAACCCTGTGGGAGCTGGCTTGCCAGCGATGGGGTCTATCCATAAACCACAAAACCAGAGGCTGCCCATGCACTTCGACCTCACCGACCTGCGCCTCTACCTGCACATCCTCGACACCGGCAACATCACCGCCGGCGCCGCTCGCAGCCATCTGTCCCTCGCCGCCGCCAGTGCGCGAATTCGTGCAATGGAAGCCTCACTCGGCGCTGACTTTCTGGAGCGCGGTCGCCGTGGCGTCACCCCGACACCGGCCGGCAAAGCGTTGGCCCACCACGCACGCGTCCTCCTGCAACAAGCCGAACGCATGCAGCAGGATCTCGCCGAATACGCACAAGGCGTCAAAGGTCAGGTGCGGTTGTTGTGCAACACCACCGCAATCACCGAGTACCTGCCGGAAGTGCTCGCGGACTTCCTGCGCAGCCATCCCAATCTCGACATCGACTTGCAAGAGCTGCCCAGCGCCCGCATCACCCACGCCTTGCGTCAGGGAGCGGCGGATCTTGGGATTGTTTCCGACGCGGTCGACACCAGCGACCTGCAAACCCAGCCCTTTCGCGACGATCCGCTGGTACTGATTCTGCCGCTGGATCACCCATTGTCTGACGCCGTCGAGGTCAGTTTCAGTGATGCCTTGCGCTACGACTTCGTAGGACTGAGCGCCGACAGCGCACTGGCGATCTATCTTGAAGAACAGGCGTTGCACAGCGGCTCGCGCATGCAGATCCGCATTCGCGCCGACGGTTTCGACGGCGTGATGCGTATGGTCGGCCACGGGGCCGGACTGGCGATCGTGCCGCTGGCTGCCGTCGAACGCGCAACGCCACGCTCATTGAAAAGCGTTGCCCTCGACGAGCCTTGGGCGCGCCGCACGTTGCTGCTGTGCGCGAAGGATTTCAGCGCTCTGCCGAGTTACGCCAAAGCGCTGCTCAAAGCCTTGACTCTCCCCTAAGGGGCAGACTTCATCCTTGGCTTTTTTACAGCAGGGACGATGACCATGGGCAAACGCATTCTGCTGATTCTCGGCCATCCTTCGACCAAGAGTTTTTGCGCTGCACTCGCTGAGCGCTACACACAATCAGCACTCGATGCCGGACACGAGGTGCGCCAGTTGCGCCTTGGCGAGATGGTTTTCGACCCGGTACTGCGCGACAGTTATCAACAGATCCAGCCGCTGGAAGATGACTTGAACGCGGCACAATCCGACATCCTCTGGGCCGAACATCTGACACTGGTTTACCCGATCTGGTGGGGCGGTATTCCGGCGTTGCTCAAAGGTTTTTTTGATCGGGTGTTTCTCCCGGGTTTTGCCTTCAAATATCGCTCGGGCAAAGCGTTTCCCGAAAAACTGTTGGCGGGACGCACCGCCGATTTACTGGTGACCATGGATACTCCGCCCTGGTATTACCGCTGGATCTATCGCATGCCCGGGCTGCATCAGGTGCGCAAGACGACCCTCGATTTCTGTGGGATCAAACCCTTGCGCACGCTGACGTTCGGGCCGGTGCTCGGCTCAAGCGATCAGCAACGGCAAGCCTGGCTGGGACAGGTGCAGGCTATCGCCAGTCGCTGAGTCTGCCGATAATGCGCTGCGCTGTTACTTGTTGAAAAAGGGACTTATATGTACATCGGCCAAGCCGCGCAACGTTCCGGCACCACCATCAAAAGCATCCGCCACTACGAGTCGATCGGCCTGTTGCCCACACCCCGGCGACAGGGTAACTACCGCCTCTACGATCAGCAGAGTGTCGAACTGCTGATCTTCATCAAGTGCGCCAAAGACATGGGTTTTCGGCTCAAGGAGTTGCAGGCGATCTTCTGCGAACATCACGGTGAGGCGATGCCGTGGGCGCTGGCACAACAAGCCATAGAAGCGAAAAAAAGCGAGATCAACCGCACCATGGCCGAACTCACGCGCCAATACGCGCAACTCGAAGGGTTCGAGGTCGAGCTGGAGCGAGCCAGAGTCGAATGCCCGCTGGAGAAACTCTAACGATCTGCGCGTTTCTGAGCAGCTTGATGTCGAGTACAGACAACTGACCGGCGACCGGGCGCTATAGGGTGCGACTTCAGTTCACAGCCCACAGCCCGGAGTTCTCATGACCGCGACCGCCCCTATCACCGTTCTGCGCGATACCCATCCGCTGCCGGTACTCGACGCCTGCAAATGGGAAAAACTCGAAGGCGACCCGCACACCGTCAACCTCAATGCCTACACCAGCGAAGACGGCAGCAAGATCATGGGCACCTGGATCTGCACGCCGGGCAAGTGGCGAGTCGATTATGTGAAGTGGGAGTACTGCCATTTTCAGGAAGGCTACTGCGTGATCACCCCCGACGGCATGGAACCCATCCACCTGCGCGCCGGCGACATCTTCGTGGTTGAGCCGGGGATGAAAGGCACATGGGAAGTGGTCGAGACGGTGCGCAAATATTTCGTGTTTGCCTGATGCAAAAAAGCCGGGAAACCACCCGACGTGGTTTCCCGGCAAACAATATCAGATACACGCAATTCTCTTGTGGGAGCGAGCCTGCTCGCGAAAGCGGACGGTCAGTCACTTCCTTGTTGAAGCGACCGCCGTCATCGCGAGCAGACTCGCTCCCACAGTTTTTCAGCGCTGCCCTTCAATTGCAGGCTTGCGATAGCTGTTGATAATCGCCGAGAAATCTTTCCCGCCGTCCCCGCGCTGGCTCATTGCCTGATATAGCTGCTGCGCCACCGCGCCCAGTACAACTGGCTGATGTGCCTGACGCGCCGCTTCAGTCGCAAGGCCCAGATCCTTGAGCATCAATTCAGCACCGAAACCACCGGTGTACCCACGAGAAGCCGGCGCTGTTTCGACGATGCCCGGCCATGGGTTGTACATTTCCGAACTCCAGCAACGCCCGGTCGAACTGTTGATGATCCCGGCCAGCACCGACGTATCGATCCCCAGCGCATCACCCAGCGCCATCGCTTCACTGACGCCGACCATCGAAATCGCCAGCAGCAGGTTGTTGCAGATTTTGGCGATCTGCCCGGTGCCGACTTCACCGCAATGAACGATGTTGCGGCCCATTTGCGCTAGCACCGGTTGCAGGGTGGCGAACAGTTCCGGCGTGGCGCCGACCATGAAGGTCAGGGTCCCGGCAGTCGCACCGCCCGTACCGCCGGACACCGGCGCATCGGCCATGGCCACCCCTTGTTTGGCGGCAGCCGCGGCGACGTCACGAGCAGTCTGCGGATCGATGGTGCTGCAATCCACCGCCGGCACGCCTTTGCCGATGCCAGCGAGAACACCGTCTTCACCGAGCCAGACGCTGCGCACGTGCACGGCGGCCGGGAGCATGGTGATCACCAGTTCGGCGTCCTCGGCAGCCTCGCGGGCCGAAGCGCGGATGGTGCCGCCCATCTGCTCCAACTCCGCCAACACGGTTTTGTTCAAGTCGACCAGATTCAGCGAATGGCCAGCCTTGATCAGGTTGCGCGCCATCGGTGCGCCCATGTTGCCCAGACCGATAAATGCGATTTTCATGGCATGTTCCTCAGCGCAGGTTGATGGTGGTGTTCACGCCGTCGTTGACGCTGTCGTCATCGAACCAGCGCGCCGTGACCGTTTTGGTCTGCGTGTAGAACTGCACCACTTGCTTGCCGTACGGGCCGAGGTCGCCGAGTTTCGAACCGCGCGAACCGGTGAAGCTGAAGAACGGCACCGGCACCGGAATCGGGATGTTGATGCCAACCTGACCGACATCGATTTCCGTCTGGAATTTACGCGCCGCCGCACCGCTCTGGGTGAACAGACCTGTGCCGTTACCGAAAGGGTTGGCGTTGACCAGCGCAATCGCCTGATCAAGCGTATCGACTTCCAGCACCACCAGCACCGGGCCGAAGATTTCCTGGGTGTAGATCTGCATGTCGGTGGTCACGCCCGAGAACAGGGTCGGGCCGACGAAGTTGCCTTGCTCGTAACCCGGCACGCTGATGTCGCGACCGTCCAGCTCAAGCTTGGCGCCTTCCTTGATGCCGCTTTCGATCAGCTCGAGAATCCGCGCCTTGGCCTTTTTCGAGATCACCGGGCCGACATCGGTGCCCGGCTCGTTACCGGCGTTGACGGTGAGTTTCTGTGCCAGCGCTTTCAGGTCCGGCAGCCATTGTTTCGCCGCGCCCACCAGCACCACCACCGAAGTGGCCATGCAACGTTGCCCCGCCGCACCGAAACCGGCACCGACCAGGGCATTCAGCGCTTGCTCGCGATTGGCGTCCGCCAGCACCACGGCGTGGTTCTTCGCACCCATCATCGATTGCACGCGTTTGCCGTGTTTGCCGGCCAGGTCATATACGTGAGTGCCGACAGCGGTCGAGCCGACGAAGGACACGGCTTTGATGTCCTTGTGAGTGCACAGGCCATCAACCACGTCTTTGCCGCCGTGAACCACGTTGAGCACGCCCGCTGGCACACCGGCTTCAATCGCCAGCTCCACCAGCAGCATGGTCGACAGCGGATCTTGCTCAGAGGGCTTCAATACGAAAGTGTTGCCGCAAGCGATGGCCATCGGGAACATCCACAGCGGAATCATCGCCGGGAAGTTGAACGGCGTGATGCCGGCGCAAACGCCGATCGGCTGGCGCAGGGTGTAAGTATCGACGCCACCCGCGACGTTCTCGGCGAACTCACCCATTTGCAGGCTACCAATGGAGCAGGCGTGCTCGACCACTTCCAGGCCACGGAAAATATCGCCCTCGGCGTCGGCAATGGTTTTGCCCTGCTCGGCGCTCAGCACCACGGCGATACGCTTGGAGTGCTCGCGGATCAGCGCTTGCAGCTTGAGCATGATGCGCATCCGCGCGCCGATCGGGGTCAGTTTCCAGGTCTGGAAGGCACGCTGGGCGGCGCTGACGGCGGCATCGACTTCAGCGGCGGTCGCGAACGGGACTTTGGCCAGCACTTGCTGGGTCGCCGGGTTGACGATGTCGTGCCACTCGGTGGTTTGCGACTCGACCCACTCGCCGTCGATCAGCAGTTTGACCTTCTGCAGCGTGGTTTCGTTGGGCGTAAGCGATGCGTTCATGCTGGTCTCCGAAACTTGTTTTTATCGTAGGAGCCAAGGCGAAAGGTTCGCCTTGAGATGAGGCGTGTGTCACGAGTTGGTTGTCGGACTGTTTTTGGAGTATAGATGTGCAAACTTCTAATAAGAACGCACATATAAGCCCGTCCATCATGCAAAAAAACATCACCTCTCTAGGTTCGCTGAACTGGGACGACCTCAAGTTTTTCCTCGAAGTTGCCCGCACCCGCAAAGCCAGCACCGCGGCTAAACGGCTGGCGGTCGACTACACCACCGTGTCGCGGCGGATCAGTTCGCTGGAATCGGCGTTAGGCACGTTGCTGTTCGAGAAATCGCGGACCAGCGGCTTCGTACTCACCACCGAAGGCCAGCGTTTGCTGGGATACGCCGAATCGATTGAAAGCACATTGCACATGGCCTGCGAGCAGGTTTCAGGCTCTGGCGTGGCGCTGTCCGGGCATGTGCGCATGGGCTGCACTGAAGGCTTCGGCAGTTTTTTCATCACGCCGCAACTGAGCCATTTCGTCGACGCCTACCCGGCCATCTCGGTGGACATCCTGCCGCTGCCGCACTTCATCAGCCTGTCCAAGCGTGAGGCCGACATCGTCATCGCACTGGAACGCCCGGAGCACGGACCGTACGTCTGCTGCAAACTCTGCGACTACCGCTTGCAGCTCTATGCGACCCAGGACTACCTCGACAAACACCCACCGATCCGCCGCCCGGCAGACTTGGGCAAGCATCAATTCATCAGTTATGTGGATGACCTGGCGTTCAGCTCGGAGCTGCTTTACCTGGCGAATGCGCTGCCAGGTGCCAGCGCGAACTTGCGCAGCACCAGCGTGATCGCGCAATTCGTCGCGGCGCAGCAAGGTCGCTCACTGGCGATTCTGCCGTGTTTCCTCGCCGCACAGGACCCGCGTTTGTTGCCGGTGCTGCCGGAAGAAATCGACATTACCCGGCAGTTCTGGATGTACTGCCGGGAGGATCTGCGCAAGTTGAAGCGGATTACCTTGTTGTGGGATTACATCAGGGAGGTGACTGAGCGTAATCAGGGTCTGCTGATGGGGCAGACCCGTGAGATGCAGTTCGCCGATTAATCGGCGCTCACCACAATCGAAACCCGACGGTTTTCCGTGCGGCCTGCGGCAGTACCGTTGGATGCCACCGGCTCGCTGCTGCCCAGCCCGCGCAGCTGTATGTTTTCTTGCTTCATGCCAACCGTGCCCAATACGTTGGCGACGCTCTTGGCCCGGCGCAATGACAGTTGCTGGTTGTAGATTTCCTTACCCGACGCATCGGTGTGGCCGTCGACCCGTACCCGCTCAATGCCCACGCCCAACAGGGCTTTGCCGATGCGCGAGACGATCTCGGTGCTCTGTGTATTGAGGCTCTCGACATCGCTGCCGAACAGCACTTTGCCGGACAGGCCGAACTCCCAGCCATCGTCAGTCAGCTCGAAGCCTTGTTGCTTGAGCACGGCAACCTGCGCCGCAGAGAGGCCCTTTTGCGGGGCGGTCTGGCAACCGGTCAGCGCCAATATGGCCATCAACATCAGCGTGGAAAACAGTCGAGAAGGAAAAGTGAACACGGAAATTAGCTCCTGGTTTGAACGGGATTGACCGGGTACTCCGACCCGGCCGTGGATTGAGCGCCACGCGACAGGCGCTTGGCTTGATACATCGCCGCGTCGGCAGCGTTGAGCAGCGCACCGGGGGTGACGCCATGATCGGGGTAAACCGCGATACCGATACTGAGCGACGTCACAACACTGGCATCACCCGGCAGGGCGATCGGCATGTCCATGCTCGCGAGAATCTTGTCAGCGATGCGTTCGGCGTCTTCGACCTTGTGCAGAGGCGCGAGCAGTACGGCGAATTCGTCCCCGCCCAGTCGCGCGACCAAATCTTCTTCACGCAATTGCGCGCGCACCCGATTGGCTACCGCCACCAGTACCGCGTCACCGGCCGCATGGCCAAAGTTATCGTTGATGCCTTTGAAACGGTCGCTGTCCAAAAACAGTACAGCCACGCGCTCCTTGAGTTTGCCGGCATTGCGCAGGGCCCGAATCAAGCGGCCCTCGAAATAGGCGCGGTTCGGCAACCCGGTAAGACTGTCGTGACTGGCCTGGTGGGCCAAGGTCTCGTTTTCGCTTTTCAGATGGGTTTGCCACGATTCCAGTTCGTCGAGCAAGGCGTTGAAGTCATTGCCGAGGTTGTCGAGTTCAGCGATCTGCGCTGGCGGCACGCGTCGATCCAGCGCTCGTTCGCTACGGGCAGCGTGGGCAACGGTCGCCAGGCTGCGCAACGGGCCGATGATCTCGCGCAATTGTCGCCGCGCCAGATAAATCGCCACCCAGGCGCTGATGGCGGTACAGAGAATGATCCCCGCCAGACCGCTGAGCAGAAACCGCATCAGACTGCCGCCGTGACCGGTGAGCAGAACACGTCCGATCTCGCGATTCTGATGGGTGATCGGCAAGTCGATCGGCTTTTCCAGAATCGCCCGGGCGAGTTGCATTTCCAACTCAGAGATCAAACCGGTTTCCGGTCGCTGCCATCGCGCGAGCAGTAGACCTCGGGCATCCAGCACCTGAGCGTCTGCCACTTCTTCGGCCGATGCGATCATTGCCAGCGACTCAGTGGCGGCAGCCTTGTCGTTGAACACGACCGCCGCTTCCACGGTGTAGCTGATCGACCGGGCGATCAAATGCAGGTTGTGATCGGCATACACCCGCAACGCCAGAACGCCCAGCAGGGTCAGGGAAACACTGGCCATCGCCACTGCCACCAATGCGACCGTCAGGTGCCCACGGCCGAGAACCGAGCCTAACGTTGGGCGCGTATTGGATCTGAACAGTCTCATTGTGCCGCCGATTTGCGGCGTGACAACTGCAGCACGCTTGGATGAATGCGCACGCCACTGCGGGCAACAGAGTCGAGATTGACTTCGAAGGACACCTGCTCATCGCCGACGCGCAGACAGAACAGACTGCCGACCGTGCACTGATCGTCGCCCTCGCTGATGCTCAGCACCGGGTGCCCTGTCAGCGAAGCGAACAGCCGACTGCGTTCATCTGCGGTGAGTTTGCCGATATACACCGCATCGCATTCGGTGACGATGGCCGGGTTGTCGGCCAGCAGACGATGCACGACAACTGGCCTGCCGGTGGCCTGAGTAGTGCCCTTGACCAGATCATCGGTGTATTCAGTGGGGCCGACGATGCACAGGCGCAGTTGCGCAGGCTCTACCGGCCAGCGTGCGTAACTGAGAATACCCAGCACAACCTGGGTGACCGCCTGCGCCCGCTGTTCGGCCATGCCGGGCGGCGTTTGCGGTTGCGCGACGGCAGCGCCCGCCAGCAAACAGAGCAGACCGACAAGCACTGCGTGCTTGCAGCGAAACACGCGCTCTGTCGCCCAGACAGCCACCTTCATGCAGGGATTCTCTTGGATCGTAACGGAATGATGCCGCAACGATAGCACAGCGCTGAATCACCAGCGAGGCGCGGACTCCTGACCGGATGGTCAGTAGTCAGCCTCATTCAACGAAACCTTCATCCCCGGGGCTCGGTGCCCTCCTCCAGTTCCAGCATCAACCCGCTCAAGCGTTTTACCTTGCGCTGCACGGCCTCTTCAAAAACTCCGGCACGCGGTTCGATCAAGGTGAACCAATGCTTGGCCCGGGTGATGCCGGTATAGATCAGCTCCTTGGTCAGCACGGGGTTCAAGGCGTCCGGCAGGATCAATGCGGTGTGGGCGAACTCCGACCCTTGAGACTTGTGTACGGTCATCGCGTAGACGGTTTCGACATCATTTAAACGACTCGGCAACACAAAGCGCACGCCACCCTGGCCATCGTTGCGCGGAAAAGCCACGCGCAGCACCGGTTTACCGGCGGCAGGACCTTCGCGCTCGGGCAGTTTGAGGGCAATTCCAATGTCACCGTTCATCAGGCCCAGACCGTAGTCATTGCGGGTCATCAGCACTGGCCGACCTTCGTACCATTGCTGGTCGTTGTCGATCAGTCGCGCCTTGAGCAATGCAGCGGTGATGCGCTGGTTCAAACCCTCCACACCCCACGGCCCCTTGCGCACCGCACACAACAGCTGGAAGGTGTCGAATGCCTGCAAGATCTCGCGGGCCCAGTTGATCCAGTCCGGATGTTCGAGCGGCCTGTCCAGCGGTGGACGCTGATCACGCAATACTTTCAGGTAATGCCGATAGCCTTGCGGTCCGCCGCCATGACCCTCAAGCAAGAGTCGCTCGAGGTGCAGATCGTGCTCGCCCTTGAGCGGCAACGAATACACATCCTCATACTGCCCCGCCACCAGCAACTGACGCGCCTCATCCGGCAACTGTTGATTGACCCGGCGTGCAAGCTGGCCGATACCGCTGCCTTCGCCAAAGCGCCGGGAGTGACGCAACATCACCACTTGTTGCGCCAGCGGATGGGAGCCGTCGAGGTCCTCATGCAAGCCGCTGGCCTGCAACGATTCACCGCTGACCGACTCCAGCCATTGCCGAGTCTGCGGGCTATACCAACCGCTTTCAGCGTCACGGCACAAATCCCCCAACACGGCACCGGCCTCTACCGAGGCCAACTGATCCTTGTCACCCAGCAGCACCAGACGTGCATGGGCAGGCAGGGCGTCGAGCAGGTTGGCCATCATTTCCAGGTCGATCATCGACGCTTCATCGACCACCAGCACATCCAGCGGTAAACGGTTGCCGGCATGGTGGCGGAAGTGTCTCGTACCGGGACGACTGCCCAGCAAGCGGTGCACAGTGGTCACGTCGCAGGGGATTTTTGCGCGTACGCCTTCGGCGACTTTCAGCGATTGCACTTGTTGGCTGATGGATTCGGTCAATCGCGCAGCCGCTTTGCCTGTCGGTGCAGCCAAGCGAATTCGCAGCGGATGACCAGCCTCCACCGCTGGCGCTTGCAGCAACGCAAGCAAGCGCACCACTGTGGTGGTTTTGCCGGTGCCCGGTCCACCGGTGACGATACTGAATGCACCGCGGGTAGCGAGGGCACAGGCGAGTTTCTGCCAGTCGATCACCTCATCGGTTTTGGCCGAACCGAACAGCTCATTGAGCCGTTGCGGCAGGTCATCCGGCGTCGCCTCGCCCTGGGCGAGACGCTGGCGCAACGCCATATCGATGCGGCGTTCGTAAGCCCAGTAGCGCCGCAGGTATAAACGTTTTCCGGACAGCACCAGTGGGCGATTCTGCGCGGCTTCGCGGGTATCGGCTGCCAGCGCGACCAGGCCACTGCCCGCCAACGCCTTGCACCAATGCGCGCCATCAAGCGCTTCAAGCAATTGTGAAGGCAGCAACAACACACCACCTTGCACGTCGCCTTCGGGTGGCAGCGACAACGCAAAGTCAGGCGCTTTAAGGGTTTCGAACAAATCCAGACAAACATGACCGTGGCCGAGTTGATGACTGGTCAGCGCTGCAGCGAGCAGCACCAACGGATCGGTATCGGGCTCAAGCTCGTGAAGAAATGCGACGAATGCCTTGTCCAGCGCACGCAACCAGCCACGCTCGACCCAACGGGTAAGCAACAGCAGCAAGTCATCGGCGCTTGTCAGGGGCGAAAGTCTCGACAGACTGTCGGCTGCCAGCGGTGTCGGCAACAGATCGGCAAACGTGCGGCTCATAGCAGGACTCCCTGTTCCCATGCGGGTTCGGCCTTGGGTTCGGGTTTGCCCTGGAACATCCGGTCGAGACGCTCGATCAACTCACGAGGCGGTCGGGCAAAGTACACACCGCGGCTGTCTGAGCGAGTGCCGCGCAAGAACAGGTACAGCGCCCCGCCAACATGCCGGTCGTAATCGTAGTCGGGCAAACGGGCCTTGAGCTGACGATGCAACGCCAACAGATACAACACGTATTGCAGGTCGTAGCGGTTGTCCAGAATCGATTGTTCCATGGCGTGCTCGGTGTAGGCCAGATCGTCCACACCCAGCCAGTTGGACTTGTAGTCGGCCACGTAATAGCGGCCATCGTGTTCAAAGGTCAGGTCGATGAAGCCTTTGAACATGCCGTTGAGTTGCACTGGCTCTGCGCCAACCCGGGCCACACCATTGTGGGTGAACTGGCGTACCAGTTCGTCGAGTTTCAGCACGTCGACTTTATGGCTGGCGAACCAGAATTCCATCTCGACTCGGTACTGTGTCAGCTGTTCGAGAATCACCGGTGGCCGCCCATCAGCGATTGGCAGTGGCGACTTGAGCAGGTGTTGCAACCAGTCACTGAGGGTGGTGATCCAGCCTTCCCAGCCACGCAGGTTGCAGCGCCGGCCAATCGCGTCCTCCAGCGCCTCGCGGGAAACGGCGAAACCGTCATCACCCGCCCACTCCAGCAAACCGTGAAGAAACGTTCCCGGATTGGGACCACGGGGGAAGCGATGGATATCGGCGCCGCCGGTTATGATTTCTCGCGGCGCATCCGGGTCGAGGCGTTCGTCATCGAAAAGCTTTTGTGCTTGCGGGCTGTCCGGTGCTTCATCGCTGCCGACACTCAGCACATCACTGATGCGCAGCGCGCTATACGACGCGATCCACCAGTTCTCACTGGCCTTGCGCTTGGGCAGCAACGTGGCACTGAGGACGGCTTCATTGCGCGGAGGTTGGTAATGCTCGTCGGTGGGTTGCGGCATTTCGCCGATGTCGATAGCCGGGCAGTCTTGCTGCAGGTCTTGCAACCATCGGTTGAGTCCACTGGATTCACCCAGAGAGGCACCACCACCCAGCAGATAGCCCAGCGCAGAAAGGTGCAGCACCGAGCTGTTGTTATTGCCCCGTTTGAGATCCGTCACGCCTAACCAGCAGGCATGTTGCGCACGAGTCAGGGCGACATAGAGCAAACGCAGATCTTCGGCGAGACGCTCTTCGTCCGCTTGCGCAATCAACTCGACGGTCGGTTTGAGACTCACCTGAGCCTTGCCCGTAGCGTCGTGGTAATGCAGCGGCAATCGACTACCGTCCACGGGTTTCGCCGAGCAGATGAACGGCAGGAACACCAGCGGATACTCAAGGCCTTTGGACTTGTGGATGGTCACGACCTTGACCAGTTGCTCGTCACTTTCCAGGCGCAGGATCTGCTCTTCACCCGCCTGACCCGACAATGCAAGAAGCTCGGCCAGATGGCGGATCAGCGCTTGCTCACCGTCCAGCTCTGCGGCGGCCTGCTGCATCAGTTCCGACAGGTGAAGCAGGTTGGTCAGCACCCGCTCGCCATCGCTGCGTGTCATCAAGGTCTGTGGCAAATGGAAGTCGTGAAGCAGGCGGCGCAACATCGGCAGCACGCCTTGCTTGCGCCAGAGTTCGCGATAGCCACGAAACTGCATGACTCGAGCTTCCCAAACCAGTTCGTCCTGATTCAGCCGCTCCAGTTCAGCCAGTGGCAAGTTCAGAGTGATACAGGCCAGCGCAGCTTTCAGCGAACGTTCGACATCCGGCTCGGCGCAGGCTTTGAGCCAGGACAGCAGGTCGTGGGCCTCTTGGGCCGCAAACACCGAATCCTTGTCCGACAGATAAACGCTGCGCACACCGCGGGCGGCAAGCTCGCCGCGAACCGCTTGAGCCTCTTTACCGTCGCGGACGAGGATCGCGATGTCCGAAGGCCGCAGCCCTCTGAAATCTTCACCGTCCTGAACAAACCCCGCACTGCCGGATTGCCCGCCATTGAGCAATGCCGTTATTTGGCTAGCACAGGCGGCCGCCAACTGTTGCCGATAAACCGCTCCCGACAGCGGTTGGTCTGTGGACAAGTGCCAGACATTCAATGCGCCAATGTCTTTTCCGGCAATCTGCAGTTTCTCTTTACGACCTTGCGATTCCACCGGTTGAAACGGCACGGGGTTCTCGCCGTTTTTCTCCCGGAACAAAAACGCGCCGCGTCCCAGCTCTCGGGACTCGGCGCGTTCGAATACATGGTTGACCGCTTTGACCATGCCGTGACTGGAGCGGAAATTGGTGCCCAGCGTATGCAGTCGGCCGGTGGTGGCCTGACGGGCACGTAAATAGGTGTAGATGTCCGCACCGCGAAAAGCGTAAATCGCTTGCTTGGGATCGCCGATCAGAAACAAACCGGTATCGGGGTTGTTGTCTTCGATGCGATAGATGCTTTCGAAGATGCGGTATTGCACCGGGTCGGTGTCCTGGAACTCGTCAATCAGCGCGACCGGGAATTGCTCACGGATCAACGTTGCCAGACGTTCGCCGCCGTCGGATTGCAGCGCGGCATCCAGGCGCAGCAGCATGTCGTCAAAACCCATTTCGGCACGGCGGCGCTTCTCTTCTTCAAAGCGTGTGCCCACCCAATTGGCGGCGTGTTGCAGGACAGCGGCATCAGGCGTTGGCAGTGCATCAAGACTCGATTTGAGTCCGGACATAGCATCGAGCCCCGGGTGACTTGGGGCCTGCCCCTTCCACGCTTCGGCCATGCCGTCGGGGGTCAGGCGGGTGAAGCCGGTGCCGATGTCCAGTTGCTCCAAAGACTCGTCTTCGGCCCAGGCCTTGAGCTTCTCGAACCAGGGTTCAAAGTAACGCGCCTGCATCTTGCGACCATCGACAGTCTTGCTGGCAACGCCTTGATGGCACATGACGAGCAACTCGTCCGCCCATTGACGCCAAGGCATCTTCAACTCGATCAATGCCGAGCGGCGCTCCTGCAAACACTCCTCGATAAGCTCTGCGGGTGCCTTGCCTTCGTCGCTGTCGCGCTCGCTGGCGAACAGTCCGCGTACTCGGGGTAGCAACGCTGCAGGTCCACCCCAGTTGCTACGAACCCAATTCAGCGCATCCCCCTGCATCGGGTAACAGAACAGCCGCCAGTAATCGCGCAGCACTTCACCGAGCAAATCGCTGTGATCGGTTTCCAGGGATTGAGTGAACAGGCTGCCGCTGTCGAACGCATGCTCGCGCAGCATGCGCTGACACCAGCTGTGGATGGTCGAGACCGCGGCTTCATCCATCCATTGCGCAGCGATATCGAGGCGATTGGCACAGCCGGGCCATTGCTGAGGATCGAACTGATCGCGCAGGTCAGCGATCAATCCGTCAGGGGCGGGGGTCTCGTCGCGAAAAAACCTCGCCGCCTCGGCCAGTCGCGTACGAATTCGCTCGCGCAGCTCTTTGGTCGCCGCGTCGGTGAACGTCACCACGAGGATCTGCGGAGGCAACAATTCGCGGGCAAACCCGCTCAACTCACCGCCGTGCCCGAGAATGAGCCGCAGATAGAGCGCAGAAATGGTGAAGGTTTTGCCGGTACCGGCACTCGCTTCGATTAACTGGCTGCCACGCAGCGGAAATGCCAGGGCCAGCGGTGTCTTCGTGCTCATGAGCGGGGGCCTTCGCTGGACAATGAACGCCAAGGGGCTTCATGCAGGGGGCGGTACAGGGTGTCGCACCAACCGGAGAACGTCTCATCCGCGAGTAATGCGTCGAAGTCGGCAAATTGTCGGGACAATGCCGGACTCTCACGGCGCTCACCCTCGCTAGTCTGGCCGTCACCCTCGTAGGCTTTACGGGCCGCAGCGTCAGCTTTGACCGGATCGGTCTGCGACAGCCAGGCGAATGCGGTCTTTACCGCAACCGGCAATGGTTGGCGCATGCCGGCCTGCCAGGCGAGGAGTAAATCGCCAAGGAGGCTAAACGCGCGGGCTGGCTCCATCGGCTCCAGCAGCAACGTGTCGTCACTGGCGACCAATGCCGTGGTCAGTGAAAGTCCGCTGGCGCAGGCGGCAAGATGATTCACCCACGGTTTGGTCAGCCGATGCCACTTACGACTTTTGATCGAGCCAATGCTGTTGGGAATGGTCGTGACTGCTAACAAGCCACCATCAGCGCGCTGATGCAGGCCTGCGAGCCAGCCTTCAAGCCGCAAACCCTGAAAATCGAGATTGACCGGGATGGCGCTGGTCATCGGTGTCGGCCACAACGTCAGTAGCTGTTGATAACGTTGCAACAGGTCGGGGAGCGGTTCGATCAGCTCCCGCTGCAGGCATTCGCCAAAACCGGCCATGGGCAACAATCCGCTGTTTTGCAGCCTTCGTGCCTGAGCCTCGAGTGCCTGATCGATATTGTCCGGCTGTCTGAGAGCGGCTTCGAGCAGGCTGTCGCTGAGCGTATAGCGCTGCAATGCGTCCAGCACGAAAGGTTCTTCATCAGCCAGCGGAGCTTCGGCGGCTTCGAAATACACCTTGAGTCGTTGGGTAAAAAAATGTCGTGTCGGGTTACGCAGGAAATCCTGTAGCAGGGCCAGGCTCAGAGGTTCTTCCTGAACATAGGGCGTAAGTAATTCTGCGTGGACCTGGGGCGCATGCTGTTGATGCAACACCTGCCACTCACTGGCATAGCTGAACAGTTGATCGCCTTCATGGAAATAGCGCGCACTGAACGGCTGCAGCGGATGCTCTTGGGTCATGGCGCCTAACAGATCCTGGCTTTCGTCGATCAATCGCCAGCCGCTGGCGAGGTGATCACGCAACTGGCCAATCAACACTGATGCAGGTCGCTCACTGTTGTCGCGAATGCTGCGGCCGACCCAACTGATATAGAGCTGATCACGTGCCGACAGGAGCGCCTCGAGCAACAGATAGCGGTCATCTTCACGCCGCGAGCGGTCTCCAGGGCGGTAGTCGCTGCCCATCAGATCGAAATCCAGCGGGGGTTGCGCACGGGGGTAATCGCCGTCGTTCATCCCCAACAAACAAACCAGCTTAAAGGGAATGGCGCGCATCGGCATCAACGTACAAAAGTTCACCGCACCGGCCAGGAAACGCTGAGACAAACGGCCCTGATCTAGGCCAGCGAGCCAGGCTTCACGGACGACAGTCAGCGGCAGCTCATCTACCAGACCTACCGTCTCACAGGTCTCCAGCCAGGTTTCACGAAGCTCTTCCAGTTGGGTAAGCAAGTAGTCGTCATGTTCATTACTGGCTTTGAAGAACAGCTGCATAAGCGCTTGGAGTCTCTGCCCCCACTCTTTGGGTTGAGCCGCTTGTGTGAGCTGCTGATGGGCGAGTTCCAGAGCATCGAGCAACGCTACCAACGGCCCGATCAATGCGGCATCCAGGCCGCCGATTTCATCATACGGCTCAATCCCAGAGCAGGCATTGGCGGTACCGACGGCGTAACCCAAGAGCATTCGGCGCAGGCCAAAATGCCAGCTGTTCTGTTCAAGTTCGTCTGGCAGCCCGAGCCCGGCACGCTGCTCGGCGTTCATCCCCCAGCGGACGCCCGCCCCTTCGATCCAGCGATGCAGTGTTGGCAGGTCCCGCTCTTCTACGCCGAACCGGGCACGCAATGCCGGAACGTCGAGCAGGTCGAGGATTTCGCTGACGGGGAAACGACTGTCCGGCAGCTTGAGCAGGTGCTCGACCGCGATCAGTAACGGGTCGCGGCCACGCTGCCCCTGATCTGCCAATGTGAAGGGAATGAAGCGTGGGTCATACCGGTCGAGTTGACCAAACACCGCGCGTATATGCGGTGCATAACTGTCGACATCCGGCACCATTACGATCACATCGCGAGGGCGCAGATTCGGATTGGCACTGAAGCGCGCCAGTAGCTGGTCATGCAGGATTTCCACTTCGCGCTGAGCGCTGTGGGCAATGTGAAAACGGATCGAATCGTCTTCATTCAGATCAACAGCAGGCCAGTGCTCGCGGGTCTCGTTGAGTGGACGCAGCTCCAGGATATCGTCCTGAAGTTGATTGAGCAGATTGTGTGGCTCAGATTCGCTAAACAGGTCAATGCGACCGTCGCGAAATACGGCGCGGTAGCTGTTGGGATCGTCGTAACTGTCGAGCAGGTTGATGTAGTCACGACCTTGCTTACCCCATGCTGCCAATAATGGATGGGCATGCTGGTGCAGTGTTTCGGGATCCAGCACGACGGGCATTCCGCTCTTGCGGGACTGTCGCTTGTATTGGTGACGCAGCAAATCCTTGTCGGCGACGATATCGGCCCAGTGGTGACGGCAAGGGTTATGTACACACAACAGAACCTGGCTGAAACGCGCGAGTCCGGCCAGCGCTTCAAGGACCTGGGCCGGTAACGACGAAATCCCGAAAACAATCACTCGCGATGGCAGTCCTGCAGGAGCTATCGCAAGGTTGTTGATCCGCTCGATGAATCGCTGGTGAACGCCGGCGCGACTCTGCGCCATGCCTTGTTCCCCCACGTCATTCAGTAGTGCACGCCACAATTCGGCTTGCCAGCAGCTGGTAGCGGGCAAAGATTTTACCTCGCCTCTGACATTTCGTAATTGATGCCGCCCTTCGGCCCAATCCTCAAGCCAGTCAGCCCGATACACCTGATATTGGTCGAAAAGATCCGCTAGACGCTCAGACAATTGATAGCGCTTGCGCAAGTCAGTGTCGTGGGTAAGGAAGCGTTGCAGCGGCTCGAAATGCGCACGGTCGATGACCTGGGGTAGCAAACGCATGAGGCGCCAGGTTAGTGGTGCTTTATCGAGCAGGGATTTGGCCGGAATTTCTTCTCGCCCCAAAACCATGCGATAGAGCTGCCACATAAAGCTACCGGGCAGTTGCACATCAATCGCTGCGGCGATGCCGCAACCACCGAGGTCGTCTTCTTCTGGATCTTCAGCCAGGGCCAGCTTTAGCCATTGGGCGATGCCGTTACTCTGCACCAACGCAATTTCGTTCTCCAGGGGAGCCAGCGGATAGCGCCGCATGATGCTGACCACCAAGCTGCGCAGTTCGTCCAGGCTATTGCTCTGAACCACCATGAATGCAGCGTTGAGGGACTGGGCGTCCGGCATAAAGACTTCCTTGAAAAAGTACGAAAACCAGGTCAGAACCTTAGCATTGTCGACACGCTATGACAGCCGGACGAGGTCCGTGAATGCTGTAAGAACTTTCCTGCGGGCAAAACAAAACCCCAACTGCTTTCGCAATTGGGGTTTCGGAATTTAATCTTGACGATGACCTACTCTCACATGGGGAAACCCCACACTACCATCGGCGATGCATCGTTTCACTGCTGAGTTCGGGATGGGATCAGGTGGTTCCAACGCTCTATGGTCGTCAAGAAATTCGGGTACCGAGTCGTGGCCAGATGGCCTCGCTTCAGCAAATTGGGTATGTGACAGCTTTCGGTGTTTGTGAACATCGAACTTTCGGTTCGTTTCGTCTTCACACACCGCAATCTGGCCTTTCGACGCAAATTGCTTGGGTGTTATATGG